>NZ_JBYTAJ010000022.1:0-86808 GCF_058788075.1 Pseudomonas sp. FW305-20 | reverse complement strand
CCCCCCCCCCCCCCCCCCCCCCCCCCCCCCCCCCCCCCCCCCCCCCCCCCCCCCCCCCCCCCCCCGCCCCCCCCCGTTGACCTTATCCGGGCTTTTCGTTTGGCCTTCAACCTTCAAGACCGCCACCTGGAGACGCTGCTCAATGCGTCCATGTCGACGCTGGAAAGACGACGGCGAGGGCAAAAGAACCTTGATCCTGTCGCCTCCGAGCGTTTGGACCGAATTGCTACGGTCAGTCACTTGGCCGAGGAGATATTTGAGACACCAGTGACTGCCACAGATTGGATGTCGACACCGAACACAGCGCTCGGTGGGGATGCACCGATCATGCTCTGCGAAACGGAGCTAGGAGGCAAACAAGTTCGCCGTGTCCTTCAATCCCTTGAGTGGGGAGGCCCAGCCTGATGAGGGGCTGGCGCGGCACACACTCACAGCGAGCTTATGTCTTTCACGACTGACCGGAAATGGCCGTTAGCACAGGCCAAGCAAAAAGGTGGCGATCCGTGATCGCGGGACACAATGCTGTAAAGAATACGGCGCGAGCGGCTTCCCTATGGGCAGTGTTTTGTCGTTGTCTGGCGTCTAGTATGCTTCCCTGGTGGTTAATCATGACCACGGGAGGTAAGTGATGAGGATTAAAGAAAAGAGAGAAGTCGAGATCGTCAGCGACATCCTGTGCGATGTCTGCCTCGATAGTACCCGCGTCAGGGGTAATGGCCTTCAATATGCCTTATTGCAGGCTCAGTGGGGATATGGCTCGGCTCACGATGGTGAGCGCTATGAGATACACCTGTGTGAGCACTGTTTTTTCCAGACCATCGCTAGCCTCAAGCAAGAACGGCGTATCCGAACGATGTTCAGTGAAAATGACAAGGGTAAACTCACTGACAATTTCGGCATGGTTGCGACAGACGATTTTTTTAACGACGGCGGAAGCTCGACAGAGAAACCGTGAACGAGACAAAAGCTCACTGACCGATCAGGGCACTAACGACTGGCTCCTTTTGGCTGGGGATTCAACCGGTCGATGCAACACAACTAAATTCTGTGTAAAGCAGAGGGAGTGTTACAGATACAGCCAGTTTCAAATTAGCGATTAACAGAATCGAATGTAAAAGTCTGGGTCGATGAGGCGTTTCTCGGCGAATACGAGAAAGATGTTTTGCTATTGGGGGAAGGTGATATTTTTATTGCGTATAGGGCCTTAAATGCGAAAAAGGTTGAATTTGAACCTGTCCTGCACTCTGGAAAAGTTGTCTATTTGCAAGGGCCTAAGGTCAAGCAAAAGGGTAACTATACCCGCTTCATTTATCCCGACGGCAGTATAGTGGCTGACGGAAGTACCAAACCTAGCTTCGAAAAGTTGCAGACCATTCGGCTGGTGCGCGAGCCATGAGTGCGACCATGTCCATCAGTGTCAGGTCGGCGTAGTTGTTGCTCGCCTGATCGATCACCTGCTGGTAAAGGCTGGCCACGCCGTTGCGCCGCCCCAGTTGCCCTAGCAATACCTGTCGGGCTTGTGCCACCAGGGTGGGCTTGGTTTCGATACGCCAGTCGGGGTGTGTTGCCTGCCTCGATGCTGTTCGATACGCCCAATAGCGTACCCGACATGTTCACCCGCCAGGCCTGGGAAGGGCAGGTGAGCAAGGTGATCGAGGAGATGGCGGAGACGCGCCGGGAGGAGATTGACTGGGTGCTGAGCGACCAGCACAGCACCATCGACAGCGAACTGACGCCCGAGGTGCTCAAGGCCCAACTCGTGTGCGTCTGAAGTTGCAGCAGGTCAACAACGCCCCCAATCCCCGGGCAATGACCCAGGCTCTGGCGCAGACGGTGTTCAAGGGCACCAGCGTGGACCTGACCGGCACCCTCGATTACGGCAGCCTGATCGCCGCCAGCCTGGGCTCGGAGTGGAGCGGTTTTGGCCAAAATCTCTTTGTGCAGCCGCTGAACCAGGCCTGGGAAGGCATATTGCAGCCCTCGGCGCAGGGCCTGAACAGGCAATGGCAGCGCGCCGTCGTGGCTAACTGGAGTCGAGCCTTTGAGGGCCGCTATCCCTTCGACGCCTCCGGAAGCGACGCCTCGCCGAGGCGTTCCCGGACCGCGCAGCGCAGCGCAGCTCAACCTGGATAAGGCGGGCGCGCGCGATTGCACCCCGGCCCCGCTGGTAGCGTTGCAGTCACTGCGTCAGCAGGCGGGCAATCTGCTTCGGCGTTTGGAGCGCGAGTCGATGGATGACGAGTTCCTCCCCTACATGGGGGTGTCGCACGCAGACACTCATCGCGTGGGCAGTACTAGAGGCAACGTTGTTTCGTTGCAGACTGGCAGTCCAGCTGGTGTGGTCGTGGTCGCACTGGAGGAGAAGCACTCACCTGTGCCGCCACCTCAGCGTAACAGGCTGCTCATTCCGTTCATCGGACTGGTGCTGCGGCTCATTACGCTGCTAGCGGCCGGAAGCTATTGGTGGTTGAAAAAACACAGAGTGGCCGATGCTCCGCTGACGTCGTTAATGGGTCCAAGCGAATCGATTCGGTTGGATGAGCATCTATCGTTTGCGCCTGGCAGCGCCGACCTCAGGCCGGAGGCCACTAGGGTTCTGGTCAGCGCGCTGGCCCAACTTACCCCTAGGACCGACTGACTGGTGGTCATCACAGGGCATTCGGACAGTTCCGGGGATGACCAACAGAATCTGGAGTTGTCTCGCACTCGGGCGGTGGCGGTCAAAGACTGGATACAGCAAACTCTGCCCAATAGCTGCTTCGTTGTACGCGGAGCCGGTGCTACTCAGCCCATTGCCGGAAACAGTACAGGGGAAGAGCGCGCCGCGAATCGTCGGGTAGATATCCAACTGGTCAAGCGCGTAGACAGAAAGGACCAGATGCTGTCACCACTCGATTGACCGATACGCTATGCAGCACATCCTGAACTCTTCAAGGAACTGGTGATTCAGGAGGCTGACAGATACTTGTAATTGTATTTTGGGGAGGGAGCGGAGAGAACAAGTAATTGTTGCTTTGGCTTAGATGCTCGAAGCTCCCAGTTTCACCCAGCCACTCGCCAATGGATAAATAGGCTTACCAGTACAGTTTACTTGGCCTTCGAGATGAAGCTTATTATAAGTACTGTTGCGACAAGCTCGATCGCTGCGACAGCCGTCAAGCCTAGGGTGTACTGCCCCGTATTACTCTTGAAGTAAGCAAACAGTTGTGGGGAAAAATACCCGGCAAGGTTTGCAGCAGAGTTAATGAATGCGACGCCTACAACCAGTGCGCCGGCTGAAAGATAGCGGCTTGGAATCTGCCAGTAGATTGGTAGCGATCCCATGGTTCCGGCTGAGGCTATGGACAACGATATAACCACGCCGGCTGCACTTCCTTGCTCTAGAAAGTGAGCTGTTAGTAATAAGCCAAAGGCGCCGAGTGCAGTAGTCATCGCGATGTTCCATTTTACTCCACATCCACGATCAGAAAAGTAACCACCCCCAACCATGCCAAGCCAACCCCAGGCATAGACTCCCGCCATGACCCAACCCAGTGTTCTGACGTCAGTTACTCCGACTTCACGCACAATGCTAGGGCCGTAGTAAACGAGTGTTGTATTGCTCGCAACGATGCAAAATAGAATCAACGTCAAAATCCAAAATCTGGCGTTGGCTATCGATGCGAAGAAGCGGTGCTCACGAGGTCCAAAATTCTGGGTTTCCTCTGCCAACTCAGTTTCGATGTGAGCTTTCTGTCTGGCGTTCAACCATCGAGCTTTCGAAGGTGAGTCGCAAAGGATAAAGTAAGCTGCGATGCCTGCCATGACAGACGGAAAGCCTTCAACGATAAAGAGCCACTGCCAACCCGAAAGTCCACCAGTGCCATTCAATGTCTCCATCAAATAGGCTGCGATTGGACTGCCGAACATAAGGGAAAGCGCGGAAGCTGACATGAACACTCCTAGCGCTTTACCGCGACGTTGCGCCGGCAGCCAATAAGTTAAATAAAGAATTACTCCTGGCTGCAGGCCCGCTTCAAATACTCCCATCAAAAAACGGAGAATATAGAATTCCAGCGGAGAAGTCACCCAAGCCATAAGCACACATATAGCGCCCCAGCCGATGGTGATTCGCATTATGGTTTTTTTGGCCCCAATCTTCTGTAATAAAAGATTGCTTGGTACTTCGAATAGGAAGTAGCCGATGAAAAAAATCCCGGCACCCACCCCATAAATAGTATCGGACCACTGTAAATCACTTATCATCGTCAGCTTTGCGAAGCTCACACTTACTCGGTCGATCCAAGCAAGAAACCAAACAAACATTAAAAATGGTATCAATCGCCAGATTACCCGGCTGAACGTACGGTCCCGCTCGGCAATTGTGCTTGTTTGCAATTCTAACTGGGAAGATGAGATTCTAGAGTTCATTCAGTATTCCTCAATCCGTAGAGGCGTGAATTCCAAAAAGTCGAGCCGGGCACGGCAACTATGAAAGCCCAGTGTCAACCATATGAAAACTTCAATTTAAGCCCTATTGGTAAGTCTGGCGACGCTGGCTGTCCTAAGGCGTGCTTGGTGCGGAATTAATTATTTAATCCATTAGAAATTTAGAGGCACCACCCGATTTTATGTTTGTAAATTATAAATATCATTGAGAATTGTCTCAAAAATCGGACGAGCTCAGCGAAAGGGAAATAGTCCACATCTTCGGCGCGTAAATGCGTCGCCAATCGACCACTTACCTTAATCAGCTGGCGCTCATCATTCTGATCGAATCACCTTTGCCGAGCTGGCCGAGAATGTCGACAGAGAACGGTAAATAGGCAATGCCTTCAATGGCCGTATTGGGCCTTCAGCTCTTGAGGTGCAATATCTCAACCACCGCAAAGGCGGCTAGGACTTCACTCGCTTACCTTTCGCTCCCCTGTTCGCCCGGTCCATCTAACGAGTTGACGTGGCAACAGCTGTTCTCTGTCGAGGAATAATGAGACGGAAGGTCCATAAAATGGACAAAAACGGCCAATTTCTGAAGATTTTTTATGCCGCTTTTGACCCGAAAAATGACAAAAATGACATTTTTAAATGACCAGTTTTTTCTGAAAAATTCATGAAAATTAAGGAGGTAGATTAATCCAAACTTTCGGAAAATTGCCCTATCCCCCCTACTTTTGTACTCATTCCACAATTACTGGGTCAGCCAAGACTCAACGGTCGCGGAGCCGTGTTCTGCTTTCCATTCTTTCAACGTTTTGTGATTGCCGCCTTTGGTTTCGACGACTTCGCCGGTATGAGGATTCTTGTAAACCTTCACTTGGCGTGGCTTACGGGTGCCAACCTTGGAATCGACGGTGGAAGCGCGACGGCTCGATTGAGGATCTAGCAGGTTGATCACGTTTGGTAGGCTGTAGCCGTACTCGGCCAGCAGTGCACGCAGTTTGGTCTCGAACTCGATTTCTTTCTTGAGGCCTACGTCACCTTTCAGGGCTTCCAGTGCTTGGAGTTGTTCAGCCAAATGCTTTTCAAGCTGACGAAATTCTGCGAGTTTTGACATGTTAATTCTCTATGTTGTTAGTCAACTAACAATACACCAAAAACTACAATTTGAATCTAGGGTCAGGGAGCCCCACGTATGCGAGTCCAGTATCGCGGCCATGTTTGTTCACCCACCAGCGATGTATTGAGGTAAACATCAATCTAATCGACCAGCGCAATGATGCGGGCGACAAGGCGCGTATCTACAGGAAGCATTCATGTCAGCCGCCAAGATTAAGAGATTTAAAGATAGGGAAGGATGAGCCAATAGCAGACGTTGAAAGCTCAGTGCGCACCAACCCGAAATGACATCGCGGTTTAGCATTGATGCCCAGAGACTTTCACTTAGATGGATGCTGGTGGTCACAAGCAGTAAGCTCCCCAACGAACGCCTTCGAGTCATGTAGGTAGTCGTTGTAAAGTCCACGCGGCGACCAGTGTGACGTAAGGCCTCGGCGGTTCACGCTATAGGTACGTGGGCACCCGTCTAGTGAGAAGACGAAGCAGCGACGGCGGCCTTGCAAGGCAGAGCAAGTGGGTCCCCCTTCAGCAGCGCCAACGATCGGCAGCGCAGCATCAATGAGATATTCTTCGGAATCTCGTTCGGCTACGTCGATCAAGCTGCAGCGGCCAATGACCTGGTGGTCGGTCGTATTCCGGTTTCGGGTACCGATACTTGCCAGTAAGCTCCTGAATACCACTTTGTAAATAGGAAAACCTTATGACTATGCCTCACGAGCGTACTAGGGCGGTGATTGCCGCCGGAGTGTTTTTGCGAGAAATTTCGCAAGACAGCACTCTGAACTCTGAGTTGCGTGATATGGCAGATCAAATACTTCGCCACTACCCCAGCAGGAGCGAGGTTTTGATGCAAGGACAATTCGAAGCAGGCTATCCGGAGACATTTGGGGTGTCGCCATTCTTCAGCCCAAGCGCAAGGCTGAAATAGCTACCTAGACGTCTTTCACGAGCCTTCGAAAATGAACATTCGTGGGCGTGAGTGTCGGTTGATGACTATAGGCAATAAGGGCAGATTCCGGCCGATTCCGTTGAAAAAGTCGGCTTCGGTTTCCACGGCAGAAAAGTACGCACCTGAGATTGAAATCTGAGTTTTTGGTAGAAGGTTCAGGACTCAGATTTCACGTAGCAGCGTGCAAAAGAGGTGTTTTCACCCATCAATGTTCGAGCGTTTTGGGAAAACCGACTTTTTCAACAGAATCGGCCGACTGCTGCCCGTCACGAAGGGCAACAATCGACCCACTGCAACGGCAATCAACCACGAATCAAAAGTAATACCCAATATTGATATTGGTCCGGTAGTACCACTGATTACTGCCGACCGAACTGGTATTGGTAAACCCTGTACCGTTTTCCACGCCGCCATAGGGGTTGGCGTTTTTCGCCCAGGTCAGATCGACCCACGCCATGATCGGCATCGCCAGGAACTGTGCGCCCACGGTGTACATCTGCGAGTCGTCCCAACCGCTCTCGTCCTTCATCATGCGGCTGTAGTCGTTGTACAGCTTGATTTTCTTCAAGGGTCCCAGTTTCGGCGTAGGGATGTCGTAGCTGACGTTCAGCGAAGCGATGGTGGCTTTGGCGGCAATCAGGTAAGCGGGCGTCAGCCCGTTGCTGCCCATCAGAATTGAATTGTCACTGATGCCGGCCGGGTTTTTCGGGTCGTACTCGTAGCGAATGCCCTGGGTGCTGACGGTCCACTGGCCGGCGTTGATGATGGCGTGGACCCCGCCGGCCCAATAGTCGCCGTCGTCCTTGGTGGTGGCGTTATAGAGCTGGGCGGTGGCCAGCGATGCGCCGATTTCGGTTTTCCAGCCATCGTTGACAAAGGTCCGCGCGACGCGGGCGTTGAGCTGGTTGTGCTTCTCGTTATCCTGGCGCGACTGGGTGAAGGGAATGGCATTGTCCTTGAGGTCTGCGTAGCGCCCGACTTCTGGTGAGTAGCGAATGTCGGACGGCAACATGCGCGGGAAGTAGCCCAGTTGCAGGTCCCAGTCCTTGTCCTTGTAGCTGTACTTCAAACCGGTGCCGGCGCTGACGCCGTAACCCATGAAGAAGGGCAGGTGATAGCTCCAGCCAAATTGCGGGTAGGGTTCCAGTCCGAACGGTTTGAACGGCGCGCCCACTTGCAGATTGGAATTGCTGTTCAGGCGATAGCCAACGAAGCCGCGATCGATAGAGCGTTTACCGTCGTCCTGGAACCAGTAGCCGACATCACTGTAGAGGTTCTTGTAAGTCGCTTGCACATCGATACGGAAGGTGTCGAACAGAAACCGGCCGTTGTTTTCAGTGGTGTCCCAGTGCTCGTCGCGGTAATTGGTGCGCAAGGCGCCGCCAATGTCCAGGCTGCTTTGGCCGTCTTCGCTACGCCAGGCGATATGCGGAAACGGCTTCTTGCCGGTGATCGAAGTCACGGGGGCGGCAGGACCGGGTTCGCCTGCGAAGCTGAGGCAACTGCTCATCATCAGTCCCAGACCTATAATGTAATTCTTCATGCTGACTTCCCCCTGCGATGTTGAGCGCTACAAAGTGATCGGCAACACTTTCCCGCTTGCCTTGGAAGGGGCAATAAAAGGAAGGCCTCATGTGTTGCTGTTATGCAGTGCGATTTTGTTTTGATTGTTTCGTAGGTAATACGGCGTCTGACCTATGTATCTGATAGGGATAGAGCAGAAAACATGCCAGTCCGGACTTGGGCTGCTGGTCGGTAATAAATCCAGTAAAAACAATTGTTTATATGGGAAACGCATTTTTGCGTATTGCCTGCGAAACAGGGCAGTCAGGGGGTAACGAAACTGCACATTATCTGTGCGGCCTTACTTCACGCGCATAAAAAAGGCCGACTAAGAAGTCGGCCTGTTTAATGGATGAAATAGAGCAAAGTGTTACAGATCGAGTACCAAACGCCGACTCTTGCATCCCGATACACATACCATCATGGATTTATTCGCGGCACGTTCGGCTTTTGTCAGCACCCCGTCACGATGGTCTATATCACCTTCCAGGACGCGTGTTTCGCACGAACCGCACACACCCTCGCGACAGCTGTGCTCAATGTCACACCCCGCCTCAAGCAGCACATCGAGCAAGCTCAGTCCCGGCTCGATGGACATTGTCTTGCCGGACTTTTTCAACTCGACGATGTAACTGCTCTGCGCGTCTTCGGACGGCGGCAGTTCAGCCGCGGCAAAACGTTCGATATGCGCATGGGGATAGCCGAGGCCTTCGCAGGTGCTTTCGAAGGCATCGAGCATCGGCGTCGGACCGCAGCAATAAAAGTGCGTATCGTCGGGCTGGCCGGCCAGATAGGTGCTCAGGTCCGGCGGCATACCTTTTTCGTCGTTGAAGTGGTAGACGACTTTGGCGCTCAGGCCGCTGAGTTCTTCCACCAGCGCGGCTTCCTGACGCGAACGGGCGCAATAGATCAACTCGGCGGATTTTCCCTGTGCCAGCAGTTGGCGGAACATGCAATAGATCGGCGTGATGCCGATACCGCCGGCCACCAGCACGCTGTGCCTGGCGCTCAGGTCGAGCTGGAAATTGTTGCGCGGCGACGAGATCGGCAGTTGCATGCCGACCCGCAATTGCCCGTGCACATATTCCGATCCGCCACGGCTGTTGCGATCACGCAGGATGCCGACCACATAGCGGTCACGATCGCTCGGCGAGTTGAGCAGCGAGTAGCTGCGTACCAGGCCGTTGGGCAGATGCAGATCGATATGCGAGCCGGCCTCGAACGGGGCGAACACGGTGTCGCCATAGGGCCGTAACTCGACGCTGATGATGCCTTCGGCTTCGTAGCGCAAGGTGTGCACGAGCGCGGTGATGGGGGAGGAATGGGACATCGGTCACCTCTTTTCGACAGTTCGCAAATCGACACACATGCCGGCCTGAACAGGATGCACGATCACGTTCATGACAACTGCTTCGCGTCGATCAGCTCCAGTTGGGCCTTGGCTGCGTTTTTCAGGTAGCGACGCAGGCGCACCACACCGAGGTCATGCTGGTAGAGGTTTTCCCGCTGGTTGGCGTCAGGTTCCATGAATTCGAGCAGCACCCGATCCTGTTCCAGCACTGCCCAGTGACGGGCTTCCAGACGGTTCTTGTAGAGGAAGCGCCAGGTGTCGCGCTGCCAGCCGGTCAGTGGCCGGCAACGCCAGTGAAACACGGCCGACAGGGAAGTGCTGCTCGGCGTGTAGCTGCCGATGATGGTGAAGTTGCCGCCCGGGCCGCCGGTTTTCGGATAGGGGATTTCCAGGCGTAGCCAGTGGCAGCTGTCGTCCATGAATTCGGTCCAGTCGAAGTTCACCCCGCGCTGGCCTTCCTTCTCGAAGAAGAAACCTTTGTCGGTGTCGCGGGTGACGAACTTGGCGGTGGCTTCGCCTTCGCTCATGGAGTGCGACATCTTGTGCAGGTAGGTGCCGTGCATTGGGTCCATGACATTGTCAATGACGTAGCGGTAGTCGCCTTTCCACTCGGCGTAGCAAACGAAGCTGCTCCACTCAGGCGACGTCAGTTGCTCGGGCAGCACCAGTTCCGGTGGATTTTCAACGTGCGGTTCGGCAGCGTTGTAGAGAAAGATCGCGCCGGCGGCTTCACGGGTGTGGAACATCCGGGTCGGGCGACTGCCTTCGAGTTTGCAACCAGGGCTGCCGGGAACCTTGGTGACGGTACCGTCGCAGCGCACTTCGACGCCGTGATAAGGGCATTGCAGACGATCGCCCAATACCGGGCCCTGGGATAGCGGCGCGCCGCGATGAGGGCAATGATCTTCCAGGGCATGCACGCTGCCGTCATTGTCACGCCACAAGGCAATCTTGTAGCCCAGTCGACGGATCGACACCGGTTTCTCGCCCAATTGGTCACTAGGCAGGACTGGGAACCAAAGGTTCTTCAAGCCATTTGCCAGGAGGTTTTCTACAGGATCGACGGTTGTGTTCATGTTCATTTCTTATTTACCTCCGGCGGGTCATTCGCCCAGCCGAGCCATCAGGGTTTTATAAGCGTCTGGTGTCCACTCACCGGTGGTCAGCGGGCAGGGCGGCCCGGCCAGGTTCAGGTGCGCGAGCAACTCGGGCAACTCGGTGACGCCATTGCCAAAGGCGCGCTCGATGGAGTCGCCGAGCAAATCTTCGAACTGGGTGTTGGGGCGTTTACGGGCCTGATGAGGCTCCAGGTAGGGTTCGTTTTTTCTCATCTCATTGACCTCCATTGCGTACCCGTTCGCGGATCATTTCGCGCACGGGAATAAAGTCGTATGTCGGGAACACTTCAGTGCTGAACACACCCCAGGCCGAGCGTTCGAGCTCGACGTTGAGGGTCGGCAGCAGGCTGGGCGGCAAGCGCAGGGTGCCGATCTGGCCCAGGCCCATGGCCACGGTCCAGGACACCACTTCGACGCCCTGCGGGGGAAACCGCTCCCACCAATCCTGCTGCTTCATGTGCCGCTGAATATCTTCCAGGTTCTTCGATTGGTCGTGCTTGAGCAGTACGGTGACCAGCAAGGATTCGCTCATGCTCAAGCCACGTTCGGCATGGGCACGGTCCAGGCGTCATAGCCGTAGACCCAGTCGGCGTTGCCGCCATCCTTGAGCCATTGATTGCCGCGCGAACCGATCTGGATCTGACTGGTGCGCTGCAAACGAGCCTGCTCATAAGCCTGCAGGGCATCGGCAATCTCGGCAGTCCCGGTCAGGTCTTGCAGCTGACGTGCAAGCACCACGGCGTCCTCGATCGCCTGGCCAGCGCCTTGTGCCATGAACGGCATCATTGGGTGGCAGGCGTCGCCCAACAGTGTCATTGCACCCTTGGACCAGAACGGCAACGGATCGCGTTCGTACAGCGCCGTCTTGAGCACCTCGCTGCAGGCATCGAGCAGTGCCCGGGCATCCGCATGGAAATCCTGATAATGACTGCGCAATTCATCGGCATCGCCCGCGCTGGTCCAGGATTCTTCGTGCCAGCTGTCCTGGGCGGTGGTGGCGAAAATGAAGATGTCCCGGCCCTGATTCAGCGGAAAAGTGACGATCTGGCTTTGTGGCGTCGGGCCCCACCATTTGGTAAATGCCTGGATGTTCGGCACGTGCGCCACGCGCTCCGTCGGTACGACCGCACGGTAGGCGACCACGCCGGTAAAGCGCGGCTGCTCGTCTCCGAACAGCGCGTTGCGCACCACCGAATGAATGCCGTCGGCGCCGATCAACAGATCGGTCACGTGGCGGCTGCCATCCTTGAAGCTCAGTTCGATTCCGTCGGCGGTTTGCAACACCCGTTCCGCGCGTTTACCAAACTGCACCTGGGCTTGGGGGAACACCACCGCCAGGGCTGCCAGCAAGTCGGCGCGGTGAATGGTCAGTTGCGGCGCGCCGTACTTCTGCTCGGCGGCGTCGGACATTTCCAGGCGCGAAGTTTCCTCGCCGCTGTCCCACATCCGGCTGATTCGGTGGGTCGGGCGAGCAGCGGGAATGCGCACCGCGGCACCCACGCCCAAACCGTCCAGGGCACGCACGGCGTTCGGCGTCAGGTTGATGTCGGCACCCACCCGCAGGAAGGCTTTCGACTGTTCGAACAGGGTAACGTTATGGCCGGCACGGTGCAGGGCGATGGCGGCGGTCAGGCCACCGATGCCGGCGCCGGCAATGGCGATATTCAACGAAGACATGGACGACTCCTGCTCAGGGTTTTGGCTTGTCGGTGAGGAATTTGCCTTGCGGCGCTTCCACGTTGTGCTGGCGTCGAGTGTTGCCATCGATGCCGCCGGCGATCGCCCATTCGGCGAAGACCGTGGGGCCAGGTTCGAAGGTGCGTGGCTCCCATTCGCCGGTCAGTTGATCCTCGTCGGCGTAATACTCGACCAGCGCGCCGGCCGGGTTCTTGAAGTACCAAAAGAACGCCGAAGACACAGGGTGCCGACCAGGGCCGATTTCCGTGGCCCAGCCACTGCGGGAAATGTGCATGCCACCGCCGAACACCTCGTGCACATCGCGCACAGTGAAGGCGACGTGGTTCAGGCCGGCGCGAGGGGCCGGCAGTTGCAACATGAACAGGTCGTGGTGACCACCTTCTTCGGCAGTGCGCAGAAATGCGCCACGATCCGGATAGCGATCCGAGGCCTGGAAACCGAAACGCTCGTGATAGAACGCTTCACAGGCATTCACGTCCCTGACGAAAAACACCACATGCCCGACCTCGATGGGTGTGGCGCGTTCGTAGACGGGCGCAGCCTTGTTGATCCGGCCTTTGGTTTGCCAAGTGTTATGGCCGCTGCACTCGATCTGCAATTCGCGCTTGCGGGTCACTTGCAGGCGGATCGCCAGGCCATTGGGGTCGGTGCAACCGATACGGCCGTTCACTTCGATGAAGTCCGGATCGTTGGCGATACGCTCGCTGTAAAGCTTCAGGTCAGCGTCGCTTTCGACGCCCCAGACCACTTCGCGAACGGTCGAACCGGGTTCGATGGCCGGCGGCAGGCCAGCCTTGTTGATGTCGGCGAGCACCACGCGGCAGCCATTGAGGGTTTCGAAGATCACCTCGTCAGGTTGTTCACTGACTTTGCTCAGACCCCAGTCGCTGAAAAACCGCGTGCTGGTCTCGAGATCCTCGACACCGTAGGTGACTTCATCAATGCCTAATACGCTCATAACCCTACCTCTCGTTGCACTCCGGCCCAGGCCAGTGGCTGTTCATTCATGCCCCAATAGAGGCTTTTCTGTTCCATGTACTGCAGGATGCCAAGGCGACCTTTTTCGCGGCCCAGGCCGCTGTCGCGCCAGCCACCGAACGGGGTGGAAATCGAGAACTGTTTGTAAGTGTTGATCCACACCGTACCGGCCTGGATTCTTCGACCCAGCGCCCAGGCGCGTTTGTAGTCGCGGGTCCAGATACCGGCGGCGAGGGCGTACAAGCTGTCGTTGGCCTGCTCCAGCAATTGCGCTTCGTCGTCGAACGGCATGGCCACCAGCACCGGACCGAAGATTTCTTCCTGACACACCTGCTGGCGGTTGTTCAAACCTTCGAGGATGGTCGGCGGATAGTAGTAACCCTGGTCGTAGACACTGCCGTTTAGACGCTGGCCACCGAGCAGCAGACGTCCGCCTTCGGCCAGCCCGAGTGCCACATAGCGCTCCACCGACTCACGGTGAGCGGCGCTGATCAGCGGGCCCATTTGCGTGCGCTCGTCCGCCGGATCACCGACACGCAGTTCGGCTGCTGCTGCCACCAGGCGTGCCATGAACGGCTCGTACAGTGCGCGTGCGACGAACAGCCGCGAGCCGGCGATGCAGGCTTCGCCCGAAGAACTGAAAATGCCGTACAACACACCGGCCACCGCGTGGTCGAGGTCGGCGTCTTCCAGAACGATGGTCGGCGATTTACCGCCCAGTTCCAGCGACACGGGCATCATCTTGTCGGCCGCGATGTGGGCAATGTGTTTGCCGGTTTTGGTGCCGCCGGTGAACGACACGCGCTTGACCAGCGGGTGACGGGTCAGTGCATCGCCGAGCAGCGAACCCTTGCCCGGCAGCACGCTGAGCAAGCCTTTTGGCAACCCGGCGTCTTCGCAGATGCGTGCCAGTTGCAAGGCCATCAGCGGCGTAATTTCCGCCGGCTTGATCACAACCGCGTTGCCAGCGGCCAGTGCCGGAGCGACTTTTTGCGCTTCACTGGCAATTGGCGAGTTCCAAGGGGTAATCGCGGCAATCACGCCCATCGGCTCGTAAACGCTCATGCTGACGAAGTCACCACGGGACGGCGTGATGGTTTCTTCGAGGGTTTCACAGGCCGAGGCGAAGAACTGGAACGTGCCGGCGGCGCTGGCGACCAGGGCGCGAGTTTCATTGATCGGTTTGCCATTGTCCTGGCGCTGCAACTGCGCCAGTTCTTCGCTGCGCACACGGATCAGCTCGGCAATGCGGTACAGCACGGTGGCGCGTTCATGGGGTTTGCGTTGCGCCCAGCCGCTGTGCAAAAACGCCTGATGCGCGCCTTGCACGGCGTCTTCAACGTCTTCGACGCTGGCGGCATTGAGCCAGGCAACCGTTTCACCAGTGGCGGGGTAGCGGGAGGCATAGTGCTCGCCGCGACCCAGGCGCCAGTCGCCGGCAATGCAGATCGGTAAAGTCTGTTCGAGAGTCATGGGCTGTCCCTTAAATCGAAATCGCGTGAGCGTGGTTGCCCAAGGCGCGGACCACGCTGTAAACGGTCAACGCCGACGTTTTCGGGTTGGCCAGCAGCGGTTTGCCACGCAGGCTCAGTTCGAACCCGCCAAAGGCGCCACGGGCTTCGAAGTGATGGACGTTCTCCTCGCTCAGCGGGTCGGCGATCAGGGTCACATGGGTGCGATCCAGGCCGAGACCGGCCAGCGACAAGGTTGCCGCTACGTTGGCGTTCTTCGGGTAGAGGTGCGCCGCTTCACGGGCACTGCCCTGAAAAATCACCGTGGCTTCGGTGATGCTGTCCAGGTCACAGACCAGCTCACCGGGAGTGTTTTTCCAGGCGCGAGCCGGTTTGCGTCCGGTGTAATTGACCGAATCGAGCCCCCCGACCTTGGCCGCCGACAACGCATCGATGCCGCCGATGGCGCCGGGCAGCAATTCGATACGGGTCTGACCGCGTTCGGCTGCCGCTTCCAGGCGTTCCACCAGGCCGACTTCGGACAGCGCGCCGACCGATACGATCAGACAGGCAATGCCGCGTTCCAGCGCCGGCAACACATGCTCTTCGATGGCTTTGTGACCAGCACACTCGACCAGCAGGTCGGGGCGCGTGTCGGCCGGCAGCGCCGTCAGCACCTGCGGTGGCTGTTTGAAACTGGCCAGCCGCTGGCGTACCAGCTCTTCGGAACCGGCCGAGACGATGACGTAGTCGACGCACAGCTGCGAGTCTTTCTCCAGCAACTCAAGCACGCCGACGCCAATCGCGCCGCAGCCGATCATGGTGATATGCAACATGACGAAGTCCTCAGGCGGTGGCTTTCTGCGCTTTGGTTTCGCTGTTGGGCGGACCGGCAAACTGGGTGGCGAAGCTGCCAACACTGAGCATGTCGACTTCCAGCAGGAACGGTCCGGGTTGCGCCAGCGCGCCGTCGACGACCTTGCCGAAATCCTTCAGGTCGGTGACCAGGCCGTGGCGCAGGTTCAGCGATTCGGCAAGTTTGGAATAATCCGGGGTGTGCAGGTCGACGTAGCAGTGACGGCTGCCGTACACCGCGTCCTGGATGTTGCGGATCACGCCGTAGCGCTGATCGTTCATCAGCAGGATCACTACGTTGGCTTTCTCTTGCACCAGCGTCGCCAGTTCGCCGAGGTTGAGAATGAAACCGCCGTCACCGGCCAGGGCGAACACCTTGCGCTCAGGCGCGGTTTCCGCCGCCGCGACTGCCGCGCCGATACCCATCGACAAACCCTGGCCAATGCCACCGCCCAATGCATGCACGCCGGCACGCGGGTGGAACAGCGTCAGCAGGCGATTACCCCAGATGCTGTTGGACAGCGTGACGTCGCGCACCCAGGAGAAATTGCGCCCTGTGAGGGCTTGCAGCTGTTCGACCATGGCCGAGTACGGACCGAGATCGGCAATCAGTTGCGTGCGGGATTTTTCACGCACTTGCTTGAGCTCGGCGAGGAACGTCGGGTCGATTTGCAGACGACCTTCCAGACGATCCGCCAGACCTTCCAGCGCCAGTGCCGAATCACCGCAGATGAACAATTCGCTGTTGTAGCTGCGACCTTCGATGGCCGGGTTGGCGTCGATGCGCAAGGTGTTGCGGGGTAGTTTCAGCGCGTATTTGAACGTCTCGTTGCTGCGCAGACGGGAGCCGGCGATCAGCAGGGCGTCGCAGCGTTGCAGGAATTGTTCGACCAGTTTGTTTTGTGAGAATGCACCGAGGCAGCGCTCGTCATCTTCGTTGACCACGCCGCGACCTTGGGTCGAGGTGATCACACCGACGCCCATGTCCAGCAGGCGTTTGACTTGCGGGCCGGCGTGGCGCGCGCCGCCGCCGAGCCACAACAGGGGACGGGTGGCCGTGGCCAGTCGCTCGGCCACCAGGTCCAGCGCTTCAGGTGCGGGCACGGCAACTGGAACCGGCAGCGGAGAGAGGTCGCTCGGCATTGGGATGAAGGTCGACTGGATGTCGATCGGGATTTCCACGCTGACCGGCCCGGTCGGTGCGGTCAAAGCGGTTTGCACCGCCAGCTTCATGGTGCTGAGTGCGGTTTCGACGCTGCGCACGCGGAACGCCGCCTTCGACACAGCCTTAAGCATGGTCAGCTGATCGCGGGCTTCGTGGATGTAAGCGAATTCCTGATCCAGGTACGGCGTTTCGATTTGCCCGGTAATGTGCAGCAGTGGCGTGCCAGCGGTCAGCGCTTCGACCATCGCGCCGGCGGCGTTACCGGCTGCGGTGCCGGTGGATGTCAGGCAAACGCCCAGGCCACCGGTGGTGCGGGCATAGGCGTCAGCCATGTTGGTGGCGCCAGCCTCACCGCGGGCCATGACGAAACGGATGTTGCCGCGCACGGCGAACGCATCGAGGATCGGCATGTTGTGGATCGAAATCACGCCGAACGCGGCTTTGACGTCGCACTGTTCTAGAAACGCGGTGATGGCAGCGCCAACGGTGACAGTATTTTCATTACGCATGGCGGGACAGGCCTCCAGAAACATCGATATGGCTGCCCGTGGTGTAAGCCGACAGAGGCGAGGCCAGAAACAGGATCGCGCGGGCCGCTTCAATCGGCAGGCCGAGGCGCCCCAAGGGAATGTGTTTGCGTTGTGCGAGTTGGGTGGTCCATTGGCTCCAGTCCAGGTCACGCTCTTCGCGGGCTTCGAAACGGCGGCGCCATTGCCCGGACTCGACCAGGCCAATGAGAATGCCATTGACCCGAATGCCGTCATCGGCAAATTCGGTGGCCATCGAGCGCACCAGGTTCATCACCCCTGCACGGGCGGCTGAAGTGGCGACCATGTGCGGTTCCGGCTGGCTGGCCAGCAGTGAGTTGACGCAGACGATGGCCGCATTCCGTTCACCTTGCAGCTGTGCCTTGAAGGCGCGGACCGGATTGATCACCGAGAAGAATTTCAGGTTCAGCTCTTCGGTCCAGGCGCTGTCCGTGGTGTCCGCGAATGTCGAGACCCGACCTTGCCCGGCGTTGTTGATCAGCACGCTGGCCGGCCCCAATGCAGCAAGGCTGGCGGCGGCAAAGGCGTTGACCGAGTCGGCGTCAAGGACGTTGCAGACCTGAGCCAGCAACCGCGCCTCGGGAAAACGTTGACGTAACTTGTCTTCAGCGCTGCGCAGACGGTCTTCGTCGCGACCGCAGAAGGCCACGGCTGCGCCGGCTTCGAGCAACAGCTCAACACAGGCCAGGCCAATCCCCGAAGAACCACCGGTAACAATCGCGGTATTGTTTTGCAGTTGATAGAGACTCATCTCAATCCCTCATCAGAGCCGTAACGCGGTTTTGTCCGTCGTGGCTGGCAGCACTGTTGTAGTCGAGCAACCGCGACAGTTCGTCGGCGCTGCGACGTACTTGCAGGAGCATTTCGTTGAAGTTGATGTGCACGATCTGAGTGGTCGGAATCGTCACACCCAGAGCGGCAACGATTTTTCCGGATTGATCGCGCACCGGCGCAGCGATGGTCGATATGGTCGACTCGAAGAATCCTTCACTGCTGACAAAGCCGCGCTGACGATCGGCCTGAACCATGTCAAACAGCTCCAGCACGGTTTTCGGTGTACCAGGAGAGAACTGTTCCAGGTGATCTTCCGGGTACAGCTCACGCAATTCGGCGAGCGACAGGTCTTCTAGCAGGATGCGCCCCAGGACGGTGGCGTGGGCGGGCAGGCGAGTGCCGACAGTCACGGCGCTGGAGAACACCGACGGGGGCGAGACTTTGGCCACGTAGACGATCGAGCGACCATCACGTACCACCAGATTGCTCGGGTAGTTGAGGCGGTCGCACAAGCGGGCCAGCAACGGCTGACCGAGTTCGGTCAGTTCCAGCGAGGCCAGATATTCGAAGCCCAGGCGCAGCACCGACATGCCGAGGCGGTATTCATTGCCGTTGCGGGTGACGAAGCCCATGGTTTCCAGCGTGGTCAGGAGACGAAAAATCGTCGAACGCGGTAGCGCCAGACGTCGTGCCAGCTCCGGTGCGGTCAGCGTGCGGTTGCGCCGGCTGAACTCGCAAAGCAGTAGCAGGCCGCGCTCCAGGCCCGGCACGATGTATTTGTCCTGAGCGTCCTTCAGCAGATCTGAATCGGTCATAGCGATGCACCTGTCAGGGATTCTTTGATAGCGAAGGCCAGACGGCCCGCTACTACACAAGGTTGTTCGATGGGACTGGCGTGCCCGGCATCGGCAATAAGGTTGAATGTGCCGCCCAGAGCGTTGGCCAGAGTCAGGCAGCTTTCCGGTGAGGTGATGCCGTCGGCTTCACCGCAATGCACTTCGCAAGGCATCGACAGCGGCGCATGCCGCAGCAAGTCTTCGCCGCACAGCAGTTCTATGGCCTGGCGGTAGCCGTCGGTGTTGAGCCGCGCCATGTTCCACTGCACCCAGGCCTGAGCTTTCGGGCTGGCTGCAGGGGAGAGCATGTAGGGGCTGCGTTGTTCGGCCATGTGATGAATGCCCAGCTGTTCCAGGGCGTGCAGACGTTTGCTGCGCACTTCCTGGCGCTGCAAGGCGCGCGATGGATGACCGTAGCCTTGCGCCGGGCTGATCAATACCAGCCGACTGATTCGCTGTTGCTGCACGCCGCTGGCGAACGCGACGGCGGTAATGGCCCCGAGCGAGTGCCCCACCAGCACGCAGCGCTGGATACCCAGGGCGTCAAGCATCTGCAGCAGCCGCTCGGCATAATCCGAAGCATCCGGAGCCAGGGCTCGCAGCGGCGAGGAGTCGCCGTAGCCGGGCGCGTCCCAGGCGATCACCCGGGCGCTGCGGCCAAGTTCCTGCGCCAACTCCAGCCACGACGCCGAGCCAGAGCCGATCCCGTGCAACAACACGATGGCCGGCCCGCTTCCGCATTCGCGAAAGGCCTGGCGCGCACCTGCGATCTCAAGCAGGCGCTGCGGGAAGTGCAGAGCCAGCTGTGCCTGAAGATCGGCGGTGAGCGACGGAGCGCGATTATCGATGGCGTGCGACATGGGCTTATCCGCGCTTGATTGAGGCCAGGGGGTGTTCTGGCGGGTAGGTCGGAGTCAGGGGTTTTTTCGCACCGAGCATCACGCACATCAGTGCGTCCTCATCGCCGATGTTGATCTCTTCGCGGTATACGCCGGGCGGCACGGAAATCACATCGCGGTCGGTGAGGATGGTTTCGAAACGCTCGCCGTCCTTTTCGATAATCACTTTGAGTTTGCCGCGCAGTACGAAGAACACTTCTTCAACGTCGGTGTGCAGGTGCGGCGGACCTTCGTGACCGGCCGGAATCACCATGGTCGAAAACGTGAAATTCTCCGACGGGATAGTATTCATGTCCGAGGTCACGCCGGTGCCACCGGTGCCGATGTAGCGCATTTGCGCGCGGCGGAATTTCGGGTCGTAGTCGGCCTGGAATTTCAAGGCGTTCCAGTCGTACTTGCGGGTTTCATAGCGGGCGATGCGGGTTTTCATCCAGCTTTCGAGATCGCTGCCGGCAGGCTGCTCCCAGCTTTTCGGGGTGTCTGGCTGTGCATTCAGGTTTGCAGAAAGGTCGGTCATGGCAGTCTCCAGTATCAAGGCATGACGAACCCGCCGTTGACCGGCAAGGTTTGTCCAGTAATGAAGCGGGCGAGGTCGGACAGCGCGAACAGCACGGCACCGCTGACGTCTTCGGGAAGTTGGGGGCGTTGAATGGCGCGTTGATCGTTGTACAAACGGTGACGGGCTTCAGGCACATACGCCGTGGCCTCGACCAGCACCAGGCCAGGTGCGATAGCATTGACCGTGATGTTGTCAGTCCCCAGTTCGCGGGCCAGGCTGCGGGTCATGGCGATGATTGCGCCCTTGCTCGCGACATACGCCAGCAGGTTCGGCGCGCCCCACAGTGGCGTGTCGGAGGCCAGGTTGACGATGGCGCCATGACCGCTGGCGCGCAGGGCCGGCAGACAGGCCTTGGTCATCAACCAGGTGCCGCGCACGTTGACCTGCATCACCTGATCCCAGGTGTCCAGGCTCAGCTCTTCGCAGGTCTTGCCGCCGGAATTGGTGATCGAGGCATTGTTCACCAGTCCGTCGAGCCCGCCGAGCAAACGGAGGGTTTGCGCAATGCAGGTGTCAATTGAATCCGGTTGCGCCAGGTCGACCGTCACGCCATGCACGGTCAGGCCTTCAGCGATCAGTTCGGCGGCCGATTGCTGCACGCGTTCAGCGAGAATGTCGGCGATGACCACGCGGGCACCGGCCCGGCCGATGGCCTGGGCAAAGGCGTAGCCCAATCCACGGGCGCCACCGGTGACCAGCACGCGACGGCCTTCGAGCAAGCGATTGAAGGTCGTCATCATTGGGTGCTCAGCATGGCTTTGGGCAGGTAGTGCAGGACGCGTTTTTCGGTCCAGACCACCGCGCCGTAAGCGAGTACACCGATCAGCGTGAGCATGACAATGGCCACGAACACGCCAGCGGTATTGCCCTGGCCTTCGGCATCGACCAGCAGGAAACCCAGCCCCTGGTTGCCGCCAACCAGTTCACCGACGGTGACGCCGATGACGGCCAGGGTCGAAGCAATGCGCAGACCGGAGAACAGCGCGGCCATGGCCGAGGGAAATTCCACCAGGCGAAAGATCTGCCAGCGGCTGGCGTTCATGGTTCGCACGAGGTTGATCATGTCCGGGTCAACGGTGCGGATGGCCGACAGCACGTTGATCATTACCGGGAAGAACACGATCAGGATGGCGATCAGGATCTTCGGGTAAATGGTGTAGCCCAGCCACATGACAAACAGCGGTGCAAAGGCGACTTTCGGGGCAATCTGCAACGCGAGGATGTACGGCGACAGCATGGCCTCGGCGGCGGGCGAAAGCCCCAGCGACACACCGATCATTACGCCGAGCAGTGCGCCCAGGCCGAAGCCGACAATGATTTCGAAAGCGGTAATCAGGGTGTGTTGCCACAGGTTGCCGGAGTGCCACATCACCAGGCTTTCCTGGGCCACGCGGCTCAGTGGCGGCATGACGAATTCGGGCATGCCAAGCAATTCCGGACCCCACTGCCAGAGCACCAGGAACAGGATCAGCAGGGCGACGCTGCCGAGCATGGAGTTATTGAGGTTTTTCATCGTGTCGTTACCTTGTTGTCACTGGCCGTCATTGCGCGGCTGTTTGGGTGTCGATGAACTGGTTGGTGTACAGGTCGTCGAGCTTGGGCTCCTGGGTGACGATGCCTTCGCTGACATAGAACTGACGGACCGCTTCGAGTCGCGCCGGATCGATGCGGCCCAATACGGTCTGGTTGGCGTAGACATGCTCGACGTAGAGCTTGAAGATTTTCTCCAGCGAATCTTCCTTGCCGGCATAGGCGGGAACGGCCTTGGCAAAGGTCACTGCGGCAGCTCGAGGGTCGGCAATGATGTCGCGCATGCCCTGCAGCGTTGCCTGGACCGCGCCGCGAACGATAGCCGGGTGGTTCTTGATGGCGTCATCGGAGGCGAGGATCGACTGGGCCATGCTTTCGAAAATCTGCGATTGCGGTATCAGCTTGATCTTCAACCCGGCTTCTTCGGCGTTGACCACCCAATCCGGCACACCGGCCATCGCCTCGGCTTTGTTGGCCGAGAACAATTGCCAGACACCCGATGGGCCGGCCGCCTGGATGTTCACATCGTTTTTGCTCAGGCCGGCTTTACGCAGCGAGGCGAGCAGGGCGTAGTAGGTGGTGTCCGAGTAGGACATCACCGTCATGGTTTTGCCCTTGAGATCGCTGATCGAATTGATGTTTTGCGCCGCATTGGTGGCAATCATGGTCACGCCGCCGGCACCGAGCACTGCCACCGCGCGCACCGGAATCCCGTTGGCCCGCACCACGATAGGGGTATCACCGAGGGCACCGCCGAGCATGGCGTTACCGGCGCCGATCTGTTTTGCCACGTCCACGCCGCCCTTGGCGGCGATGAAGGTCATGTTCAGGTTTTGCGCGGCGTAGTAGCCCTTCTGCTGCGCAATGATCCATGGAGCGAACGCCGGCAGGTTCGGTGGTGCCGGCAGCAGGTAAGTCACGTCGGTCGACTGCGCCTGGGCGGCGAAAGCCATGCCCAGGCCGAGCGCGATGCCGGTGACCTGGCTGAAGCGTTGAAACAGGGACTTGAACATGCGTACTCCTCAATCGGTTGCTGGCTACACAGGCGTGATCAATGCAGTTCGGTGTTTTCGCTGACTTGCAGCAACTCCATCAGGCGACCGACCAGCGGGCCGATCTCAGGCAGCTTGCGGCGCTCCAGCGGGTTGTCGCGAAACGGCAGGTCAATGTTGATTTCTTCGATGATGGTGCCGGGGCGGGCGCTCATGACCAACAGCCGGTCAGACATGGCGATGCCTTCGATCAAATCATGGGTAATGAACAGCGCGGTTTTCTTTTCATCGAACAGCATTCGCGCCATGTCCTGTTGCAGGATCATCTTGGTCTGCGCATCCAGCGCCGAGAACGGCTCATCGAGGAACAGCACTTGCGGGTCGATTGCCAAGGTCCTGGCCAACGCAGCGCGCTGACGCATACCACCCGATAGCTGGAACGGGTAATGGTCGGCAAAGCCTTGCAGGTGGCAACGATCAAGCAGATCTTTGGCCACGGCCTGACGTTTGGCGGCCGCTACACCTTGTATTTCCAGGCCAAGTTCAACGTTGCGGCGAATACTGCGCCAAGGCATCAACAGGTCTTTTTGCAGCATGAATGCGACCTGACGGACCGGCCCGGTGACCGCTTCACCGCCGACGAACACTTCGCCTTCGGAAGGGCGGTAGAGGCCGGAACCCATATTGAGGATGGTGCTCTTGCCGCAACCGGAAGGGCCGATGATCGACACCACTTCACCACGGCGAATCTTGAAGTTGACCCCGCGAATGGCGAACGGCGCTTCGGGCTTGCCCTTGGCCGGGAAACATTTACCGACATTGCGAAATTCAATTTCAGTTGGCTCCAGGTCTTCCTTGGGAGCGGGCTTGTTCCATTGAGGGGCGAGGGCGTACATCTCTTTCACAGCCATTGGGAAGGGTCTCTGGTCTGTTTTATAGGTGATACGGTGTTTAGTGCATGAACAATGCCCGCGCGTGATCAGGTCGCAACATTGTTTGAAAGTCTTTTAAAATTAATAAGTTAAGTAATAAGTTCAAATTTAGTGGCGTTTTATATATGAAACGCTATTTCTTATATGGCACGAATTTGCACATCGATCGTGCGAGGCTCAGGGATTTACAAGAAGGCGGGTCTGTTTCAGGTAACGCTGAGGGCGGGAAAATGACGAATTTGTTTCAAGTGTGGAACGAAGTCTGCTGGAGGAAAAAACGGGGCCCCGTCAGGCGCCCGCAATTGGCCGAGAGTGTGTAAAAACGCCTGCGCGAACCCTTGCTATGATTTCTGAGGATTTCATCGCAGGGATCGCCCATGGAGGGCGTTATCCAAGGTGAAAGTCGAGGCCAAGGCACCTTGCTTCCCCAGAGCCTCGAAGATTACGTCAGCGATACCAATCCGGTGCGTGTAATCGACGTCTTTGTCGACGAACCCGGCCTGGTCAATCTGAGTCTTGACGGTTGAATTCCAGCCGATATTGGCCGGCCTGCTTACCACCCCGCGATCTTGCTGAAGATCTACATCTACAGCTATCTCAACCGCCTCCAGTCGAGCCGACGTTTGGAGCGAGAAGCTCGACGCAACGTCGAGTTGATGTGGTTGACCGGGCGCTTGATGGCGGATTCAAGACCATCGCCAACTTCCGAAAAGACAACAGCAAGGCCATCCGAGGCTTCTGTCGCCAGTTCGTCGTGCGGTGTCAGCAGTTGGGGCAGTTTGGAGAAAATCTCTCCATCGCGAAGGCATCCTGTACCCGGCCCCCGGCAGCTTTCTGCATTCCTCAATATTCAAGATTAATCCTAATCTGACAGGTCTTTTTCTTGTGTGTGACGTTAGTGAATTACTCTGGGATTGAATGGAATCACCAAGCGCCGGGCGCAGCACCAAGCTGCACAAGTCAACTGGCTCCAGGGCACGCTCGACGCATTATCGGCTCCGGCGACCGAGAATTGAGCGTACTGGCGGCCTGTCAGGCCAATGCCTAAGAAGTCTCTACACCGAGGTGAAAAAGAGCGACCGGAAAGGATGCGCCAACATCCAGTGGCCGGCTGCAATCGACCTTTGCAACCCGGAATCCTAAACGCAAAAGATAAAAACCTGACGCAGTATGTCAAGTTTCAATGTGAGGCGGATTGCATACTCAGTCCTCCCTTCCGGTGCGAATAGCGTAGATAAGCGCATTCTGATGTAACGAATCGTTGGTAGCGAACCGAAGCCCAAGCATTTTTCGCACCGCGGATTTGGAAAAGGCAAACGCTCTTCTACAAGCGCCGGCAGGCAACTTCAAAAAAACAAAGAAACTTGAGGGTCACGATGAAAGATCTGATGATGGCGGATCAATTGAGTATCGCCATGATGATGCATCACGCAGAACAGATCGCTGCGGATGTAGAAATTGTTTCGGTGCTCAGCAACGGCTCTAGACATCGTTATACCTATGCGCAAGCGTTTGCCCGCAGCCGCCAGCTAGCCAATGCCCTTGATCGGCTGGATGTATCTGCGGGGGATCGAGTAGGAACCCTGGCCTGGAACGACTACCGTCACTTTGAGTTGTATTACGCCATTCCGTGTTCCGGGCGTGTGTGCCATACGATTAATCCGCGACTTTTTGCGGAACAGATCATCTTCATAATTAATGACGCTCAAGACAGGGTTCTGTTCGTCGACCCTCAGTTTGTACCGTTGCTGGAAAGTATTCAGACCCAGATATCAGGCGTGCGCAATTTTATCGTTTTGTGCGACGAAGCCGAACTGCCGGCGTCGACCCTGCCAAATTTAAGCAGCTATGAAAGACTGCTTGCCGCTGAATCCAGCGACTATGACTGGCCAATGCTGGATGAACGTACTCCCAGCAGTCTTTGCTACACATCGGGCACGACGGGCAATCCTAAAGGTGTGCTTTACAGTCACCGCAGCACGGTGCTGCACAGCCTGGCAGGCAACTTGGGCGAAGCAACCAATTTGTGCGCGCAAGATGTAGTGATGCCGATCGTGCCTATGTTCCATGTCAACGCATGGGGTGTACCGTACAGCGCGGCGATGGTCGGGGCAAAGCTGGTATTGCCGGGGCCTAAAGCCGGTGATGGTGCCACGCTGGAGAGATTGATCAATAATGAACGGGTCTCCTATGCGTTGGGTGTTCCGACCGTTTGGCTGGCGCTCGTCAATTATCTGGAAAGCACCGGCTTGCAGATCGCGAGCCTCAAGCGTGCAGTGTCAGGCGGGTCGGCATGTCCGCTTGCATTGATCGAGAATATGGCTCGCCATGGAGTGCGTCTCGAGGTTGGTTGGGGGATGACAGAAACCAGTCCATTGGGTGCTTATAACCGTCATCAACCTTGGTACGAAACGCTGAGTCCGCAGGACCAGGCTCGTCAGAAGGTCATGGCTGGACGGCAGGTATTTGGAGTGAGTCTGCGGCTTGTTGACGACAAGGGAAATATTCTGCCGCGCGACGGCAAATCCTCGGGAAGTTTGCAGGTTAGAGGCCCTTGGGTTTGCAGCGGATATTTTGGTGGGGAAGCGACTGATGGCTGGTTCGATACGGGGGATGTCGCCATCCTGGATGCTCGTGGTTATTTGCAGATTACTGACCGCACCAAGGATGTGATCAAGTCTGGCGGGGAGTGGATCAGTTCCATTGAAATCGAGAATGCGGTGATGGCGCATCCTGGTGTGGCAGAGGCCGCAGTGATCGGCGTTTATCACCCAACCTGGGGAGAGCGGCCGTTGCTATTGGTGGTGCCACGTTCGGGGCATTCTCCAACGTCTCCCGAGCTCATCACGTTTCTGGTTGGAAAAATCGCGAAGTGGTGGTTACCTGACGCATGCGAATCAATGCCGGAGCTACCGCACACTGCCACGGGTAAAGTGAGCAAGAAAGACTTGCGCGAGCGCTTTGTAGATTACCAATGGCCCAGCATTAAATGAGAACTGTCACTTAAGCCTCGGTTTGAGGCAGTTGAAAGGGCCTGCCAGCCTGGTCTGGCGGGCTGCTGTCATTTGAAGTGAATTCAGGCAATCGTCCGACTCCCCCTCAAAAAATGCGTTCAACGCACCCTCGACAACTATTCCTGAAGAGCTTGCGACGATAAGCCGTTCCCGCGTGTTGATCCGAGGCCATCGTATTGAACACGGCAATTGTTCAGCGCCAGCAAGGTTAAACACCCGCTTGAACCTTCCGAAGACTGATGCCCTTGGTGTCGCTAAATGTCAAGTGCGTGGCACTTGTCGTCAAGAATAGTTGGGACAGGCAAAGCAAGATGTAGGTGCTCGCGCAAACCGGTGAGCTCAAGTGAACACTGGTCAAGCCGTGTTGACACTCCTTAAACAGCCCCAGATACGTTGCCTGGACGCGGTCGTGTTGGGTCCGATCATTTGAAAAACCGATTGCTTCATACAGCCATCCGGATAGAGCGCCGAAGGACGACGCCTACGTGCATTGAACTCATGAAAAGCTTTCGTGAATCACAGAGAAGGTGAGCAAGTTAGATGAATAAAAATAATAAGATCTGTCATCCAAATCTGCGACGCGGATTGCTGGCATCAGCGGTATTAACCGGGCTCGGGATGACGCCTGTGCAGGCGTTCGAAATCGATACGGGGAATGAGGATGTTTCGGTCCGTTTCGACAACACCTTGAAGTTCAACTATGCCCAAAGGGTCGAGGCCCCTAATAGTAAGTTGGCGAATTCGTGGAACAACAACGACGGCGATCGTAATTTTTCATCTGGCAGCCCCGTAGCCCAACGCGTTGACGTGTTGTCTGAGCTGGATGTGGTTTACAAAAAACAGCTGGGTTTGCGGGTCAGTGCCAATAGCTGGTACGACCATGCCTATGACGATGTTGGCAGTTTCAACCCTTCGACCAACCAGCTCAACAATGGTAAGCCCGACTCGAATCATCAGAGTGGCTATGCGGACCGTTATTACAACGGCCCGTCTTCGGAAATTCTCGATGCCTTTGTATTCGGCAGTACGGAAATTGGTGACCAGTCATTGCTCAGTGGCAAGGCCGGCAAGCACACCCTTTATTGGGGGGAAAGTGTATTGGCCTTTGCTCATGGCAACAGTTATGGACAGTCGGGTCTGGACTTGTCCAAAGCGCTCGCTGTTCCGGGCACCGAAGCCAAAGAGCTCTTCATGCCGCGCAACCAGTTGTCCGCCAGCTTCACCGTTAACCCTGAGTTGACCCTGGCCGCCCAGTATTTTCTGGACTGGAATGCCTCCCGACTGCCTGAATCCGGCACGTACCTGGGGTTTAACGACGGTCTGCAGAATGGCGGCCACAATCTGTCGCTCGTCGCGGCACGGAACCCTTTTTTCGGCACACCGGGTCCCTTGGGCGTCCATCAGTTTTTACGCCTGAGTAATGGCCATACCTACACGCCAGACAATCGTGGCGATTTTGGCTTGATGGCCAAGTGGAGCCCGGAATGGCTCGACGGTACATTGGGCCTTTACTACCGGAAAACCGCGGATACCTTGCCCAACGTGGTCTTGCAACCGGTCGCCGTCGGTGCAACCCAGTTGGCTTCTGGTAACGTCGGCAGCTACAACCAGTTCTACGTGGACGACATTGATGTCTACGGCATCAGTCTTTCCAAAAACATCGAAGGAGTGAGCGTCGGTTTCGACCTCAACTATCGCCACAACATGCCCCTGGCGAGCGTGGCGGCCACTGTCAATCCAATCCTGGGCGCAGCGCAGGCTCCCGGCTTCATCAGCAGCTTCGATGGCGAAAACGGCGTGGCGCGCGGCAATACCTTGCATGCGGTACTCAACGGCCTGGCCACGTTCGCCGAAACACCGGTCTGGGACGGCGCGTCGTTGCTGGTTGAGCTCGGTTATAGCCGCTGGCTGGATGTGACCGACAACAAACAACTGTTCAAGGGCGAGCACTGGTATCACGGTGTTGACAAGGTCACCAAGGACAACTACGTGCTCGGCGTGAACTTCAACCCGGTTTGGTATCAAGTGTTTCCCGGTATCGATATGTACCTTCCAGCCACCTACAACGTAGGTCTTGCGGGTCAATCCTCCGTGCAACTGGGGGGTAACAAAGGCTCGGGCAGTTACTCGGTGGGCGTCGGAATGGACGTTCAAAACCAATACCGTTTCGACCTGAAATACGTCGACAACTTCGGCGATTTCGATACCTGCGGGACTGCGGGCAACGCGTCGACACACGGGGACGGTGCCGCTCCTGGCGCCAACGGCCAATACAACTGCGTTCCAGGCCAGACCACTGCATTTGCCGGGACACAGCCCCAGCTCAAGGATCGCGGCATGGTCACTCTTACTTTTAAAACCACCCTCTGATCTTCGAGTCGTGAGTTAACTGGAGGCACCCCATGAATTTCGTAAAATCACTATTGACCACTGCCGTGGCGTTGACGATCGCAAGCTCCGCGTATGCAGCGGTCAACACCGAACAGGCTGCGAAACTGGGCACCAGCCTGACTGCCATAGGCGCAGAAAAAGCCGCCAATGCTGATGGAAGTATTCCTGCCTATACAGGAAGTCTAATCGCGCCTCCGGCCGATTTTAAACCCGGCGACTCGTTCCGCCCCGACCCATTCGCCAATGACAAGCCGCGCATGGTTATCACGGGTAAAAACGCTGCGGAGAATGCGGACAAAATGTCTGCTTCTACATTGGAACTGCTCAAGCGCTACCCGACTTATCGCGTGGATGTTTATCCAACTCACCGTTCTGTGGTGTTGCCGCGCAACGTGTTGGAAAACAGTGTGGCAAACGCTGTGGGAGCAACAACGGGTGAGGGCGGCTTGACGCTGGAAAATGCTCTGCCGGGTGTGCCGTTCCCAATTCCTTCCAATGGCAATGAAGCCATGTGGAACCACCTTTTGCATTATCAGGGGGTGGCCATGAGTAATAAATACGATACCTGGCTTGGCGATAGCTCTGGCGCCGTAAACCTCAGTTCCACGGGTGTCATCGATATCGAATTTCCTCTGTTCGATCCCAAGCGTCCAGCAGGTCCGGCTGCCATCGATGAAGCTATCTACAAGGTCAAGTTGCAATACACCGGGCCGGCTCGCCGTGTCGGTGAAGCACTCTTGCTCATCGACTCAGTCAATCCTATGAAGCAGCCACGCCGTGCCTGGCAATACCTGCCAGGGCAGCGTCGAGTGAAGCTGGCGCCTGACCTGGCGTACGACACGCCGAATCCAGGCACCTCCGGAGTCATGACTTATGACGACGCGTTCCTGTTCAACGGCGCCATGGACCGTTATGACTTCAAACTGGTTGGCAAGAAGGAAATGTATGTTCCGTACAACACCTACAAGCTGAACTATCACAAGAACGCTGCCGAGGTTGTTACCGCGCACCATTTGAACCCTGATCTGCTGCGCTGGGAGCAGCATCGCGTATGGGTGGTCGAGGCAACATTGAAGCCCGGCAAGCGCCACATCTATAGCAAACGTACTTTCTATCTGGACGAGGACAGTTGGACTATTTTGGCCTCGGATGAATATGACGCGCGTGGACAGTTGTACCGGGGAGGTTTTACTCACTTGGCTTATAGCTATGACGTGCAGGCGCCGGACACGATCAACCACATGATCTATGACTTTGTCGCCGGCTCCTACAGCCTGAGTGGCTTTTACGGCCCTTATGGCGGCCTGAAATACACCGATCCATTGTCCAAGGCTCAGTGGTCCGCCGAGTCTTTGGCCGGCAGCGGCATCCGCTAGCACCCGCGATCCCTCTGTAGGAGCTGCCGCAGGCTGCGATCTTTTGATGTTTTAAAGATCAATAGATCGCAGCCTCGTTTCTCTCGACAGCTCCCGCAGGGCACCCGAGATAAGAATAATGACGATGATCAAATGGTTTCTGCTCGCCACACTGGCGGCTGCCATGGCGGTGCCGTTTACCCGACCGGTGATTGCCGGCGAAATTGCCGATGTGCTCGATACGCCGGCACTGCGCAGCGAGCTGGCCGTAAACTCACTGATGACCGGGGTCACTCGAGCCGGCGATCGGCTGGTTGCCGTGGGCCAACGGGGGCACATTCTGTACTCCGATGACACTGGCCAGCACTGGCAACAGGCCGAAGTACCAGTCAGTTCCGATCTGGTGGCCGTGTACTTTTCGACCCCGGAACGGGGTTGGGCCGTAGGTCACGACGGCGTGGTTCTGCACAGCAGCGATCGTGGTCAGACCTGGAACCGCCAACTGGATGGGCGCCAGGTCGGCCCGATCATGCTCGCCTATTACCAACACCAACTCGATAGCCATCCGGATGACGCTGTCCTTAGGACGCGGGTCGCCGAGGCGCAGCGCATGGTCGATGAGGGGGCCGACAAACCGTTCCTGGATGTCTGGTTCGAAAACGAGCGGGTCGGCTACATCGTCGGCGCATTCAACCTGATTTTCCGTACGGACGATGGAGGCCTGCGCTGGACGCCGTTGCTTGATCTGACCGAGAACCCTGGTGCCCTGAATCTGTACGCATTGCGCTCGGTGGGTGGCGAGTTGTTCATCGTCGGCGAGCAGGGCCTAGTGATGAAGCTCGATCGCGTCAGCGGTCGTTTCGAAGCGCTGCCAACGCCGTACAACGGCAGCTTCTTCGGTGTCACCGGAACACCCGGCGCCGCGTTGGTGTTTGGCCTGCGCGGCAATGTGTTTCGCAGCACCGACGGTGGGGAAAGCTGGAACAAGGTCAACCTTGGCCTGCCGCTGAGCATCACCGCCAGCAGCGTCACCGTCGATGGGCGCATCGTCCTGGTCAGTCAGGCCGGTCATGTGCTGGTCAGCGCCGATGACGGCGCCAGTTTTCAACTCCAGCCCAACACAACACCTGCTCCAGTCGCCGCGGCACAGGTGGCTAGCGACGGCTCATTGGTACTGGCGGGCACTCGTGGCCTGCGGCAACTGCCCCTCGACTGAGCCCGGCTTCACAAAGAGAACAACATGATGGGTCACTACGAACTCCAAACAATGCCGGTGGTGCGCGAGCTCAAGAGCTTTGATTCGTGCTCCGGAAACCTGTTGGAACGGCTGATTTTCAATAACCGCCTGTGGGTGGTGCTGGCCTGCCTGATGGTCACGCTGACGCTGAGCTACTTTGCTGCTACGCGGCTGACGCTCAACGCCAGCTTCGAAAAAATGATCCCGCTAAGCCAGCCCTTCATTAAAAACTATCTGGAAAACCGCCAGGCTTTGCGTGGCCTGGGCAACGCGGTACGGGTAGTGGTGGAGAGCGGTAACGGTGATATTTTCGATCCGCATTACCTCGATACCTTGAAGGAAATCAACGACGAGCTATTCGTGACCCCGGGCGTGGACCGTGCCTGGATGAAGTCACTGTGGACCCCGGCCGTGCGCTGGGCCGAGGTGACCGAAGAGGGCTTCCAGGGCGGACCGGTGATGCCCGACTCCTATGATGGCTCGACGCAGAGCGTGCAGCAGTTGCGGCAGAACATTGCCCGTTCGGGAATTGTCGGCAGCCTGGTCGGCAACAACTTCAAGTCGAGCATGATCTTCGTACCGCTGCTGGAGAAAGACCCGGTTACCGGCCTGGGCATTGACTACCACCAGTTCTCGAAAACCCTCGAAGAGAAGCTGCGCGACAAGTACGAGTTCGAAAGCAGCGTTCGCGTCGCGGGAGAAGAGGGCAAAGGCCCGATCAAGATCCGCGTGATCGGTTTCGCGAAGCTGGTGGGTGACCTGATCGACGGTCTGATGCAGGTGATGTTGTATTTCGGCGCTGCCGCGCTAATCGCCACTGCCATCATTTTTTACTTCACCCGTTGTGTGCGCAGCACAGTTTTGGTGATTCTCTGTTCAGTGGTCGCCGTTGTCTGGCAATTGGGATTGGTGGCACTGTTCGGTTTCGCGCTTGATCCGTTCTCGATCCTGGTGCCGTTCCTGGTGTTCGCCATCGGCGTGTCCCACGGGGCGCAGAAGATGAACGGGATCATGCAGGACGTCGGGCGCGGCACCCATCAATTGGTGGCTGCACGTTATACATTCCGTCGCTTGTTTCTTGCGGGCCTCACAGCATTGCTGGCTGATGCCGTTGGCTTTGCAGTGTTGATGCTCATCGATATCCCTGTCATTCAGGATTTGGCGATGACTGCTAGCCTGGGTGTCGCGGTGCTGATCTTCACCAACCTGGTGTTGCTGCCAGTACTTCTGTCCTATTGGGGCGTCAGTCAAAAGGCCGCCGAGCGCAGCCTGCGGGCCGAGAACAAAGAGTCGCACGGTAAAGGCATGGGGGCGATCTGGATTTTTCTCGACAGGTTCACCGAGCGCAGCTGGGCCACCTTCGCCATCATCATCGCAGTAGTGTTGGCGGTAGGTGCGACGGTTGTCAGCCATCAGTTGAAGATCGGTGACCTCGATCCCGGCGCTCCGGAACTGCGCGCCGATTCGCGCTACAACCGCGACAACGCCTACATCACCGCTAATTATTCGCTGTCCAGCGACCAGTTCGCGATCATGCTCAAGACGCCGAGCGAAGGCTGCCTGAGATACGAAAGCTTGGTGGAAGCCGATCGCCTGGGCTGGCTGTTGCAGCAGCAACCGGGTGTCCAGACCACCGTGTCGCTGGTCGACGCCGTGCGACAGATCACTGCGGGTTCCTATGAAGGCAACCCGAAAATGCTGACCATCTCGCGCAATCAGAACGTGCTCAACTACGGCGCGCAACAGGCGTCGGTCAGCAGCCCGGACCTGTTCAACAACGATTGCTCGATGATGCCAATCATCGCGTACCTGTCGGACCACAAGGCCGAAACCCTCGACCGTGTGGTGCAGGTGGCCGAAACCTTCGCCCGTGAGCACAGCAATGGCGAACGTCAGTTCATGCTGGCCGCCGGCAGTGCCGGGATCGAAGCGGCGACCAATATCGTCGTGCGCGAGGCTAATCGAACCATGTTGTTATACGTGTACGGCGCGGTGATCGTGTTGTGCTTCATCACCTTCCGCAGCTGGCGCGCGGTGGTGGTGGCGGTGCTGCCGTTGATGCTGACTTCGATCATGTGCGAGGCGCTGATGGTCTGGCTGGGGATGGGCGTGAAAGTCGCGACCTTGCCAGTGATCGCATTGGGTGTGGGGATTGGCGTGGATTACGCGCTGTACCTGCTGAGCGTGCAATTGGCGCAGCAGCGTGCCGGGCTGTCATTGACTGAGGCTTATCGCAATGCCGTGGCGTTTACTGGCAAAGTGGTGGCATTGGTCGGCATTACCTTGGCGGCCGGCGTGATCACCTGGGCCTGGTCACCGATCAAATTCCAGGCGGACATGGGCATCCTGCTCACCTTCATGTTTATCTGGAACATGCTTGGGGCACTGGTACTCATTCCTGCGCTTTCGCACTTTCTGCTCAAGAATTTCACGGGAAAAGAGGTTCCTGAGACTTTGGATGGGAAGGTAAGCGTTTGCTAGACCTTTATTAGGATTTTTTATCGGTTTTAGGACAGACGCTATCGATACCTGGGTGAGTCTTCAGCAGAAAAAAAACGGGCACTGTACAGTGCCCGTTTTGATTTGTGACCCTTGATCAGAATTGTGATTTCCCTCAATAAAATCGCGATAAAACAATGCTTTATGTAAATTTGTAACCGCTATCAAAGGTTTTTTTTACTCACGACAGGTCTCACTTCCCGTAAATATTCATACGTGGATGAGCCTATATAGAGCCTTTGCAGAGACCTTGAACGGAGTCATTAACCAGAGGGCCTGACAGGTAAAATGGGATCGCGTCATTCTGTGAAAGTTGACAGAATGCGTCTACGAGTAGTCAGTTACTGCCAAGAAGGCGCGAATGATGGTTCGACGACATTAGCCTGATGGATATCAACAAGATGATCCCTGCAACCGATTTCGTACGCGCTTCTGCCTTACATGGGCTTGCCGAGTTCGCCGCCACCCAGAACCTGTGCGCGCAGGATCTTATAAAAGAGGTGGGCCTTCCAGATGACGTGCTTGAGCATCCAGAGAGTCTCGTTCCTTATCGCAAGTTTGCGGCACTGCTGGCGCTTGGCACACAGCGCTCAGGCAATCCGCTTTTCAGCATGCGATTCGGTATGCATCAAGGCGTCAGTTCTTTGGGGCCTCTGCTTTATCTCATCCGAAACGCAGGTAGCGTGGGTGTCGCTATCAACGAGTTAAGCCACTATTTCCATTTGCATGCGAGCGTCGCACAAATACGACTGGAGGTAGAGGGTGACCACGCGCTGTTTCACTATGACTCAGCTGACGTCAAGGATGTTGTCAGCCATCGATTGACGGTGGAACTGGTCGTGGGCGCCGCCATGCAGCTGATGCGTACCTTGCTGGGTAGTCGCTGGCAGCCGCGAGCTTTGATGCTGCGGGCGGCACCGCTGTGCGATACGCAGGCCTATACAAGGTTGATCGGGCTGACACCGCAGTTCAATGCCCCGTGTAATGCCTGGCTTTTTGATGCCAAACTCCTGGACACGCCTTTGAGCTCCGGTGATCAGGAGTTGTACAGGTTGATTCAGCACCACCTGGATGCGCTGGATCAAATGTCGGTACAGGAGTTACCGGCCTATGTTCGCCAATTATTGCGTAACCTGCTTCCCAGCGGTCGCACTACGATTGAGCAGATCGCAGGCTTTATGGACCTGAGTCATCGTACGCTGCAACGCTATCTGGCAGAGGAGGGTACCTCTTTCCAAGTGCTGCTGGATGAGACGCGTCAATCGATGGCTCAGCGCTATCTGGGAGACTCGACCATCAATCTGACCCAACTGGCTGCCATGTTGGGGTACTCGGAGTTGAGCGCGTTTTCCCGTGCCTTTCAACGGTGGTTTGGTTGCAGCCCGCGGGAGTGGCGGGCGCAACAACACCCGACTGGTAAATCCCGGCAACGACTGCGTGCGCATCTGCAGCGTCGCCGATCACCAGAGGTTTGAGCGTTCAGGGTGTCAGATTTTCCCTGACACCCTGGCTGCCGCCCAAGGTCTCAATCCAGTCGACGACTTGCTGGGCATGGCCTTGCCAGCCTGGCTCCCCTAATAGCCAGTGACCCTGTACTGGGTATTCGCGATACTCGAGCTGGTCGCCGTACCAGCGTGACATTCGACGGCTCACCGAGCGGGGAATAATTCGATCTTTCCCCCCTGCCAAGGCCAACATTGGGCAACCGATTTGCTCCTTTTGGACCCGGTTGGTACGCGCCAGGTTGAGTACACCAAACCCCACTTCGTAGGCCACTTTTCCGGACTCAGCAATTAGCAGTTTGCGGTAGCCCGCCCGTTCTCCCTGAGGCACCCGATTGAATATAAGGTAGTCCGCTTCCCAGGCAGACAAACGGAACGTCTTCCTCCATAACGCCCATTTGCAGAAGTGCCGAAACAACCCGGGTAGCATGCGCAGGCGCATCGGAAATATCTGGGCGGGTGCCGCGCTGTTGATCAGTATCAACCCGGCAAGGTCCAGATGTTGGGCAGCCAGTTGGCCAATGAGTCCTCCTAGGGAATGGCCGATCAATACCGGTCGTTTCTTGCCGTCCGCCGCTTTGACCACTGCATCGACGTAACTATTGAGTGCAACTCTCGCAAGCGACGTATCCGAGCCATGTTCCACGTGGCCCGGAAGATCAAGCGTCAAACAATTAAGGCCCCGAGCCCTGAAGAAAATTTCCCAATCACGCCACACCGTATGACGTGACCACATACCATGGATAAAGATAATGTCTGGATTCAATTGTTGACCGTCCGCCTGGCAGCTCAAAAGAAACCCGTCGCGACGAGCATTGACGAGACGACGGGCCATGGTTCGAAAAAGGGGCGGGGAGCCCCTTCTGTTCGCTTCAAGCGCTTCTGAATTCCAGACTTGGGTCTACGACTGATTGCTTGAGTAGCATCACTTGGTCGCTTTCAAAGTTATGCAGTACGCGCCAGGGCAGTTGGCGTCCTTGGCGCGGTAGTACTGCTGCCGAGCGTTGGATGTAGCCAGACTGCATCGAGCCGAGGACCGTCTCGTCAGCTTGCATTTCTCCAGTGGGGGCTCGGGGAATCACCACGCCGATGTTGTTCTGTTTCATATGATTGAAAAGACGGCACAAATAGCTGGCGGTCATGTCGACCTTAAGCGTCCAGGGTGCGTTGGTATAACCGAAGACAAACCCCATGTTCGGAACGTCCTGAAGCATGGAGCCCTTGTAAGTCATCAGCTCGTTAAGCTGTTTCTGCTTACCATCCACCACTAGATCCATGCCCCCGCATGTTTGAAGTTTCAAGCCAGTGGCAGTGATGATGATGTCCGCCGGTAGTTCCTGACCTGACTTGAGCTTGATGCCGGTCTCCGTGAAGCTTTCGATCTGGTCGGTGACCACGGACGCCTTGCCAGCCTTCAGGGCTTTAAACAGATCTGCGTCCGGGACCGCGCAGATGCGTTCGTCCCAAGGTTGATAGCGTGGAGTGAAGTGGCGCATGTCGACGTGTTCGCCAACCTGCTTGCGCACACCAGAAAGCAGCCAGGAGCGTACGAGTCCGGGCCAACGTTTGGACATCTTGTAGATAAAGCGCTGCAAGACAATGTTGCGCTTGCGAGCTAAGGCAAACACCGCTCGCTTTGGCAGGAATCGTTGTAGCACTTCAGACAAACGATCATGGCCGGGTACGCTGAATACATAGCTGGGTGAGCGCTGTAGCATCGTTACGTGCTCAGCGTCAGGTGCCATTGCTGGCACCAGCGTTACCGCAGTAGCGCCGCTGCCAATGACAACCACACGCTTGCCGCGATAGTCCAGGTCTTCTGGCCAATGTTGTGGATGCACGCGCTTGCCCTTGAAGCGCTCCTCTCCTGGAAAATCGGGTAGATAGCCTGCGTCGTAGTCGTAGTAACCGGTGCAACTGATCAAATACTTGCAACTAAAGGTATCGGTTTTGCCGCTGGCTTCTTCCAGGCAACTCACGGTCCAGCGTTGCTTTTCACTGCACCAGGAGGCGTCGGTAGTTTTAAGGCCGAACAGAACTTTTTTATCGACCCCGTACTCGCGGGCGGTCTCGGTGACATAGCGACGAATTGACGGTCCATCGGCAAGGACTTTCAAATCGTGCCATGGGCGGAACGAGTAGCCGAAGCTGAACATGTCCGAGTCAGATCGGATACCAGGGTAGCGGAACAGGTCCCATGTCCCGCCGATTGCTTCACGGCGCTCAATTAGCCCGACTTTGGCGCCGGGCATTTCCATAGCCATGCGGCAGGCAGTACCAATTCCCGAAAGACCGGCACCAATGATCAAGACGTCGTATTGATTCTGCATGGAACACTCTCATTGCTATTATTCTGAGCTCAGGAGTATTGCGAAGTGCAGGTATACATAACCTGACCAAATATGACTTGCAGTTGACATTTTGCGACAAGTTGAACGACAGTCTTCTATTGCGTGAGATCGCGAACTATCGCTTTGCGGACTGTCGTTTTATGTCAAGTAATGGTCTGGAAATGTCCATCACTTCGATGAGCACCAGGCGATACTCTGCTGGTAGCACACACCGATGCTGTATATGCCGGCCACGCACCTGCACATTCAGCATCGGTGTCTCCCGACTTTTGGAAACCGCCGGGATTGCCTGCGCGGTTACAGGCTGCTGACCAGATGCCCTCCATCTACTGCCAGCACCTCACCTGTCATGAATGATCCAGCTTCGCTGGCGAGTAACAGGAAAGGTCCTTCTAACTCCTCAAGGCAACCCAGGCGGCGCATCGGAACAGCATTGCGGATGTAGGATTGTCCGTTGTCCCCGTCAAAGTAGGCGTCGTTCATTTCCGTCTTGAAGTAACCGGGAGCGATGGCGTTGACGCGGATCTGGTAGCGTGCAAATTCCAGTGCCAATGACTTGCTCAGTTGCACAACACCAGCCTTCGCTGCGCAGTAGTGGCTGTAACCCGTACCAACACGCAGCCCGAGTATCGACGCGACATTGACGATGCTGCCACCACGACCGGCCTTGACCAGTCGTTGTGCAGCGCACTGGGCAACGCGCCAGACGCCGTCGAGGTTGGTCGACAGCATGTTGCGCCATTGTTCTTCGCTTATGTTCAGCGCGCCCATAGCGTTGCCGATTCCGGCATTGTTGAGCACGACGTCGACTACACCGAAATGCACTTCGGCCGCATCGAAAGCAGCTTCGACACTGGCACGGTCGGTAACATCGAGAGCAACGACCAGCGCCTCGCCACCGAGCCACCGAATGTCCTGAGCGAGTTGTTCCAAGCGCTCAATGCGACGTGCCCCAATCACCACGCGTGCTCCCGCCTGGCTCGCAAGCCGAGCCAGGTGGGCACCAATTCCGCTGGAGGCACCCGTGACCAGTATGGTTTTACCGGAGAGCGAAAATATCGACCGAACGTCCATCAGAGCACCTCGAACAACCCGGCGGCGCCCATGCCGCCACCAACGCACATGGTGACCACCACGAATCTGACACCCCGACGCTGACCTTCCAGAAGGGCATGACCAACCATGCGAGCACCACTCATACCGTAGGGATGTCCGATCGAGATGGCGCCTCCGTTGACGTTTAGCCTCGCCGGGTCGATACCGAGTTTCTCGGCGCAATAAAGGACCTGGCAGGCGAAGGCCTCGTTGAGTTCCCACAGGCCGATGTCATCGACAGTCAGACCGTGCTGCTTGAGCAATTTTGGTATGGCAAGCACCGGACCGATACCCATTTCCTCCGGCGCCAGACCGACCACGCTGATGCCACGGTACAAGCCCAGTGGTTCGAGGTTGCGCTTTTCAGCCAGTAGCGCATCCATCATCACGCAAGCACTCGCGCCATCGGACAGTTGGCTGGCGTTACCGGCAGTGATACAGCCGCCTTCAATCACTGGCTTGAGTTTGGTCAGGTCCTCCAGCACGGTACATGGCCGGTTGCCTTCGTCGCTATCAAGAGTCACATCGATGAAGCTGGCCAAGCCGGTTTCCTTGTCGACCACTTTCCTGGACGCAGTGACCGGCACGATTTCATTGTTGAACAACCCTGCGGCCTGGGCGCTTGCGGTACGCTGCTGCGATTGAAGAGAGTAGGCGTCTTGCGCTTCGCGGCTGATGTTGTAGCGTTGGGCAACGATCTCTGCTGTCTGCAGCATCGGCATGTAGGCATGTTGCGCATGGCCAATGACCATGGGGTCTTTCTCGGTCATCGCCCACTCAAGATAATGGCCCTGCACCAGGCTGATATGCTCTTGGCCTGCACCGACAGTAACTTTCATACCGTCGACCATGATCTGCTTGGCAGCGGTGGCAATTGCCATGAGCCCCGAGGCGCATTGGCGGTCGATGGTTTGCCCGCTCACGCTCAGCGGTAGCCCGGCAGCCAGTGCGCTCATGCGTCCGAGGTTCCAGCCGGCCGTGCCACCTGCCATGCCGGTGCCCATGACCAGATCCTCAATTTCCGTGGTCTCGATACCGGCGCGTTCCACAGCTGCGCGTATCGCATAGCTGGCCATGCTCGGCGAACTCAAGTTGTTGAAAGCTCCGCGGAATGCCTTGGCAATCGGGGTGCGAGCAGTTGAGAGAATGACGGCTTCTTTCATGGTGTCGATGTCCTGTCTTTGGTCTTCAGGAGGTAATGCCCCATTGGGGACACCCTCCTTTTCTAGGGGTCAGAGTCTTTCGATGCGGGTCTTGCCAGCAGCGACAAGGCGTTCGAGCATCGGTGCGGGTTGGAACCACATCTCACCGTGCGAGCCCAGCGCTTGGCGGTAGTGTTCAAGGCGTGACAGCAAATGACTCAGCCCGATGCATTCGGCCTCATGCATCGGACCGCCTCGCCAGGCAGGGAAGCCGTAGCCATTGATGAACACCAGATCGATGTCGCTACTGCGTAAGGCGATGCCTTCGTCGAGTAACTGGATGCCTTCATTGATCAGACTGAACAAGCACCGCTCAAGGATTTCCTGATCCGGAATATGCCGACGTTGAATGTCCAGTTCATTCGCAAGTCGCGCGGCGAGTGAAATGACTTCGGGATCATCCTGACGGTCTCGTTCTTCATAGCGATAAAGCCCGGCGCCAGTCTTCTGTCCGTAGCGGCCCAACGCGTAGAGTTCGTCTCCCAATTTGCAGTAGCTAGGGTCGTGACTGATTTCGCTGCGACGTGATTCGCGGATCAAGTAGCCGATATCAATGCCGGCGAGATCCTGCACCGCCAGCATGCCCATGGCTAAACCGTGATTGGTGAGTACTTTGTCAATTTGAGAGGGGGTAGCGCCCTCCAGCACCAGGCGGTAGGCCTCACGGCCATAAGGCTCGAACATGCGATTGCCGATGAAACCGAAACACACCCCCGACACCACCGCAATTTTACCGATCTGGCGTGCCAGCTTCAGTGTGGTCAACAGCACATCAGGTGCAGTCTCTCGGGCACGCACCACCTCGAGCAGACGCATGACATTGGCCGGGCTGAAGAAGTGCAGGCCAATAACATCCTGGGGGCGCCGGGTGACGGCAGCGATGGCGTCAACATCCAGTGTCGACGTGTTGCTGGCAAGAATGGCGCCTGGTTTGCAAACCTTGTCCAGCGTACGGAATACTTTCTGTTTGATCTCGAGTGATTCATATACAGCTTCGATCACCAGATCGGCATCGATCAGATCGCCATAATCAAGCGTGCCCTGGATTCGTTCCATTCGCCGCTCAAGCTGCAGGTGGGTCATCTTTCCGCGCTGTACGCTGATTTCGTAGTTGTCGCGGATCTGCATCAGTCCACGGTCCAGCGCATCAGCCCTGGCTTCCAGCAAGATGACCGGGATACCGGCGTTGGCGAAGTTCATCGCAATGCCTCCACCCATGGTGCCAGCACCGATGATTGCTACTTGGGAGACCTTCCGCAGCGTGGTGGTGGCGTCTATTCCTGGAATCTTTCCCGCTTCGCGTTCGGCGAAGAATACATGACGCAGCGCGCTGGATTCGGCCGAGGCTTCAGCCTCTTTAAATAGCTCGCTTTCGCGAATTAGCCCTTCGTTGAGCGGCAGTTCGCAAGCCGCCTGGACTGCAGCAACAATGCGTTGCGGGGCTTGGCGCCCCTTCCAGCGCGAGGCGTTTTTTGCTTGGAAATCCTTGAAGAAATCGACTTCGAGATGTTTCCCCGGTGCAGCGTTCGGATCGATCGGACGCACAGGAGCGCCGGATTCGAGCAGTTCGCGGGCAAAGTCAAAGGCATCTTCCAGCAGGCTGGAGGGAGCCTTGGATAAACGATCGAGAATGCCGAGGCTTGCAGCTTTGTCTGCGGTGATTGATTGTCCTGAGATGATGAGATCCAGTGCTGCTTTGGCGCCAATCAGGCGCGGCAGTCGTTGGGTGCCTCCTGCTCCCGGGAGCAATCCAAGGTTGATTTCCGGCAGGCCGACGCGTGCATCAGGCGTTGCAATTCGATAAGCGCAGGCCAGGGCTAGCTCAAGGCCGCCACCGAGTGCAGCGCCTCCAATTGCTGCAATCAGCGGCTTGTCGATTTGACTCAAACGTACCAGCATGTCAGGCAAGGAGGGATCGGCATGACTGGCAGCGCTGCCAAACTCGCTGATGTCTGCACCGGCGCTGAATGGCGTACCGTGCAGGATAACCGCCCGTACGGTCGGGTCGGCGACGACACGCTCGCAGGCCTCGTTCAAGGAGGCACGAAGCGCTTGGCCCAAGGCATTGACCGGGGGGCGATTCAGGCCGATCAGGGCCAGGCCGTCGTCGCATTGGTAGTGGATGAGGTCGCTCATAAAATTCCTTTTGGTTATGTCGTGGGGTAGGGGAGGGTCAGAACCAATCGTTCTGCATGTCGAAGCAGACGCGGTTGCCAGTGCTGAGCAATCGTGCTTGGCCTTGTAAACCGGCCAGTTCCCACTCCATGAAGTAACGCGCTGCATGGAGCTTGCCTTTGTAAAAGTCGGCCTCGCTGCCCACGGCACCGGATGTCAGCGCACGGCTGGCGGCAAGTGCCTGACGCAGCCAGATCCAGCCGACGACCAGCTTGCCGAACATATCGAGATAGGCAGTGGCATTGCTCAGGCCAAGAGCGGGGTTGGCGGATACCCTGATCTGCATTTCGATCGTGACTCTTTCGATGATCTGCATTGCTGTGCGCAGTGCAGTGGCGAGCGAGGCGCAGTCGTGGCGCGCATGCCCCTCGTTCAGGCTGGCCTGGAGACGTGTGAGGAACAATGCAAAACCGTCCCCACCCTGTGGGCCCAGCTTGCGTGCGAGCAAATCAATGGCCTGAATGCCTTCAGTGCCCTCGTGTATCGGGTTGAGGCGATTGTCCCGATAAAACTGTTCAAGCTGGTATTCACGGGTATAACCGGAACCTCCGAGCACCTGAATACCAATCTCGGACGCCAGCAGGCCGTACCGTGAAGGCCATGATTTGACCACGGGCGTGAGCAGGTCGAGCATCTCGGCGGCCTGATGGCGTTGGTCTGCGTCTGGTGCGGTGTGGCTATCTTCGACCAGGGTGCTGGCATACAGACACAACGCCATGCTGCCTTCGGCGTACACCTTCTGTTGCAGCAGCATTCGCCGAACGTCGGCGTGCTCGACAATGCGTACCTGCGGGGCTAGCGGATCCTTATTGCCAGGAAGACGTCCCTGTGGCCGGTTGCGGGCATAGTCGAGTGCATGGATGTAGCTTTGATACCCAAGGCTTGCGGCACCAAGGCCGACCCCGATGCGGGCCTCGTTCATCATCTGAAACATGTAGCCAAGGCCCTTATTGGCTTCACCCACGAGATACCCGACGGCCCCGTCTTTTTCACCGAAGTTGAGCACCGTGGACGTGGCGTTGCGATAGCCCATCTTGTGTAACAAACCCGCCAAGGCCACATCATTGCGCGCTCCGACGCTGCCATCGGCATTGACCAGGTACTTGGGCACGAGAAACAACGAAATGCCTTTCACGCCGGCAGGTGCACCTTCAATGCGGGCCAGCACCAGGTGCACGATGTTTTCGGTCAGTTCGTGATCGCCGCCGGAAATGAACATTTTGCTGCCGCTGATGCGATAGCTGCCGTCTTCGGCCGCACGAGCGCTGGTGCGCAGATCCCCGAGCGCCGAGCCTTGACCTGGTTCGGTCATCGCCATGGTGCCACTGAAACGCCCCTCTAGCATCGGCGGCAGGAAGCGCTGACGCAGCTCGGTACTGGCAAAGGTTTTTATAAGGTTGGCAGCGCCAATACTTAGAAACGAATAACCAAGGGTCGCAATATTGGCTGCATTGAAATAGGCCATACAGGCGCGCAGTACCACTTCCGGCAACTGCTGCCCACCGTCTTCGAAGTCATGGTGAGCGGCGAGAAAACCTGCCGAGGCAAAAGCGTCCCAGGCAGCTTTGGTTTCTGGAATGAGGGTGACCTTCTCGCCATCGAAGGTCGGCTCGTTAGCATCACCTTTCTGGTTGTGAGGTGCGAAGTACTGGGCGGCAACGTCGCGTGCCGTCTGCAGTGTTGCATCAAGTACTGTCAGGTCCAGCTCCGCGTAACGGGGCCTTTTCAGGAGACCCTCGGTGTCTAGTATTTCAAAGAGCTGGAAGCGAAGGTCGCGGTCGTTGAGCAACTGGTCGGTCATAGCGTTCTCGTTTGGCGGAATAAACCAGGCGGTTTTGTAACAAAGACCGATGACCATGCGCGCCCAACCACGGGTGGAAATTGGGGTGGAGCAAGGTGGGGAAAAAGCGGGGAGGGTGGAGCGAAGCTCCGAAGCGCCTCAGTTCAACAGTTTTGTCTCTCGCACCACTTGAAGTGCGCCTTTGCGATCGACCACATCGAGTTTGCGGAACAGATTATTGATGTGGCTTTTCACTGTACTGAGGCTGATGTACAGGCTGTCGGCAATCTGCTGATTGCTTTGGCAATTGACCATGCGCTGGAGTACGTCTTGTTCACGGCGAGTCAACGGGTCGAGTAATGGTTGGTAGGACTGACTCTTTGGCGTCAATCCTTGCAATAGCTGTGCGAGTTGCGCGCGCGAGGGTAATGAAGCTTCGATACCGTGTTGACGGCGGATCTGAGGAGAGATCAGTTGGCGGAACAGTTCAAGTAGCTGACGCCCCTCCAAGTGCAGCAAGTTAGTAAAACCGTGCTTCGCTGCCTGCTGCAACGCCGCATCCAGGCTGCGCAGGGCTGCTGTGTGATTCGCAGCGTCCAGATACAGGCTGGCATCGAGCAAATGCAGGTCGATGCTGAGTTGGAGATTGTCCTCAGTCATGGATTGCGACCATAGGTAGTGGGAGATGCTCGTTGCCGATGCGCGTTGGCCCAGATGACGTTGAACCCAGGCATAAGCCTGCCATTCTTCAGGCATCAGGTTCGTACCGTAAAGGCGATTGCACCAGCGCCATTCCTTGAGCCAATCATCAATGAAGCCCTGATCGTGTTCGCGAACGGCCAGGCGCACGCGAGAGGCGCCAGCCAGACGATAGAGGGTGAATAGTTTCAATTGACGGGCGATTTTGCGTGCTTCATCCCAGCGCTCTCGTGCGCAAGAAAGCCGACCTTGGGCAGCAAGGCAAAGCGCTTGATAATGCAGTACCCAAGGCAGACCGGCGCTGTGGGTAATGTCGAAGGCAATGGTCTTGGCATGAGCAAGATGCTCTGCCGCTGATTGCAATTTGTTTTGCTGCAACAGCAAGACGCCTTTGCCCAGGTATTGGAAAAGGTCGTAAAATCCGTGCGACGCCCCTGTGGCACGATTTTGAATCATCTGGGTAAAGCGCTCCTCAGCCTTGAGGGGGTGACCTTGAGCCAGTTCGATCATGCCCAGTTGTAAATGAAGCAGGTTGGTGTAGCCACTGAAGTTCATGGCAGTGAGTTCGCAAAGTGCCTGCTCTGTGTCATGTCGGGCCCGATGCAGCTGGCCCAGCGCAAACAAGCAGCTGGCTCGATTGAACAACAGCACGGTAGTGGCGGCATTCATCTGCGGGTATCGCCGCAGCGCCTCATCGACAAGGGCGATACCGTGATTGAAATTGCCGCCGAGAAATGCCAGCCGGCTACGCAGGAAAGCGAACGTCTGATGTGATCGCTCGTTACGCTGTTCGGGCGTCTTTTGGTCTCTTGACAGGCGTTGAAGTCGACGCAGGCACGCCGCAGCGCGGTCAATATCGTTAGTGACGATGACGGTGCTGGCTTCGGTAATTGCCAGGGTGAAATGATCTTCCATGCTTTGCCCAGGCATATCGGCAAGAAAGTCGACCATCGCGTTGACCTGGCCTTCCCGTAGCAGATCAAAACTGTGCCGGTCGATGGCAGCCAGCAGGGCGTCAAAGTCCAGGGCGCGCCCGAGCTGGTACACAGCCTCGGCGTAACATTGCTTTTGAAGCAGATGCTTACCTGCCTTTTGATGCAATTGCGTCAGGGCACCGGGAGTGCGCAGGCGTAGCTGTTGATAGAGTGCCTGCCGCATTTGTTTATGAAGCCTGTAATGCAATTGTTCATCGTCGCATTGCTGGACAAACAGGTGCTTTCGCACCAGTCGGTCGAGGAGCGTCGCGGCGTCGGAGCGCCCCGTCAAGCAGGTGGCGAGTTCGACATTGAAGGTGTTGACCACGGACAGCTGTTCAAGGAAGCGCAAAATCTCGTGAGGCAATGAACCTAAAATTTCTTCATTGAAAAATTGTGCGGTGAGAGCATGAAAACGTCTGGCGGTAGCGGCTGAAATCTGTGTGTCAGAAGACGACAAAGTCGGCTGCTCGGTCTGTGCGCTGAGACCCAGCAATACGCTGCTGATCCAGCCCTCGCTGTTGGCACGCAGCAGGTACGCCGCATCATCGCTGAGTTTCACTCCGCGAGCAGACGCAAGTGTCTTTATCTCGCTGCTGTCCAATGCCAAGCAGTGCGTGTCCAATAATTGCAAACGTCCATCCCGGCGTAGATGGCTGAGCCGGAGTGCTGGCAGGCCCTCGCTGGCGGCAATAATGTGCAGATTCTCGGGAGCGTGGCGCAGCAGTTCGTCGAAGTAACGGCAGGCGGCCGGTGCGCGTAAGCAATGCAAGTCATCGATGATCAGGGTGTAGGGAGTCTTTCGTTTTTCCAACCCGTCGATGATCGCAGCCCACAGCGTTTCTTCGTTGACCGTGTTTAAACCGGGTACTGGCGTAGCTAGGCCCATTGCTTGATGCAAATGCATGAGCAGAATCAGGGGCCGGTTGTCGCCACTATCACAACGGAGCCAGGCCCAGGGTGTCCTGAGGTTTGCGACGTACTGGGCCAGTAAGATGCTTTTGCCATAACCAACTGGGGTGCTGAGCAGGCTCAGCAAGCAATCCCGTTCGGTTGCCTCGTTTAGCATCTGCAAAAGCTGTGGTCGAGAAATGGCCGTAGTTGGTATGGCAGGTGGGCGCAACTTGCTCGGTTTTAGCGTCGGATAATGCATAACGGCTGACGGCTTCTCTTTTCGCACATTGGCATTAAGCAGTGTTACGGGATGGAGGGTCGGAGTTCGAACGCATAACGAGTCAGAGCCGTTGTGTCAGGCGAAGCGAGCGGCCAACTTCATGCCGATTGTCACCAGCGGTTGGTAGAGAACCGGCAGCAGACGCAGCATCAGATCAATGCTCCGAGCGTCCGATCCGATCAGAATGCGTCGATGGTTGCGTTGCACACCGCGCAGAATGACTTCGGCGGCTTTATCCGCCGTGGTTCGCAGCAGCTTGTCATTGAATCTACTGCGGGCGTCGTCCGCATCCTGCCCTGTGATGCTGGCCATGCTCTGGTTCATGCGGGCGTGTGCAGCAATTCCGGTCTTGATCCCACCTGGATGCACGCAACTGGCAGATACACCGCAATTCTCCAGGTCCAGTTCCTGACGCAAAGACTCAGTGAAGCCGCGGACGGCAAATTTGGTGGCGTTGTAGGCGCTCATGCCAGGTTGGGCAAACAGGCCGAAGATGCTGGAGATATTTACAATGTGTCCATCGCCAGAAGTTTTGAGGTGCGGCAGGAATGCCTTGGTGCCGTGTACCACCCCCCACCAATTGATGTCGGTTATCCAGACATACTCTTCATAGCTGCTGCCTTCGACGGTGCCAGCGTGTGCGACACCCGCATTGTTAATGATCAGGTTGACCTTGCCATGTTCCTCAGCAACCCGATTTGCCCAGGCGTGCATCTGCTCGCGATTGGCGACGTCCACTACCGAAGTGGAAACGCTAACGCCGGTGAGTTCCAGTGCCTGCCGTGTGCGTTCCAGCCCTTGCGCGTTGACATCGGATAGTGCCAGGTGACAACCCCGCTCGGCCAAGGCCAATGCAAGTGCGCGCCCAATACCTGATCCAGCTCCCGTAATGGCTGCAACTTTGTCTGTGAAGGATTTCATGCCGTGCACTCCGGATAGCGGCTAAATGCTTCGACGAGACTAATGAAATTGTCAGCGAATTAATTGACATTCCGCGACATGAACAAGACCTTTAACGTCGTCATGCTGAGCAGAACGCCAACAAGCACAACAGCAAAGAAAAGTCTTGGTTGCGGGCGACGCGCTTCCTTTGGCAATGCGCATGCGAACCTGTTGATGCCGGCTCTATCGCCGCGATCGCTCGCCAGTTGGGCTGCGACGACATTCTCATTTGATCAGGCAACGACATCAGTGGCTGCGAACAAGGCCGCAACTGCGGGCCGCATCACCTGCGGAGCGTGGGCATTCCCTCCGTCTACAAAATTCAGGACGTTCCTGATAACGCCTCGATCAGGGAGGTAGGGAAAGACAAAACATGATGATGCGGATGAAACGTTGGCAGGGGCGACAAAATGTAATTCATTACACTGATAAATCAGAAAATTCTTAATGTATGGACAGTTTCGAATAGCGTATTCAGATTTTTGTCCCGCGCCCCTGAGGGTGGACTCGTTAATGATCAACAAATCAAAATCATTGAGCGCATAATCTATCACTTGAAGTAAATCACGTTGGGATGCAAACGGGGCCACACAACTGTAGCCAAGACTGGCAAGATTTTTTTCTATGCCCAGGCGCCTGGAGTGTTTCTCATCAACCAGCAAGATACGCAGCCGTGGATTGATCATGCATTGTTCTCCTCTATCCGTTCGGTTGGCGAAAAAATATTTTATAAGTGGAGCGGAAGCAGTCGAGCGAGTAGTCAACCCCATACATTAAACGCTGTTGAGGTTTACGCGGTTTGTATCCAGCCAGAGTAGTGATTGCTTACCGCTCATAGGTCGAGCGCAGAGGTATCCTTGAGCGTGGATACATCCAAGTTTTATCAATGACTCGCGCTGACTTTCTGTTTCAACCCCTTCCACGACTACCGACATATTCAAGGATTTACCCAGAGCGAGCGTGTTGATGACCACTGCTCTGTTGTTAACGCTGTTATCAAGGTCGTGAATGAAACTGGCGTCGAGTTTTATCTCTGTGAATGGCAAGCGGCAAAGCCGTTCCAAGGATGAAAACCCGGTGCCAAAATCGTCAATAGACAACCCGGATCCCATGATTCGTAATTGAATCAGGTTCTTAAGTACAGTCGGAGATGACTCTAGCAGGCCACTTTCGGTGATTTCGAAGATCAAGCGATATGCCGGTAATTGATACCTGTGAAGCAAGTCGGTGATTTTTGTGACTAGCTCTGGGTTGCTAAGCTGTTCCGCTTGCACGTTGAATGCAAGGCGCATTAAGGGTTCGGTATGTGAGATTTTTTCCAGGAAAGACAGACCCTGCTCGATCAGTGCAAACAGCAAGTCGTCCATCAAATCGAAGCTGTTCAGACGCGGCAGGAAGTCAGACGGATACAATATTCCATGAAGTGGGTGCTCCCACCGCACCAAAACTTCAAGACTGTCGACAGCATTCGTGACGAGATTGAATTTCGGCTGGAAGAATGCCCTGAACTCGTTAGCTGAAATGGCTTTCTTCAGATCCGTTTCATTAAATGACCTGATACTGGTCGGCTGTGAAATTTTATCTCGGGGTAACTCTGTGCTTCGCTCGAACTGTTCCAGCAGGGGCATAATCGTGTTTGGGCGAACCGAAGCATCAACGTATCCCAGCACCTGCACCTTATGCATGGTTAGCATCCGATCTATAGCACTGTGCAAGTCAGCCGAAAGATTACTGCAAATAATCATCGAATTGACTAATCCACTGGCACACAGCTCCTCGATGGCAGCGAGGCTTTGCATACACTTCTCCCTCAGACTGCATAAGGCCACATCGGCCCGCCCTTTGCTTTTGAGTATTTCCATAGCAGTGGCACTGTTGGTCACAGATATGACGTCATCACATCCAAGGTCCTGAAAGGCTCGAGTCGCAACGATTCGCTTGAGGGGATGCTCTTCGATGACAAGACTGCGTATCGGTAGTAAAGACATGGCAGCTATACATTTGATGGGAGTGCCTGAATTATTGTGATGCGCCAGCACCGTGTCTTTAGGAATTGTCCCAAGATTGTCGGGAGTGCTGCCTACAGCTTTCGAAAAGTCAGCGCAAAAAACCGGTGGCCTGAAGGCGCTGTTTGAAAGCTTACCCGTCGGTCGGTTTTGTATCGGCGCTGACACCTGTAAGCCAAATTCGACATCCACTTACGCCTGTCGTTGGTCGTGGGCGGTGACGCTCGATGGAAAATTTCAGATTGATGCGCTTTTGTGATTTTCGAGACAAATCTCATCGCCTCCACTTTGGTCGCATGGATAGGATCTAGTTGCCGCCTTCGTAACGAGTGAGTGGCTAAGTAGCCTGGGCCGCATTTTTGAATGTGCTGCAGGTTCAGGCGCATTTATCCAAGGAACAAGAAATGGAATTCACGCACTCTGTTCGGACTCGCGATACGAGCGTCGGCTCGGCTGTGGTCATGAGTTCCAGCTTAACGGGTTCTATCTGACCTCCCGTTAGGGAGATATCTGGAGTGGTCATGGCATCGAACAGCTTCCAAAACGAAGTGCCCAAGGCGCGGGTCAACATCAAGCTTGATTTGCACACCGGTGGCGCACAAAAAAACGTCGAATTGCCGCTCAAACTCATGGTGATGGGTGATTACAGTAATGGTCACGAGCAGCGTCCGTTATCTGAAAGAGGCAAGGTCGGGATCAACAAAAACAACTTCGACAGTGTGCTGGCCGAGTTTTCGCCGAGCCTGAAACTAACGGTGGAAAATACCTTGACCGATGCCAGCGTCGACACCGCTGTCGCGTTGAGTTTTCAGGGCATGAAAGACTTCGAACCTGAACAGGTAGCGCGGCAGATTCCACAGCTGCGAGCCCTGCTGGCGATGCGCAACCTGCTGCGCGACCTCAAATCCAACCTGTTGGATAACGCCACCTTTCGTCATGAACTGGAACGCATCCTCAAGGACGACGCGCTGAGTGACGAGCTACGCGCCGAACTGGCCGCTCTGACGCCACAAGAAGCATGTTAATTGCCCTCGGTTCGTTAATAAGGAAGTTCTCATCATGTCCGTAGCACAATCATCCGCATCCTCGCAGCAGGCCAAGACCCACGACGCAGACAGCAGCCAAGGTGTCTATGGCGCCTTGTTCGCCAAGATCAATCTCAGCCCGGTTGCGCAGCTGAGTGGCATCGAATCGTTTCAAAACGCCGAGGCCCTGTCCGAGGCGTCTGCGGATGAACGGGTAACGGCGGCCGTTAGTGTTTCTTGAGCCTGCTCAAGCAGTCCTCGCATAAAGTCGAGCGCCTGGACAAAACCCTGTTGGATGAGCATATCGCGTCGTTGGATGCACAGATCAGTCGCCAACTTGATGCGGTCATGCACCATCCGGACTTTCAGCGCGTGGAATCAACCTGGCGCGGCGTGAAGTCTCTGATCGACCAGACCGATTTCCGCCAGAACGTGCGGATCGAGCTGCTGGACATCAGTAAGGATCACCTGGTCCAAGACTTCGAAGATGCGCCGGAAATCGCCCAAAGCGGCCTGTACCTGCATACCTACACCCAGGAATACGATACCCCGGGCGGGGAACCGATTGCGGCGGCCATTTCCAACTACGAGTTCAGCCGCAGTCCGCAGGATATTGCCCTGCTGCGCAACATTGCCAAGGTGTCTGCGGCCGCCCACATGCCGTTCATTGGTTCTGTCGGTCCGGCGTTTTTTGGCAAGCAGACGATGGAAGAAGTGGCCGCCATCAAAGATATCGGCAACTACTTTGACCGTGCCGAGTACATCAAATGGAAGGCATTCCGCGAAAGTGACGACTCTCGTTACATCGGCCTGCTCATGCCTCGTGTGTTGGGTCGCCTGCCATATGGCCCGGACACTATCCCCGTGCGCAGCTTCAACTATATCGAAAGCGTCAAGGGGCCGGATCACGAGAAATACTTGTGGACCAACGCCTCGTTCGCTTTCGCGGCCAACATGGTAAAGAGCTTTATCAACAACGGTTGGTGTGTGCAGATTCGCGGACCGCAATCAGGTGGCGCGGTTACCGAACTGCCGATTCACCTGTATGACTTGGGAACGGGCAACCAGGTGAAGATCCCCTCCGAAGTGATGATCCCGGAAACCCGCGAGTTCGAATTCGCCAATCTCGGTTTCATTCCCTTGTCGTACTACAAGAACCGCGATTATGCGTGTTTCTTCTCGGCTAACTCGACTCAAAAACCAGCCCTGTACGACACCGCCGACGCCACGGCCAACAGCCGAATCAATGCGCGCCTGCCGTACATCTTCCTGCTGTCGCGTATTGCCCATTACCTGAAGCTGATCCAGCGCGAAAACATCGGGACCACCAAGGACCGTCGTATGCTGGAGCTGGAGTTGAACAAGTGGATCGGTGGCCTCGTCACCGAAATGACCGACCCCGGCGACGACCTGCAGGCCTCCCACCCATTGCGCGATGCCAAGGTGACGGTAGAAGACATCGAGGACAACCCCGGCTTCTTCCGCGTCAAGCTGTACGCCGTACCGCACTTTCAGGTCGAAGGCATGGACGTCAACTTGTCGCTGGTTTCGCAGATGCCCAAGGCAAAAGCCTAAACCACTTCGTAGGGAAATGATGGCATGAAGATCGACCGTCCCCTTTGGGCTGCGGGGGCATTGCTGTCCCCGCAACAATTCCAGCAGCAGGCGCGCTGGGAGGCGTGGGCTAATGAGAGTCTGGCACATCTGTCGCTGGTACACCCCTGGGGTGTTTTGGGGGTGGCGTTTGACCTGCAAGCCCTGCGCCTAGGCAAGCTAAAGGCCACTCAAGTACGCGCACGCCTGCCCGATGGTACCTTGGTCGATACCGATCACGTGGATCGTCTGCCCCCCGCGCTGGAGTTGACCCGCCTGCTGCCCGATGACGCCCAGGACGCGACGTTGTTACTGGCGTTACCGCTGGAACATGCCAATGGCAACAACTGTGTGTTCGAAGGTGCGAGGGCCGACCGGCCAACGCGCTATCACCAGGATTGGCGGCAAGTGCAGGATATCTACGCCGACGAAGTGCAGTCGATGGGGGTGCTGGAGTACGCCCTGACCCTGCGCCTGGAGAGTGACGAGAACGCCGATTACCTGACCTGCCCGGTCGCACGCCTGGTGCGCGACGGACAGGGTGCCTGGCATCTTGATCCGGACTATGTGCCGCCGTTGCTCAGCTTCGCCGCCCATCCAGGGCTGCTGACCCAGTTGGACAACCTGTTGACCCAGTTGTCCGCCAAGCGGCAACGGCTGATGGGTATGCGCCGCGAAAGCAACCAGCGCATGGCCGATTTTGCCGTGGCCGATGTGTCGTTGTTCTGGCTGCTCAACGCATTGAACACCTATCAGCCAGTATTGGCCGACCTCAAGGCACACCCGGCACGGCACCCCGAGCAGGTATACCTGGAGTTGATCAAGCTGGCCGGCAGCCTGCTGACCTTTTCGCTGGAACACGATATCGACAAGATTCCGGTCTACCGGCATGAACACTTGGAAAGCGTGTTCCCACCCTTGATGCGCACCATTTCCACGTTGCTCGAAGCCAGCCTGCCGTCACGGGTTATCGCCCTGGAGCTGGACGAGGTGGGGGCCAACCGCTGGCAAGTCACGCTCAACGATGCACGCCTGCGTGAGCGTGATGGTGCCGATTTTTATCTGTCGGTACGTTGCCGCATGCCGGTGCCGCAGTTGCAGAACCAGTTCCCACGTCTGTGTAAGGTGGGGACGCCGGACGAGGTTGATCATCTGGTCAACGCCGCGCTCGACGGCGTTCCGTTGCAGCCGCTCAGTCATGTGCCGGCGGCCATTCCGCTGCGCCTTGAGAACCAGTACTTCGCCCTCGATCTGGGGCATGCCAAGGGGCAAGCCATGCTGGCCGAAGGGACCTGCGCCTTCTACGTGCCGAGCACGTTGCTCGACATCAAACTTGATCTGTTTGCGGTACTGCGCGCATGAATCTGACCGCCCCCCAAAAAAACACCGTTACTGCGCAGGATCTCGATGCGTTGTTGCAAGACAGCTACCTGCTGGTCGTCGAGCTACGTCAGGGCGCTTCGGTACAAGACAGTCCAGACCTGTGGAAACGCTGTGAGCAGTTGGTCGAGCAGGTTCAACAGCGCCTCAAGGAGGCTGACGTAAACGCCCGCAGTATTGAGCTGATCAGTCACGCCCAGTGTGCCTTGCTGGATGAGACCGCGCTCAACTGCGCTAAGGGCGATGCCCATGCCGACTGGGGCCGCTACCGCGACGTGAATGACCCCGAGCGTGAGCAAGTGTTGGCCGCCCTGAATGCTCGGGTCGCTCCCCTGGGACTCAAACAGGTGGTCATGACACAAGGCATTGACCGGCGAATGAACCCACTGCGCGGGCTGCGTTCGCCCCTGGTTCAAATCCTCATCGCGGGCTTGCTGCTGGTCGGTGCCTGGTGGGGTTTGGATCACTGGTTGGGCGGTCTGATCGCCACGCTTGTTCCTGAGCAGGCGTGAGGGGTGTGATGACGCTCAAGCTGACACGTGGCCTCTGCTTGTGGGCCGGTGTGCTGGTACTGACGCTGTTGATGGTCATACCGTTCGCCGTCTGGACCCGTATCGTGACGGCCTTGGTCGTCGTGATCGTGCTCGCTTGGGCTTGGATTCGGGCAGGGCACCGTTTTGCACGGCAGAGTCAGTGGCTGGTGCTGGCCGGTGGTACATCCCTGCCGCCGTCTGCCTACCGTCAGCCGGTGGTGTTGGTCTGTGGTGATGGTCTGACTGGCCTGTTCGGCGCGGTACCCGCTGAGCAATTGGCCCTGCGCACCACTTCACAGGGCTGTTACGTGTGCGTACCCGCCTTGGATCAACTCCTCTCGGTGACCATGGGCCTACAGGCTCAGCGCCCGGATTGGGGTGGACAGCTCAGCGTGATGTTCGTCGTCAGCCCGGGCGAACACACCGACTCAGCTGAACTGGCCGGTCGGTTGCGCGCCTTTTGTCATCAGCTCGCGCTGGTACGCAAGCGTGGTATCGCACTACCGCTGATGCTGATGAGCTATCTGCAAGCCGCAAAAGGCGAAGGGGCCTGGTTCAGTTGGGACACTGGCCAACCTAACCCTCTCGTACGCGAAGCCGGTGCCTGTGTCAGTCTCACTGACTGGCAGCGGCAGGCCGCCAACGGTGCAACCTACGCCGCACGTTTGTGCAGTAGCGTTCAGGTCAGCAGCGCTGCGACCTGGCTGAAGGAAACACTACTCCCGCATTTCGAGCCTCGTGATGCCTGCCATCCACTGGCATGTGTCATTACCCTGGTGCCGGTGCTGCCCCAGCGGGTCTCCGGCAATCTGTGGCAGCAATGGCTACGTGACAAAGTGGGATTGATGGGCATCGGGCAACCGTTGTCGGTGCCCAGTTCCGCCTTGCCGTTTCCCGACCCCTTGCTGAGCCTGTTGCCGCTCCACACTCGACGCCGCCCGGTCCTGTGGGCGATTGCCGTAGCGGTGTGGCTGTTCGCAGTGGCCGGCGTCGTGGCCCTGGCCAGCTCAGCCTGGCAGAACAACCTGCTGTTGCGCCAGGTCAGTGATGACCTGCGACGCTATACCTCCATTCCCTCGGTCGAACATCGTGACCAACCTCAATTCCTCATGCGCGAGGACGCTGTAGCCGTGCTGCGCGAGGACGCCGGGCGCCTTGACGGCTACTACCGGCAGGGCGAACCACTGGCACTGGGCCTGGGCCTGTATCGCGGGGAGTTATTGCGGTTGCCGCTGCTGGCGACCATCGCCAGCCATACGCAACCGCCCGAGGCACTCATCATGACGAAGATCCCCGACCCGGTGCGACTCGACAGCCTGTCGTTGTTCGGCACGGGAAGCGCCGAACTCAAACCAGGCTCGACCAAAGTGCTTATCGGTGCTCTGGCCACCATCAAGGCACAGCCGGGCTGGTTGATCGTCATCACCGGACATACCGATCTCACCGGCAGCCCTGAGCAAAACCTTGAGCTGTCCCGAGCCCGGGCTGCTTCGGTACGCGACTGGATGCAACGCATGGGCGACATCCCCGACAGCTGCTTCGCCGTCCAGGGCTTTGGCGCGAAACAGCCGGTGGCCAGTAATGACACCGAGGCTGGGCGAGCCGCCAATAGGCGCGTCGATATCCGTCTGGTGCCGGAGGTGGGAGCGTGCTTGCTACCCGCTGCGGCACTGGGCACACCCCCCCTGTCGCATCCCGCGGCATTTATATTTTGAGAAAAGGAGCTTCACATGGCTATTCCCGTTTACCTGTGGCTACAAGATGACGGCGGTGCTGAGATCAAAGGGTCTGTGGACGTACAAAAGCGCGAAGGCAGCATCGAGGTGATCGCCCAGGACCACAGCCTGTACATCCCTCCCGACAACAACACCGGCAAGCTGACCGGCACCCGGGTGCACACCCCGTTCCTGTTTTCCAAGGAAATCGATGCCTCCAGCCCGTACCTGTACAAAGCAGTGACCACCGGTCAGACCCTCAAGACTGCAGAGTTCAAGTGGTACCGAATCGATGACGCCGGTCAGGAGGTCGAGTACTTCAACACCAAACTGGAAAACGTCAAGGTCGTAAAAGTCGCGCCAAAAATGCACGACGTCAAAGACCCGAACAAGGAAAAACACAACCACCTGGAACAGGTTGAACTGCGCTACGAGAAGATTACCTGGACCTATAAGGACGGCAACATCATTCACTCCGATTCCTGGAACGAACGCCAAAGCGCCTGAAGCGAGAGGACTGGCAGGTGGCTTGCCGCCTGTTGGTTCTCGGTGTGCTGGGTTGAGCGTCCGTTCGCGGGCGCTCAGCCAAACACATCGAACTGCATGTTTCTTTGACGATACGCCAAGAATCCAGAACAGGGATGTACCCGATGGCCCAGAACTCCACCCGTTTGCTCCGCCGCCTCAACCCCTATTGCGCCCAGGCACTGAGTGCGGCGGCATCCTTGTGCCAGAGCCGCGCCCATGGGGTGATCAGCATTGAACACTGGCTGCTCAAGTTGCTGGAGCAGGGCGAGGGGGACCTGTCCCTCATCGCCCGTCGGTACGAATGGGATATGGACGCGATCTGGCGTGGCCTTCTTGATCACCTCGACATCCTGCCACGCAGTGTACAGGCCAAGCCGCAGCTGTGCGGCAAGCTGCAACAACTGATCAAGAACGCTTGGTTACAGGCATCCCTCGACGGCAGCAATGACACGTTGCGTTCGGCACATTTACTCGGTGCGCTGTTGGAGACTCCTGGCCTGCTCGACTGTGAAGCTGCTTGGCCGCTGCTCAGTATCAGTAACACCCAGTTAGAGCGCCTGTTTGTACTGCTCGACCAACACTCCGAAGAGCGCCCTCGGATTCAGCAGGAAGCTGCACTGGAACGCACCGAGATGCCAGTCACATCAGGCACCGTTACGTCCGAGGCTCTGCAGGCCGTCTTGGACCGATTCACCCTGGACGTTACCGCCAAGGCAAGAGTTGGACAGATCGACCCGGTGTTCGGGCGTGACGATGAGATCCGTCAGGTCATCGATATCCTCAGTCGCCGGCGCAAGAACAACCCGATCCTGGTGGGCGAACCTGGGGTGGGCAAGACTGCTCTGGTCGAAGGTCTTGCCTTACGCATCGCCGAGGGCAATGTCCCGGACAGCCTTAAACAAGTCAGCGTACGCACGCTCGATCTCGGTCTGCTACAAGCCGGCGCCGGGGTAAAAGGTGAGTTCGAACAACGCCTGAAAAACGTTATCGACGCCGTGCAGCAATCGCTGCATCCGGTGCTGTTGTTCATTGACGAAGCCCACACCTTGATCGGTGCCGGCAACCAGGCTGGCGGCGCTGATGCGGCAAATCTGCTCAAGCCTGCCCTGGCGCGCGGCGAGTTACGCACTATCGCCGCCACGACCTGGAGCGAATACAAACAGTATTTCGAGCGCGATGCCGCCCTGGAACGACGCTTCCAGATGGTCAAGGTCGACGAGCCGGACGACGCCAATGCCAGTCTGATGCTGCGCGGCCTCAAAGCGCGCTACGCCAGTCACCATGGCGTGCACATTCAGGACGCGGCAGTACAGGCGGCGGTCAATCTGTCGCGGCGCTACCTGACAGGCCGCCAACTGCCGGATAAAGCCGTCGATCTGCTGGACACTGCCAGCGCACGGGTACGTATGAGTCTCGACTGCGAGCCGCAGCTGTTGGTCCGCCTCAAGGCCCGGCAGACGGCTCTGGAACTGGAGCGACAAGCCCTGGTGGAAGACCAGCAACTGAGTGGTGGCCCTGCCGTCGAGCGTCTGGCGATCATTGCCGCGCAACAAGCCGATCTGCACCATCAACAAGCTGAACTTGATAAGCAGTACCGGCATGAACTCGAGCTCACCCAGCAATTGTTGGACGCCCGCCAGGCAGAGCCGCCACAGGTGGATGCCTGCCTGTACCTGCAACAACAACTGAGCGACATACAGGGCAGCCAGCCATTGTTGTCCCTCGACGTCGACGCACGCAGCGTGGCCGAAGTGATTGCCGACTGGACCGGCGTGCCCTTGGGCAGTTTGCTCAAGGATGAACAAGCCAACCTGCTGGAGCTGGAACAACAACTGGGTGAACAGGTGATCGGTCAGGATCACGTCCTCGGTGCTTTGGCCCAACGCCTGCGCGCAGCCAAGACCGGCCTGACGGATGACAAGGCCCCGCTGGGCGTATTCCTGCTGGTGGGCACCAGCGGTGTCGGCAAGACCGAAACCGCGCTGGCCTTGGCCGACAGGCTTTTCGGTGGCGAAAAATCCCTCATTACCATCAACCTCTCGGAGTACCAGGAAGCCCACACAGTCAGCCAGCTCAAAGGCTCGCCACCCGGTTACGTCGGTTATGGCCAGGGCGGTGTGCTTACCGAAGCGGTGCGCCAACGTCCCTACAGCGTGGTACTGCTCGACGAAGTAGAGAAGGCGCACCCCGACGTCCTCAACCTGTTCTACCAGGTATTCGACCGTGGCTGCATGCGCGATGGCGAAGGGCGGGAAATTGACTTTCGCAACACCGTTATTCTCATGACCTCCAACCTCGGCAGTGATGAACTGCAATCCTGCCTGCAAGAGTTCCCTGATGCGCCGGACAGCACCCTGCACGAGTTGCTGCGTCCGATCCTGCGCGAACACTTCCAGCCGGCCTTGCTGGCGCGTTTCCAGACCCTGATCTACCGGCCGCTGCGAGCTGATGCCCTGACGCGCATTGTCGCGCTCAAGCTGGCCCAGGTTGCCAAGCGTTTGCAGCGTCATTACGGGCTCAATTGCCAGATCGAAGCCGCCTTAAACGAGGCGCTGGTGGCCGCTTGCCTGCTGCCTGACACCGGGGCGCGCAACATCGACAGCCTGCTCAACCAGCAGATCCTGCCAGTGCTCAGCCAGCAACTTCTGCAACGTCAGGCCGTCCGGCAGAAAACCTCCGCTGTGACCCTGGGCTACAGCGATGAGGAAGGCATCGTCCTGCACTTCACCGACGCCCAAGACACGACGTTGCCCAACGCCATGGAGGCCTGATCATGCTTAATGAACTGCGCACTTTTTTGGACCACAGCCGCCACTCGCTCAGTGTTCGCAACGTTGATGCACGGCTTGACGTCCTGGCCTTCCAGGGCACAGAGGGCCTGAGCAACAGTTCAACTACCGCGTGGAATTTACTTGCCTTGACGGTGATGTCGACGCCGGGAAAGCGCTCGGCCAGGACGCCAGTTTCAGTTGCACGGTGCGCCGCACAACTTACCCTTTCTGGGCCTGAATGCACCCAAGGCTAAGCCATTGCGCACGCTGCACGGCGTGATCACCGGTTTCAAACGCCTGTCAGGCTCCGTTGATGAAGCCCGTTACGAAATTACTCTGGAACCGCGCCTGGCTCTGCTCGGTCGGGGCCAACAGTATCGTATCTACCAACACCAATCGGTGCCCGAGATCGTCGAAAGTATCCTGCGCAGCCGTCACGGTTTTGAAGGCCAGGATTTCTTTTCAGCCTGGTGCGCGAATACCCCAAGCGCGAACAGGTCATGCAGTACGGCGAAAGCGACCTGGCTTTCATCTCACGCCTGCTGGCCGGCGTTGGCATCTGGTACCGCTTTACCCGTGACGAACGCCTGAACATTGACGTGGTGGAGTTTCACGATGACCACTACCAGTTTGACGTCGAACTGCCTTACCGCCCGCAATCCGGGCTGGGCAGCAGCGGGGAGGACGGCGTGTGGAACCTGCAATCCAGCCATCAAGTGGTGGAGCAGCACGTCAACATCCGCGCCTACTATCACCGCGTCGCCACCGCTCAACTGAACGGCGACATCGATCAAAGCCGTGGAGCAAGCACCACCTACGACGAGGCCTATCACTACGCCGAACCTTACACGGCCTTGGGCGACCCTTACGCCCATGACGAAGACCTGCAAAGCGAAAGCGGTTTTTTCTATGTGCGCCTGCGTCACGAACGTTATCTCAATGGCCAGACCCAGCTCAGCGGGATTAGCAGCAGCGCGACCCTGGCACCCGGTCAGGTCCTGAAAATCTCCGGCGGAGCCCCGCAAGCCTTTGCCCTCGGCGCGGTGATTACCCACCTGACCACCCGTGCTGCTCGCGATCGCAGTTTTGAAGTCAGCTTTGAGGCCATTCCGTACTCGGAAACCGTGTGCTTCAGGCCTGCGCTGCAGAACAAACCACAAATCGCCGGCACCATCCCGGCCCGTGTCACCAGCCCGCAGGAACACGACCCCTACGGCCATATCGATATCGAAGGGCGCTACAAAGTTAACTTCCTGTTCGACCGCGACAGCTGGAAGCCCGGCGAAGAAAGCCTGTGGCTACGCCTGGCCCGACCTTACGCCGGTGACACCCATGGCCTGCACCTGCCGCTGATTTCCGGCACCGAAGTGGCCATCGCCTTTGAGCAGGGCGACCCGGACCGTCCCTATATTGCCCATGCGTTGCACGACAGCCAGCACGTTGATCACGTGACCTTGCGCAACTACAAACGCAACGTGCTGCGTACGCCGGCCAATAACAAATTGCGCATGGATGACACGCGGGGGCAGGAGCACGTCAAGCTTAGTACGGACTATGGCGGTAAGAGTCAGCTGAATCTTGGTCGCGGCAGTAAGGGTTTATTCATCAGTGCTGACGGGCAGCCCTCGGCGCAAGGGCCGGTGCTCGGTATGGATACGGCCGTAGCTCGATTGCAGCAGGCCGATGAACAACTGCAAAAGCTCTCCGTCGATGCCCAGGCCGCTAACGCCGAACCCGCCGACGTTGCGGCGCAACTGAATCTGCTTCGTCAGGATATAGAGCAGCTCAAGTCGTCCGTGCTGCTGCTCAGCGCTCCCCCCCGGCATCGCCCTGACCAGCGGCCAGCACTTGCAGTTGGCGGCGCAGGACAACCTGATGATTAACGCGGGGGCCGAGGCCGACATCAGCGTGGTCCAGCGCCTGTTTGTGGGCGTAGGTCAGGGCCTGAGCGTGTTCGTGCGCAAACTGGGCATCAACCTGATCGCCAATCAGGGGCCGGTGAGCATGCAGGCGCAGAACGACAAGCTGGAACTGATGGCCCGCCACGGGCTGAACATCACCAGCAGCGAAGACGAAATCCGTATCACGGCGAAGAAAAAAATCACCCTCAACGCCGGCGGTAGCTACATCACCCTCGATCCGTGCAGCATCGAATCGGGCACGGCGGGCGACTACCACATCAAATCGGCGCATTTCGAATACTTTCAGAACAAAGCTACGCAGGCCGCACGAATAATGCCATTGCCAGCGGTCATCGACCCACCGCTTGAGTTCCACGAGCAATTCCGAATATTTGTCAACGATGGCGAACAGCCCTGGGCCAGCGTGCCCTACAAGATCGCGGCCGCCTTGGGCAAGGTCTGGAAAGGGACAACTGACAGCCAGGGCTTCACCGAGCGCGTCTACACCGCCAAGCCCGAAGAATTGTCGTTGAGCTACGACATGGAAGAAGAGGAAGAGGAGGAAGAGCTCGAAGGCATCACCCTGCGCTAGGGCTATTTTTCGATGGCACTGGTAACAACCAGGCCAATGCCGCGGCGACCGAACAATGCCAGCGCGAAGACCTCGCCTTGTTTGATCAGAGTGAACTGACAAGCATCATAGAACAGTGCAACAGTTACGGATTCAAGGAGTTTGATGGCAGTTACTTTGGTAGCACGCCGGATAATAGTTACGGGAATGCAGCGAGCAATGTGGTGTATCTGTGGGAACTGTATCCCGATCATGCCACTGAGGGACTTCCTCCCGGAGCTGAGGTTGGCTATGTAAAGGTCAAGCACTCAGGTCTGGAGTAGAAGTTCGTGTAATCACCAGCGCCAGGCGAATGCAGCCGGCAAGTACGAAGGCTGCCGAAAGAGAGAGCAGCACGATTGACCTCCGGCTGCGCTCGCGAAAGTTAGATGTTGGCTCAAGTCCCCCGACCCAGTAAGGAACTGGCTGAATCTTTAACTGATTCGAATAGCACATTCCTTCGCCAAGACTCCAAAGTGCGGCGGCGCTGGCCATAAATCCTGTCAATAGATTGTCTAAAATCAAATCCATGGACAGGGCGCTGAACAAGATGAGGCTGCTGGTGAAAAAAATCGCGGCGCACCAGCGTTGGCGAAGGATATTGACGGGTACCAGATGTTGCATGCTTTTTATTCTCCGCAGGAAAACAAAAGGCGCCTGTACCCGATCTGGGTACAGGCGCCGATTTTTTGCTTGATTAACGTTCGCGAAATGCTTCGCGTGCTTTGAAGACAGGCTTGAGCAGATAGTCGAGGATGGTTTTTTCACCCGTACGGATTTCCACCGAAGCGACCATGCCTGGAATGATTGGAAGATCTTTGCCTCCTGCTTGCAATACGCTTTTGTCGGTCAAGATTTGCACTCGATAATAGGTATCGTCCGGTCGGCCAGCAGCGGCTTTCTGATCGTCTTTCAGGGTGTCAGGACTGATGTGCTCCACTTTGCCGGTGAGGCCGCCGTAGATTGCGTAGTCATAAGCGGTGATCTTTACGGTGGCCGGAAGTCCGGGGTGCAAAAATGCAACGTCGGAAGGGCGAATCTTCCCCTCGACCAAAAGTTGATCTTCCAGCGGCACGATCTCGAGGATGTGCTCCCCTGGTTGGATCACCCCACCTATCGTGCTTACCCGCACATTTTTTACTGTACCTCGTACGGGTGCAATTATCGTGGTGCGCTCGACCACGTCGGCGCGGCCCACCAGGTTTTCGCTCGTCTGCGATAGCTCCATTTCAAGTTTGGCAAGCTCGGAGTTTGCATCAGATTTGTACCGGTTATAGCGCTCGACAATTTGCGATTTGATGTCGTTGGCCTGTCGGCGCATTCGCAGTAGTTCCACTTCTGAAAGCAAGCCCTTTGCAGCCAGAGGCTCAGAAAAGCTGATCTCTTTGGCAGAAAGTGAATAGCTGCGCTCCAGCGAGGCGACACTTTCTGTCAGTGCGTGTTTGCGTGCGTTGTAGGCCTTGATCTCCTGTTCGACAACTGCCGGGTCTTGGCGCACTTGCTCATCGAATTCCAACGGCTGCTGGTAGGCTTCGGCACGCAGTCGGGTAATTGCGGCCTTAAGGGCAATTACCTTGCTTAATGCTTCGCGATAGCTGGCCTTGGCGCGCGTTGGATCGATCTTCAAGAGCACCTGGCCAGCGTCCACCACATCGCCCTCACGTACCGACAGGTCTGCCAGAATGCCACCTTCAAGGCTCTGGATGACTTGTTCGCGGCTTTTGGAAATGACCTTTGCCTCACCTTGGGTAATTTCCTCCACCGGGGCGAAATATGCCCAAGTCAGTCCCACGACGAGTACTAGAAAAATCATATAGAGGACCAGTCGTGAACCAGGGGTTGTCTGGGCCAGTAGCGATTCCTGTACGTCGTTCATGAATGCGGCGTCCGAAGAGGATATCTCTGCGTTACGACGATCTTTGTTCATCCAGCCAAACATCACTGGGCCTCCTGTGGCGATTGTTGGGTTGCCTGCACGACTGCCAAGTCAGGCGTGTGAATCGGAATCGGGCGTTTGTCTGCGGTTGTGGCAGGTTTCTCTTGCTTGGAGCCAGGGTTCCCGGAGAGGGCGGCCAAAATGGTGTCTTTGGGTCCGTCGGCAACAATTTTTCCGCCATCGACCACGATAATTCGCTGTACCAAGCTCAGAACTGACGCGCGATGGGTGACCATTACGAGTGTCTGGCCTTCAGTAGAGCGCTTCAGATGCTCCAGGAATACCGATTCTGTCTGGGTATCCATTGAGCTGGTCGGCTCGTCCATGAGCAATAATTTTGGGCGTGCCAACAGCGTGCGTGCCAGGGAGATCAGTTGGCGTTGACCGCCGGAAACCCCATCACCCATTTCGCCGATGGGTAGGTTGATGCCGCGCGGGTGTGCGGCTGCTATGTGGTCCAGGCCAGTCAGTCGCAATACACGCAGCAATTCTTCGGCGCTGGCCTCGGGTCTGCCAATCATGATGTTTTCGCGCAAGGTGCCGTAGAACAGGCGCGCATCCTGCGTCACGTAGCCCACGACCTTGCGCCAGTCTGCGGGATCGATCTGGTTGACATCCAGGCCATCGCTGAACATTTGGCCTTTCACGGGTTGATACAGGCGTGACATGACGCGTAGCAGGGTCGACTTACCACTCCCGATACGGCCCAGAATCGCCACACGTTCACCGGGGGAGATGGACAGGTTGATATCTTCCAGCACCGGCGGGTTTGGCTGCGTGGGTGGAGCCGGGTAAGAGAATCCAATGCTCTTGAGGGACAATTGCCCGCTTAAGGATGGGTTTGGCAGGTAGTCCTGCTGGACATCGCGATCAACCGGCAGTGCCATGAGCCTGTTCAGCGAGGTAAGGGCGGCCTTGGCTTGCTGAAAGCGAACGGCTAGACCCATCACTTGACCCAATGGAGTGGTAGTGCGGCCTGCAAGCATAACGGTCGCGATCAATGCGCCCATGGTCAGGTCACCTGAGCTGATGAGGTAAACACCAGCGATAACCAGGGCTACGGTCTGCAGCTGTTGCAGGAAGGCAACCGCACCCGTGGCGGCGCTCGATAGCCGGCGCGATTTCATCGAAGAGCTTGCTTGCAAAGCACTGAAGTGCTGCCAGCGGCGTTGCATATGCGCCTGTCCATCAGTTGCCTTGAGTACTTCCAGACCTTCTACAGACTCCACAAGAACGCCTTGCTTGAGAGAGGACTCGCGCAGGTTCTCCTGCATGGTGCGAGCCAGTGGCCATTGAATGCAGATGGAGATGATCAGGATCAGTGGCAGCACGAGTAGGGTGATCCACCCGAGCGGCCCGCCAATGACGAAGATGACACCAAGGAACATGAGCACAAAGGGCAAGTCGGAAATGGTTGCCAGGGTCGCAGAGGTAGCGAAGTCGCGTACTGATTCAAACTCGCGCAACTGGTTTGCAAAGCTGCCCGATGAGGCCGGCTTATGTTCCATCTGTACCGATAGCGCCTGGCGAAACAGCATTGAACCAAGCACTAGATCCGCCTTCTTCGCCGCTACATCAAGCAGGTGAGCACGGACGAAGCGAATCAGCGCCTCGAAGACCATTGCTACGGCTACACCTATACCGAGCGACCATAATGTGACGAAGGCCTGGTTGGGGACCACGCGGTCATACACGTTCATGGTGAAGAAGATGCTGGCGAGTGCGAGGACGTTGGCCAGGATCGCAGCAATAGCTGCGCTGCGGTAATAACGGCGGTAGCGCCAAAGGGTGCTGAAAAGCCAGTGCCCCGTGGGTGCAGGCAAGGTTTCGCCTGCCCGATTGTCAGGCTTGGCGCGCGGTTTGACGAGAATTGCGTAGCCAGCGTAAAGCTCATCCATCTCCTGTTGCGTGAGCTTGACTGGCTCATCGGAAACCTCAGGGAGAATGACGGAATAAACCGACTGTGACTTGCCGTCAGAGTCCTTCTCCTGATTCCGGGAGAGCAGGATGCAGCCGGCCATGCCTTTACGCAGCAGGATCATTGGCATCACCTGCAAGGGCAGGTTTCGCGAATTCCTCTTGATCAAGCCACCGGTCATTCCAATGTTTTCCAATGCGCTTAGCGCAAGTGATGGCGTAAGCACGCCACCGCGTGGCAGACCGGCAACGAGTGCTTCAGGGCTTTTACCCAGGCCATAGTGGTTGCAAATCCAGGAAACGCTTTGCAATAGCGTGTCATCGACGTTGGTTTGTTCCTTGGCGAGCGCGATGGCTTCATCGCCAGGCTTAAGTGCAGTTGCAGCCTTCATGACTGTTTCCTCTGAGGTTCCCCGTCGCTTGGGGCTGGCTAGAAGTCTGGCGGCGTGCCACCTGGCCGACTTGGTAAATGTATTGGCGAAATTTTGAAGATCGAAGCGGGGCGGGAGAACAAGAGTTGTCCTAAAACATTGCGCATGCGCATGGGTAGGAGGCGCGCAAGTACAGACGGGGCTTTTGGGACAAGTCTTGTTCAGTGAAAGGGGGTGGCGCCACAAAATGGCTCAACAGGGGCTTCGGGGCCAAAGTGCGCAACCGAGGCCATCCCGCACACGGTTGCCTGGTGTCCAGGCTGAACCGGTTTTGCTTTCACTGTGCTATGCCAAGTTCCACTTCTTCCTAGCGGGAAGAGGTTTAGAGGTCATGTATGAGTTATTTCCAGCGAAACAGTACGCTTAATGAAGGCGTTGCGGCCAGGAGGCCGTTTTGTATCTTTCCGACGATTGCCTTTGCTTTTTTGGGACTGTTTAGCTCAAAGGTTTTTGCAGAAGAAGGCTTGCTGCAATTTGAGAGGGTTAACCCAGGCGCTGTGAACTCGCGCCAAACGCTCGCAGCATCAGGGTCGAGCTCCGAACGGGTTACCCAGTCGTCCGCGAACAAGGTGCCAAACGTATCTGAGGCATCCGGGAAGGCTGTGTATTCGGTATCGGCGCTGGAGTATGGGCGTGGAGCGGTAAATCCCTCAGGTCAAGTGATGACACATTCAGAGGAAGAGTTGCGAGGGGTATTCTTACGCGCAGTGGAGGCTGCAGCTGAGCGCAGTCCTACAGTAAAGCGTGCGTTGGCTGAGCAATCCGCAGCTCAAGCCGATATCGATGAGGCAAAAGGGCAGCGGCTGCCGCAGGTTGATATTGGTACGCGCAGTAAGTCGGTTGAGTTCGGCTCCGGAAGCGGTGGCAGCTCCAATGGGCAATCGTTCAGTGTTGACGTTATTACACCCTTGTTCGACTGGGGGCGTATACGCAAGACCATTGAAAGCCGGTCTTACCTGGCAGGTGCAGCTGGATCTGCTCTTGAGGCTGAACTGGAGGCGTCGGCATTCGATGTGACATCGAATTTGGTCGAGCTTGGCAAGCAGCGCATCGTAGTCACCATCAGCCAGAAATACGTTGATCGGATGGCTGAGTTGGTAAAGATGTTGCGGGGGATAGTTGCAGTCGATACGGGGCGGGTCAGCGAGCTGACCCAGGCGCGTGCCCGGTTGTTGCAGGCGGAGGCAACACGTAGCACGGCAGAGTCAAAAGTGCGCGATATCGAGATCAATTTGCGCAAGATGATCGGTGAAAGGCCTTTGCCGCCCGTTCCAGGCTCTTCCTACTGGCAGTTGCGCTTGCCTGAACTCGACTGGTTGCTGGCTGAAGCGGTAAGCCATCCAGTGGTCAAGCAATCCGAGGCTGAGGCGAAGTCCGCTGACCTGCAAGCGGAGGTGGTGCGTTCGGCGTCCTTGCCTCAATTGAATTGGGTCGTCGGTAAATCTACGGGTGAGGATGCGTTTGGGCGCGAGCCCGCTTGGCAGACCAACCTGAGCATGTCCTGGAGTGCGTTCAAGGGCGGGTCCAGTCGTGCAGCCGAGCGCGCGGCGCGCCAGCGTGCCGAGGCTACCCGGCAGGGGACTGAGCAACAGCTTTTGGACCTTGAATACCGTATCCGTACTGCGAATCACGATGCACGGACACTCATCGAGCGGGCTGAGCTCTATCGCGGGCTTTCACAGGAATCCAACAAGGTCCGCGAGGCTTTTTATGATCAGTGGTATCACCTGGGGCGGCGGACCTTGTTGGATGTTTTGATCTCTGAGAGTGATCACTACAACAACCAGGTCAGTGAAGTTACCAATCGCTTCGACGGGTACGCGGCAATCATTCGCCAATACGCCAGCGCGGGTGCGATCATGCGTTGGCTTAGTGTTAGTGAGCGCTGAGTAAGGTGGTTCCGGGGACATTTCGGGGTGAGAGAGGCATTGTGTGTGTTTGAACTGCGTTTTCTAGTGCTGGAGGATCATGCCTTTCAATGTGAGCTTGCGGTCAGGGCTCTACAGCGAATCGGATTCTGCCACGTGTTGCGGGCGGCCGATGGGGGCGAGGCTTTATCGTTGCTGCATCGGCATGGGGCGGTGGATGTCGCGCTCTGCGATCTGCGCATGATTGGTATGGACGGGCTTATGTTTCTTCGCAAGGCGGGAGAGGCTGGGTTGGTTCGTGCTGTCGTTATCGTCAGTGACCTGGAGCCAGGCCTTCGTAGAGTGGTCGAGCGCATTCTTGTTCTGCAGGGTCTCCAGTTGCTGGGCAGTATCGAAAAGCCGATCAGGTTCCGGCCGCTCAAGCGCATCCTCGACAAGTACCTTGCGTTGTCAGGGGTATCCATCCGGCATTCGCCATTGCATATGGCTCAACCGTCCGAGGCTGAAGTGAAGATGGGGTTCGAGCGTCAAGAGTTTCGGGCAAGATTCCAGCCGAAAGTGCAGTTGCAGACGGGAGAGAGTGTCGGAGCTGAGGTGTTTGTGCGGTGGGTGCGTGATGGCGGTAGTGTGCTGGCGCCCAGTGTTTTTTTGCCGGTGATTGAGCGCTGCGGTCTACTCGATGCCATGTTCGCTGAATTGCTGGATCAGGGTTTGGCTACACAGAAGTTGGTCCAGTCCCGCGGGCGTCATTTTCACTTGGCATTTAATCTCAATGCCTCTCAGATGCTTGATCCTGAGCTTGCGAGCACTATTCGACTTGGTTTGCAGCGTCACGAACTGTCAGCTCATGGTCTGACCTTCGAGATGACGGAGAGCTCGTTGATCGCAGCGTCGGCCGTCAGTCTCGAAAATATGGTTCGCTTTAGGATGATGGGCTGCGGGTTGTCCGTCGATGATTTTGGGGTGGCGTTTTCCTCCCCGGGGCATTTGTGTCATATGCCTTTCAGTGAGATCAAGCTGGACGCCGGTTTGATTCGTAACATGGTGCAGGAAAACCGCTATAGAACTGTAATCAACAGTGCTCTCAAGCTTGCTCGCGATCTTGATATGTCGGTAGTGGCCAAGGGTATAGAGACCGAGGAGCAACTGAACTGTCTCAGGGCTATGGGGTGTGAGATTGGTCAGGGATATTACTTCGCACGTCCCATGAGTAGCGTTGAGCTGGTCACCTGGCTTTTCGATAAGGGGCAGTCGGTCCGCTGGCAAACTTAAGAGTCAACTGTTGTGCAGTGCTGAATTTCCTGTCGTTTTCAAGGCCTGATTTCATGCTTGGTTATTCGTGATCTAGTGTCGCATACGTTTTTTGAGTCGCCTACCGAGGGCGATTGTTCCCGTGCCCTCGTTTCTTTGCCCTGGCCCTGTGCCAGGGTTTTTTTATCGGTGCGCGGCATCTGTCATCTCGCGCTCTTTCACCTCCAGGTCCCGAGCGATTTTTGAGACAGGTCCTATATCTGGTGCTCGGGCTGCATGTCGATAATTTTTATTGCGTCAAGGATCGCCCAGGACAGGGCGTACGCCTCAACTCATACGTCGACAAGAATTGGGTCGACGCCATTAACATGCAAAGGTGAAAGGTGTGGAAGCAATGAGCATCAGTGTTTCCGTAGTTGACGGTAATGCGATCACGTCAACCCAGGACTTGTCGAAAGTTAGCAAGGGTAAACCAGGTCGTATCAAGGCCATCAAGGACGGCAAATACATTCTTCGGAGGGTGAGAATGGGTTTGCTCCAGAGAATGTCACGGTAAAGCGTGTTGGCAACAACTTGCATGTTGCGCTGGAAGGCACAGATCCAGATGAGCCAGAACTGATCATCGAAGATTTTTTTGAGCATGGAGGTCAGATGGTGGGAATGTCCGAGGACTCTACCTACTATGGATATGTTGCTGTCGATGGCGATCACGATAGCCAAGTCGCTTTTCTGATTGACGGTGTGTCTTCTGCTCAGGCGTTGGGTTCTAACGCACTTACAGGTTTCGGTGCTGGCCTGGTGATGTCGGCAGGCGGGATTCTTCCTACGTGCGGGCTTGGGCTCGGTGCCTTGGGCGCGTTGGGCGCCGGCGCTGTTTTTGGCGGCAGCGGTGGAGGTGGCGGAGGTGGGAGCAGCAACGAGGCGATTGTGCCGCCCGCGAGCGATCTTGATCCGGATGTATTGCCGCTGAGCAAGCCGATCCTCGCCACCATCATTGACGACATCGGTGCAATCCAGGGTGCAATCACCAATGGTGGTTCGACCGACGACAACACTCCAACCCTGTCGGGTAAGGTGGGCCAGGCAGCACCGTGCATATCTAGGACAGCGGTGATCTGGTGGTCAGCGTAGTGGTGGACGAGAATGGCAACTGAAGCTTCACCCCGGACGTAGCGCTGGCCGAAGGCGAGCACAGCTTCACCTTGGTTAGCGAAGACAAGGCCGGCAACAAATCTGAGCCTTCGGTTGGTTACGTGGTCATCGTCGACAGGTTCGCCCCGGAAAAACCGAGCATGGGTGGTGTTAGCGACGAGCAGGGCCCGGTTGCAAGTGGTGAACGCACCGACGACACCCAGCCGACCCTTAGCGGCGAACGTAATCCAGGTGACACCGTGACCATCATCGACAATGGCAATGTCATTGGTGAAGTGCAGATCGGTGAAGACGGCAAGTGGGAATTCACCCCTGAAGCACCGCTGGCCGAGGGCGAGCACGTGTTCGAAGTGGTCATCACTGACCCGGCGGGTAACGCGTCGGAGCCATCGGATGAGTATGTGCTCATCGTCGATACTACGCCGCCAGGCAAGCCAGGCATTGAGTCGGTATTCGACGACCAGGGTAGCAAGCAAAGCAATCTGCTCGCCGGTGATACCACCGATGACGCCAAGCCGACCCTCGGCGGCAAGGCTGAAGCTAACAGCGAAGTGGTGATTTTCGATAACGGTGTCGAGATCGGTCGTGCGCCGGTGGATGCTGCCGGCAACTTGAGCTTCACCCCGGACGTAGCACTGGCCGAAGGCGAGCATAGCTTTACCGTGGTCAATGAAGACAAAGCCGGCAACGCCTCCGAGCCATCGGATGAGTATGTGGTCATCATCGACACTACAGCCCCGATCAAGCCTGGCATCGATGCGGTCACCGACGATGTCGGCGACCTGCAAGGTCCGGTCGGCGATGGCGGTTCGACCGACGACACCGCCCCGACCCTGACAGGTAGGGGGGGCAGGCAGCACCATACATATCTCCGACAATGCTGGCTTGTTGGGCAGTGTAGAGGTGGATAGCAATGGAAACTGGAGCTTCGTCCCGGACGTAGCGCTGACTGTAGGCGAGCACAGCTTCACCGTGGTCAGCGAAGACCGGGCTGGCAACAGGTCTGCGCCTTCCGATGCTTATGTGGTGATCGTCACCACCTCGGCAGCTACCAAACCAAGCATCGAGTCGGTCTATGACGACCAGGGTGCGCAGAAAGGCAAGCTGATCTCCGGCGATACCACTGATGACAACCGACCGACTCTCAGCGGCAAGGCTGAAGCGGGCAGTACGGTGGTCGTCGAGGACAAGGGCTTCGAGATTGGTCGTGTCACGGCGTCTGGTTCAGGCGACTGGAGCTTCATACCAGAGACGCCATTGGCTGATGGCGAACACAGTTTCAGCGCAGTCGTCGTGAGCCGGGGTGGTGAACGCAGCCCGGTATCCGACCCGATTGATCTGGTTATCAAAACCGGCCCGACCCAGGTCGCCTACCTGTCGCATATGGGCAAGGATCGGGACATGACGGTAACGATTTCATCACCAATAACGGTCCTACGGGCGACTGCTGCAAGGCGTGCTGAGTGCTGAGTTGACGCCTGGACTGAAACTTCAGGTTTCCCATGACGGCGGAAAAACCTGGTTTGATGCCTTGGTCGCCGGCACCAGCTGGGTCATACAGGATCGCAGTGCTCATATCTCCTGTAGTTGGGTGATCCAGACTAGGGTAGTCGATCAGTTCGGTGCTTCTGGTACCGTCACTCAGCAAGCTGTGCTGCTTGACGTCATGGTGCCGCGTGCACTGGCCTCGATAGAGTTGATGGATACCCACTTACAGGTGGGGTTCGATCCGTCCCATGTCAGGGTGGGGGAGCGTATTGCCGTGGTCGCTGACAATGGTGCGCATCGCTTCGAATATACGCTGACTCAGGAAGACGTCGCTGCCGGCTTCGCCAAGTTGGAGGTAGGTTCGATCGGTTCCGTCAGCGCTGCGGTCGTCACCCAGGGCGGTAATGTGTCCGACTTTGTCACTATTGGCCAAGCTCCGGTTGGGGCCACTACTGTTCAGACCGGAGAAATCACCGAGGTCTATGGGCTACGCCGTGACGATCTGTTCTCCGTTCATGATGTCAGCGTACTGGGCCAGATCGACCGGATCGACGGCAACCGCGGCGTAGACGCCCTGAACCTGCTTGGTGCCGATCAGTTCTTGAACTTGTCGTCCGTGATAGCGCGCCTGAGTTCGATCGAGGTCATCGACCTCACCGGTACCGGCGACAACACCGTGAAGGTCTCCCTGGGCGATGTGCTCGAGTTGGGTAACCATCGTGCGTTCAACACCGATGACTGCACGCGGCTCGCGGTGAAGGGGAACGTTGGTGACGTGGTGTTGCTCAACGACCTGCTGCCTAACGGCATGGATGTCGGCGACTGGGAGGCGCTTGGCCAACTGACGGCTTCGGGCATTGTCTACGAGGTTTACCAACACACCGCGTTGGACGCGCAGTTACTGGTGCAGGACGGGGTCATGGTGCAACTCCAATAACGCGCTCAGTGATCATCCGGCTTCAGCCACGGCGATTCGCCGTGGCCTTGCGCGAGGTTGGTAGTCATTACCACCTGCTTCGCGGCGGATCAGCACGCTTTTATTAATTCTTCCTTTTGGGGCTGCTCTGCAGCCCTTTTTTTGTCTCTTTCCGGGCGTTCGTAAACGCAACTTTTTCCAAACTTAAAGCGCCTTTGGGACTAATCCTATGTTTCATTCAGTGGATGAGAGTCACACTAATGGCTGTGCGGGGCGCTCGCTTCTTGGCAGCCAAAGTCTGTGCAGAGTGAATAAAAGATAAATGTAACTCGGTCAGGCGAGCGCTCCCGCGTCGTCTGGGAGATCTGCCAGCGAATCAGGCTTAGAGCTGGGATTTCGCTGTGGAATGGCGTAAGGCAGGCCGTCGGTTTTGTCTTGCACTTGATATTGTTGTTCTAACTTTGGTCATTTCAAATGAAATTCGCCTTTCTCAATAAGCAAAATATGCTGTACTTCTTTCCGTTCGATGAGCAGGAAAGTTCAAGTTTGACCGTTCCTGCAGTTGAAAGTGGACGCTATATCTTTACCGAACAACAGAATGCGCTTCTTGGCGCAGGTGATCTATTACCGGGCAGCCGGCAATCCTGCAAGTAGTCCGGCTTACGTTTACCTTGACCAGGAGTTCGTGACCGCGTTGCTACCAGGTGGCTATACATCCTTGTGCACTCGATCTGGTGTCCACACGATGGGAGCCTACCTTGACGAGGCCCCCCCTTTATCCAGGAAAGAATGAAGATCTTTACATCACCACGTTAAAAGGCGGGATGACGTACTATCTAAAAGTTCGGGATCAGGGGGGGGGGACTCTGCCGCTCGTGGTTGGTAAAAGCACCGCGGAGTCGAAACTGGCCAACGGGCGTTTGCAAATCCACCTGCAGTCCAGGGCTTCGCAAATCGAGAATTGTCGTCACTATGGCTTTATCGAGTCACTTGCCGCCGTAGATAAGATCTATGTGCTTGACATTGATCAGCTGTTTGCCGAACGCAACGGTTCAATGCAAATGAATATTGCCGTTCTCACCTATCCGTTGGACGATGAAGCTTCCAGCCAGCTATTGGGGCAAAACGCGGGCTAATAACCTGCGGTAAGCGCAGATCGACCAGCATTCCCCCTCAAGCATTGTTGAACGGTACATCGCTGGCCTGGCTACGCTGGTCTTTGGCCTTTTTGGGGATTGTTGCCAGCGTCGTTGGGTGGGGCTGGCGTCAGTTGGCATGAACCAGTTTGCTAGTGTCTGCTTGGTGTTCCAAATAGGCAATTGCATTCAATTTCACGCGAATCCACGGCTTTGAACTAGACTCCTAAGATCGGGGGACCGCGACGACACTGTCTGACGCTGGTCTCTGGTTTTCATGTTCAGGTGATGCGGGCGTGCCGGCGTGTGAGCGGGGCAGGGGGGGCCACGTATTCCTGTGTGTTGTATTGCCGTGGCTAGCGTTTACAGCAGCATGGAGAAAAAACATTTGAAATGGTCCGTAGTGACACCTTTGCGCATCGCTGTGCTGGATGATCATTCATTAATTCAATTGGCAATCAAGTCGCGCCTTTCTCGTGAGGCCGACCTCAACGTTGTGGGTGCCTATAGCAATAGTCGGGACCTGCTTGACGCCTTGCAGAATATGGAAATAGACCTTTTGATCCTCGATTATGTACTGGGCAACGACGAGCTTGATGGCTTGAATTTGCTCCGTCTGATTCGGCGACGCTTTCCAGGCATGTTTATCCTCATTTCCTCCTCGGCTGAAAAACCATCGGTAGTCAATTTGACCTTGAATGCAGGGGCCAATGGCTTTTTTGGCAAGTCGGAGGACGTGGAGGGGCTGGTCGACGCTATTCGTAAAGTCGCCGGAGGTGAAACGTATATTTCACCAATGTTGGCTTACGAGCTCGGGAGAGACCCCAATGCCGTTCGGGAGACGCTAGCAAGGGATGATGTTATCGGTGGTGATGTCCTGCTGAGCGATCCGATTCTTTCACCCAAGGAGCAGGAAGTGCTTCGCTGCTGCCTGGAGGGTATGTCGGTGTCGCAGATAGCGCGCAAATTTTCCAGAAGCATGAAGACGATAAGCGGTCAAAAACAGGCCGCTTTCCGCAAGCTAGGTGTTCGCACTGATGCTGAATTATTTAAGCTCGAGCAAAGCCTCAAAGGATTTTGAGGGGGCTCTATTGAGTATCCAAGATGTCTTTTCAGTTGCTGCGTTGCCTACAGTGTTTTACGTGTTCTCTTTTTTTATTTTCTCTGTCTGTTTTTCAGTCTGTGCAGGCCTCTGCGCCATTTGAAGATTCGGTCGATCTCAAGCTGATTGACCGTTCGAGCGTGGAAGAGAGAACGGTGGAGTTGTCCAGTGAAGACTGGAAATGGGTGCGTAACAAACGGGAACTGGTATTGGGTGTGGCTCCTCCAAACTTTTTTCCGTTGGAGATTATCTCCAGTGGCAGTTACTACGAAGGGGTGACAGCCGATGTGCTGGGTATTATCGGTAGGCTGCTGCATATTGAGGTTCGCGTTGTTCAATTCAGGGATCGCTCGGCCGCGTTGAGCGCCCTTGAGATGGACTTGATAGATATTGTAGGCAGTGCGAATGATTACGAACTGGCTACGTACAGGGTTCAACTGACTCAAAAATACATCGATGATCAGCCGGTACTCTATGTGCGAAAGGCGGAGGTGCGCGCTATACCTTCTCGGCTCAACGGCATGCACATCGCGATGGCTGAAGATTATTTGCCGGTTGGACAGCTTAAAGCGCTTTATCCTAGTGCACAGTTCGTGACCTATGCGTCTCGAGAGAAAGCCCTGGCAGCATTGGCATTTGGAAATGCCGATATGTATTTGGGTGACATGGTCTCAAGCAACTACCATGTAAATCTTAACTACTTCAACTATGTGCGAATGCACGCTGCATTGGATATTCCTACCGGTGGTTTTGCGTTTGCCGTTCGTTCAGATGCGAATCGTCTGGATAAAGTTCTCAACACCACCCTGAAACTAGTTCGTGATGTGTATTCGGCGGAGATTCTCAAGCGTTGGTCGGGTGGCGGGGCATCGATCATATCTTCCAAAGTGGAGCTGTCTCCCTCGGAGCAGCGCTGGATCACTCGACATCCGCTGGTTCGGTATGTCGTGACACGCGACACCGCACCTTTGTCGTACTTCGATACAGAAGGCCGCTTCAGTGGCGTCAGCGCCGATTTGCTGAAGGCAATCTCTGTGCGGACTGGGCTTACTTTCAAACCTGTGCTGGCGGATGAGTTGAGTGACCATGTCAACTTTATCGAAAAGGGTGAAGCTGATCTGGCCACACTGGTTCCGACCGTTGGGCGAGAAATGGCGATGCGCTTCACCCGGCCGCAAGTGTTTACGTCCTACGCGATCATTACGTTAAATGCTCCGGGTCAACCAATTAGCTTGGAGGAGTTGAAACACAAGCGTATTGCCTTGCCGCTTAATCATGCGCTTCGAGAATTGATGCAGCCGTCATCTGATTTTAATTTCGTAGAGGCTGCGACATTACTAGATGCGATGGATATGGTTGTCAATGGAGAGGCGGATGCCACGGCCGCCTTTTTGCCAGTTGCTCAGTACTACACGATGACGCTGCACGATGGTAACTTGAAAATTTCCAATATTATTGAAGATATCCCCGCGTCTTTGGCATTTGCGATGCGAAAGGGCGATACGGAACTGGCCTCTATCCTAGACAAGGCATTGTTGCAGATATCTCCTAATGAAATCGACATGTTTCAAAATCGTTGGCGTCCAAAGGTCGATGTGTCGAAAGCGTCTTGGTGGGATTATCGTGGGCTTATCTACAAGATCGGTGGTGCAGCTTTTGCCTTTATCTTGCTGTCGTTTGCCTGGAATTTCTATATCCGCTCTCAGTACAAGCTTCGCCAGCAAGCCGAAACTGCACTGAACGATCAACTGAACTTCATGAACGCATTGATTAATGGAACGCCGCACCCGATTTATGTGCGAGATCGGGCAGGGCGTATGGTTACGTGCAATTCAAATTATCTGGCGGTGTTTGGTGCGACAGCAAATGCAGTTATCGGCAAGTCGACGTTAGAGGGTTTAAAAATCAACCGCCAGGAGGCATTGCAATTTCATGATGACTATATGTCTGTCATGGAGAAAGGTGAGCCTTTGGAAATTGACCGAGAGCTGCATTTGCCAGGGAGGTTGCTGAATATTTATCACTGGATTCATCCGTATCGCGACTCACAAGGCGTGGTAAAGGGTGTGATTTGCGGATGGATCGACATTAGTGATCGGCGTCTGTTAATGGAAGAGTTGCGCACAGCGCTTGAGGCTGCGGATCAATCCAGTCGAGCCAAGACCATATTCCTGGCGACGATGAGCCATGAAATCCGCACGCCGATGAGTGCGGTGATCGGAATGCTGGAGCTGGCGATGAGGCACGCCGATGAGGGCCGTTTGGACAGGCCTGCGATAGAGATAGCCTACGATTCCGCTCGGGGGCTGTTGGAATTGATCGGGGACATTCTTGATGTGGTGCGTATTGAGTCCGGTCATATCAGCCTCAGTCCGAAACGGGCCAACTTGCGCGAGCTGGTGGAGTCTGTCGCGCGTGTGTTCGACGGCTTGGCACGTCAGAAGGCATTGACGCTAAGCTTGCACATTGACTCCAGCGTAAACTGCGACGTATTGGTGGATCCAATGCGTTTCAAGCAAATCCTTTCCAATCTGGTTGGCAATGCCATCAAATTCACTGACACCGGTGAGGTCAAGGTTACTGTCAATGGCACCCCGATTGACGATGAGCACTTGTCGGTGCAGCTTGCTGTGGAGGACTCGGGAATTGGTATCTCGGCGGAGGAACTGAGCAAGCTGTTTCAGCCGTTTGTGCAGGCCAATCACGGCCTTACTTCCAGGGGGGGGACTGGCTTGGGGCTGGCGATTTGCAAGTCGCTGTGCGAGTTGATGGGCGGCGAAGTATCTGCGCGAAGTGTGCTGGGTAAAGGCACTTGCGTTTCTCTGGCTGTGCCTTTCAGCGTGCTTCCCGCGATACCAAGGGGGGGGCAGATTCAGGAAGAGACAAGTGAGAAGGAGCTTCCAGCACTGAATATCCTAGTGATTGATGATCAGACTACCAATCGGGTGCTGCTGACCCAGCAACTGGCATACCACGGTCAGACAGTCCGGAGCGCGCAGAACGGTGAAGAGGGGCTCAGGTTATGGCGGGAGGGTAACGTCGATCTGATCTTTACTGATTGCAATATGCCTGTGATGAACGGCTACGAGATGGTGCGAGCCATTCGCCTGGAGGAAGCACATAACGCTTGGCCACGGTGCACAATCATCGGTTTCACGGCCAATGCGCAGCCCGATGAAAAGATAAAATGTCATGAAGTAGGGATGGATGATTGTTTGTTCAAGCCGGTAAGTTTGAGCGCTTTGTCGACGGTGCTTACGATTGTAGCGGGAGTGCAGGGTATCGCTCAGCCGAAGTTGGAAGGGGAAACTACGAATGTTGCTGGCGGACAAAGCATCGAAGCGATACTTCATGATTTGACGGGGGGTGATAGCGCGATGACTCAAGCGTTGATAGCTGAGGCACATAGTAGCTACACGCGTGATCTCTCAGAACTCAAGGTGCAATTACAGGGTTTTTCGCCAGACTCCTTGTCGAATCTTGCTCACCGAATCAGAGGTGCAGCGCGTATCTTGCAGGCGAATGAAATCATCGAAGCTTGTGATCATATCGAACGACTGTGCACTGAATTGCCTGTCGACCAGGTTGCCGTTCTGGCCCAGGCCGAAGTAGTGGAAGCGGAGCTTGAGCGCCTTATTGCGAAGGTGGGGGCCATTGGCGGTTAGCGTGTTTGACTTCCGTTATGTAGGAGTGAGCGTGCTCACGATGGATTCAAGAGCGCTTCGTACAGTCACGAAGTGCTTGTAATCGTTAGCATCATCGCGATCAAGCCCGCTCCCAGTTAAACTGAAACTTCAAAGTTTTACCATCTGGTTTTTGCTGTCGATCTGCTTCATTTCTACCTCGGCTTGTCGCTCCGAGAACAAGCGCCACTCGCGCTGAATAATGTCGTAAGGCACATAAACACTCAGGCTTTTGCTGTTTTTCAACGAAGGCAGCAGTGGTGCTTGTGGCAAGAAAATCCCTACTGTCATCCCAACCACGGCGCCATCGGCACCATAAACCGGCCCACCAGACATACCTTGTACTACAGGGGCGTCATTGAGGGCGTAGGGCGTGTTGTCGCCCTCGCGATTCAAGCTGACACGTGGTCCCTTGCTGGTACCAGAGCCCTTGACTGTCACAAGGAATGGACTTAACCCAACCGTTTGCAATTTCTCGCCAACAATGGTTGGGCGCCACGTCGGTACAGACCCGTCGGCATCGCGACGAATAAAAACAAGGTCACAGCCAGTACTGCACCGATGTACAACATCGGAGAGCAGCGGAATATGCGCAGCACTGACCGCGTACTGACGGTTCCACTGCACGGCACTGCCCTGAAACATGTAAGGCACAGGAATTCCGGAGCTGACCGTGAAGTAACCCGGGAATGTTTCGTCCGGAGCTGTCGGTTGAGGTATCCCATTGCAACCAACCAGTACAGAAAGCGTAAGGCCCAGTGCTGCAATTTTGATAGCTGCCATGATCCCTTCCTCTTTGTGTGGTCCTGAGCATGAGATTAGGACGAATCTCATTGAGGTGTTAGAAATTTATCGATCGATATCTGGTCCGCAGTTTTCCTTTCGTTGTTTGGTTAGGTGGATCGTTATTGGCGCTTTGCTGATCCTTTGTAGGCTCGGCTCAGCCAGTCGGTCTTTTTCGGACTGATCTCATGTCTCGTGCGGGATGAGGAATTTACTGTCTCAGACCGCCGGATTCGTTGACAGGGTGCGCGAATCCCTCTGGCTCCGCTCTGTAGTGGTGGAGTGGCAATTCCCTTCGTAGAGGAGAGCAAATATGAAAAATCCCACCTTGTCTGTTGCGGATGTGGCGGCGGCTTTGTTGAATCAGAAGCAGGCTGTGACAGGCATCGACTTCAGTGCTTGGTCGTTTAACGAGTTGGAGTCAATGCATCCCGCAACATTCATAGCGGATGTTAATAGCGCTGTGTTGGATGTCGGTGAGGGGGTGGCGAGCGATCCAGATGCTCAGCGCCTGTTGCGTGGTGTCTTAAATGTGGCATTGGTTTCACATGAAAGCCTGCGATTAGTCGTTCCTGATGCGCTGCTTGATACAGCTGAAATCGTAAAAATCTGCGAAAGCACTGTTCAGTCAGTCAGTGAAGGCGAGGGGTTGAGTGATCAGCCCGAGGTGATGAGCAATACGGGTCAGTCTGAGACCTTTAGTTCAGATACGGCAGTGCAGAGGGCGGTCTTGCCTGGGGTGGGGACGCTTGCCGCGTCGCTTGATCCTCATCCCATGCCGGAGGCGATGTCGATGGAAGTGAGTGCTGAGGATGTTCAGGGCGTGGGCGGCTTGTCTGGAGCCACTTCCGCCAGCGACCAGCTGCTCGGTTCCGAGCTAATGCCTGGTGCTCAAGTCGAGCTTGCCGATTCGACCGCGTTGAATGTATCGGTGAATGTTATTGCTAACCTCTCGCAGGGGGAGGTGCTCGAAAGTGGTGGTGAGTCGGTTTTAATGGAGGTTAATGATTTTCTTCTTTTGCCGGGGGGGAGTTCTGAAGTTTCGTTGGAACTGGAGGATCTGATAGTTGATTTCAGTGATCCGGTTGGGCAGGTATTCACTGGTGTAGAGGGTGAATGTGTTTATCAAGATGTGCATGTCGCAGCAATTGAGAAGGAGCCGCTGGATTCGGAAGGTGCGAAAGACGTGTTCTGAGGTTTCGCAAGGGCTACTGTTGCGGCTGCCTGACTTGGCATTTTTGTAGTATGAAAGGCTGTGTGGCGCTGACTACTTGTCATGCAGCCCTTTCCTGAGCGTTCTGAAGGATGGGCGCAATTGAAATACAGACGAATCTCGTAGTGACTGCTTGTCTCCCTGAATAACTTACGTGTAATTATTCGGCTTAAATAGAATTGGGGGGCGGAGTGTGGCTTTAGAAAGTGGTAATTGAGTTTGTGTCCATTTTGTCGTTTCCGAGGCTGATGCGGGACGATTTCCAGTGTTGTCAGTGTGTATGCGTGTGACCTCATTTCTAGGGATTTTTGTCACTTCAATTGTCGCAGCTATTTACGAACTCAATACTGAAGATATTACTTCAGGTCGTAAGCGGGAACTACACAGTCCGGGTTACAAGGTGTTGACCATTACATCCGAGTATTCTCTGCTTTGGGAGCGGCGGCCTGAGGGCGAGCAATTCGCCTTTGTGGGAACGTAGCAGTTCTGTATCAAGTACTAGAGAAGAGATATTCAAGCTGTAGTCGTCTGTGGGATTGTTCTTTGGGGCGTGTCGTTAAATGTCAAATATTTGGCTTTTTATGTCATGTTTTCCAATGGCTGAGAAGGGATACTCGAAGGCGGTTAAATCTTGTTCTGCGGGGGGGGGGCATGCCGACTCGCATCTCTTCCTCGTACTGCGTTTTCGTCTAGTCTCCGTGAAAACCTTTGGCATCGTTGACCGGCTCAGGCTGGAAGGCGTCGCCCAGGCGGGTTTTATCCGAACAATCCTATAGCGTTGAGGACGATAATCGAATGGCTCTATTTGGAAAAAGCACCCTTGTGATTGCATTGCTAGCGGTGGGTATTTTGTCTGCTGAAGCTGCAGAAACCAAAGTGAATAGCGATAACTTTGTGCGAGCTGAAAGCGATCTTTACTTCTCTGGAGTTGCGGCAAAATATGGGTTCGGCAAGCTTGGGCATGAGCGCGCGATGGCGCCAATCGACAATCAAACCATTATTCGACTGAATCGCGATACCTTGTACTCGGGTGGTGTGTTCGACCTTGATGCCGGGCCGGTCACTATCACGTTGCCGGATCCTGGCAAGCGTTTCCTTTCGCTCCAGGTCATCGATGAGGATCATTACACTCATGATGTGCACTACGGCGCCGGTAAGGTAACGCTCAGTCGCGAAACCATCGGTACACGTTATGGCTTTGTAGGCATTCGCATTCTTGCGAACCCGAATGATGCGGCGGATCTGGATCATGTCTACGCACTTCAGGATGGCATAAAGGTTTCGCAGGCTAGTGTCGGTCAGCTCGAGCTTCCAAAGTGGGACAAGGCAAGCCAGGATCGCACTCGCGCGATACTGTTGAAATTGGCGGCGCTACTGCCCGATACCAAGGGCATGTTTGGTTCGCGCAGCGAAGTTCAGCCAGTTCGACATTTGATTGGTGCGGCCATGGCCTGGGGCGGCAATCCTTCTCGCGATGCGTTGTATCTGAACCGAACAGTCCCAAAAAACGATGGACAGACTGTGTACCGGTTGAAAGTTGGGAAGGTGCCAGTGGACGGGTTTTGGTCGATCACCGTTTATAACGCCGACGGTTACCTCTCACCCAATAATTACAATGCCTACGCGCTCAATAATCTGACGGCCGCGCGTGATGCCGATGGCAATGTCAATGTTCAATTTGGTGGTTGCGACGGCAAAATAGCTAACTGCTTGCCCGTTCCTGCCGGGTGGAACTGGATGGTAAGGCTTTATCGGCCGAGCGCTGAAATTCTCAACGGGGCTTGGAGCTTTCCGGATGTGGAGGTAGTCAAATGAGGCGCCGCGAGCTCCTGAAACTTTCTCTGTTGGCCGCGGCTCTTCCTGCATTCTCGCTTAAAGCACAGGAGAGTCTGGACAGCCTTGCGCGCGAGGCGTTTATCTATCTCTACCCGATGGTGAAAAATTACCTGACGCTATATCAATATGCGATAGAGCTTGGCGGAACTCAGTACAAGGGCCGTATCAACACGCTTAATAGCGTTGCCCGCGTATACACCCCCGCGGATACCGGGATTATTACGCCCAACTCCGACACACCGTACTCTTTCCTGGTTATGGATCTACGCACGGAACCGCTTGTAGTCACCCTGCCGAAGATAGATGAGGGGCGCTACTATTCCATGCAGCTCGTTGATTTGTATACCCACAATGTCGGGTATCTGGGGACGCGAGAAGATGGAAATGGTGGCGGTGATTTTCTGATAGCAGGTCCTGATTGGCAGGGGGCAATTCCCAAGGGGGTCAAGCGCGTAGTGCGCATGACCACTGAGTTGGGGTTAGGGATTATTCGCACACAATTGTTTTCCTCAAATGATCTGGAGGAGGTAAAACGAATTCAGGCGGGGTACAAGGTTCAGCTGCTTTCCGCTTATGCCGCAACTCCAGCGCCTGTTTCGGCGCCTGCGGTGGTGTGGCCAGTGATTTCGGAGTTGCAAATAGTCACTGATTTTTGGCCACTTGCCGCCTTTCTGCTGCAATTCGCTCCCGCGTTGTCAGGAGATGAGGCGTTACGAGTTCAGTTTTCCAGGCTTGGCCTGCAAGCGGGCGCCCATTGGCCTTCGGCGGGCTTCGATAGCGCATTGCAAGTTGAGTCTGCAGGGGTGTCTGCGCAGCAGAAGTTGGCGGCTAACGTTCTCAAACTCAAAACGTCTGCGGGGCTGTTTGGTTCGCCCCAGGAGATGAGGGGCAGGTTTATGGAGCGCGCGATGGGGGCGATGGCCGGGATCTACGGTAACTCGGTTCAAGAGGCGTTCTACCCGACTTACCTCGTAGATTCAGATGGCAATCCACTTGATACATCGAAGAAGCGCTACGCCTTGCGATTTATCAAGGGCAACCTGCCCCCCGTAGAGGCATTCTGGTCTATCACCATGTATGACGGTGTGGCGCGACTGTTGGTGCACAACGCCTTGGATCGGTATCTGATCAACTCTTCGATGCTCCCAGAGTTTAAGGTTGATGATAACGGGGACATCGTGATTTACCTTCAGCATTCGAGTCCGGGTGAAACGCTTGAATCCAATTGGTTGCCAGCGCCCGCTGGACCGATGGGGGTGGTGATGCGTCTCTATTTGCCAAAAGCTTCTGCCCTGGATGGCCGCTGGCAGCCGCCGGTCATCGAAACCTTATCTTGAAATTAACTCCTGAGGGAAACCTTTGAATGAAGTTTGCTAGCGGTTTCCAGCTATTGGCTATTGGCTTTGCATTATCTTCGGCGTCGGTATGTGCAGATGAGGGCGAATGGCAGATCGATGTGTCTTCCTATGGTTGGTTGCCCAAGACTACCACTGGTGTGGAAACACCTTTTGGAACAGCGACATCAGAGTTGAGTGCCAGTGATGCAGTGGATTCGCTTGATGCCGCCCTCATGGGCACCGTGTCCGCCCGCAAGGGGCGATGGTCGTTGGTGGGAGACGTATTTTACATGGACCTTTCGTTTCGCGACCGCACGCCATTCGCCAGGCTGTTTTCTGACATTGACACCGGGACCTCTCTCGCTTCGGTCGCAGGGTATGGGCTTTATGAAGTTTTAAGTCTCGATCGTTTTCGTTTGGATGCGGGCTTGGGATTGCGCTGGGTTTCAAATGATGTCGATGTATCGCTTCGGGGTATTTCGCGACCCGATTATGACGTTAGCGTGCACGACAGCTGGGTTGACCCTTTGTTGGCTGTTCGCGTGAGTGCGCAATTGAGCGACCGTTGGCGTGCCGTTCTGTGGGGTGATGGAGGCGGCGGCGACATCGGTGATGCTTCACGCGAGACGTGGCAAATTACCTCTGTTGTCTCATTTAAAGTGAGTGAGCAATGGTCTGTCAGTGGTGGGTATCGCCATCTCTATATCGATCGGGAGAGCGACGGCGTTGCTTATGATCTGAAGCTTTCCGGGCCGATCTTGGGAGCTAGTTTCAGCTTTTAAGCGATGCCTGTCCAGATAGGCTTATTCGCTTCACAGTCAGTGGCGCGAGTGGTTGGCATCACTGGAAATTACAGGCGCCTCGTGCGCCCGTATTTTATTGTACTGATGTAGGTCCATCGCCATGAGGATGTGAGGGCGATGGAGTCATCGGTAATTTTGATAGTCCCTCTCCAATGCTCGCTCGTGTACATCAGGTCACCCGAATTGTGCGTACTGAGCGATGACGGCCTCTAGACACCTCCCATTCCATCTGCTTTTGCAGGTGAAATAGCTGTTCCAGACAACGGCGCTTGAATCACTAGGTGGCGCAGTCACAACAACTCGAGTTCTCGTAAGCGAACGTCATTCTCCGGATATCGTTGGCCGGGCCGCATTCCTCTTCGAAATGACCAAGGGTGCCACCACCGGCAGGTCAACTGCCGTTTATCGAGTTGCTTCTGGGACGGAGAGCCAGTGGGGGGGGCTTTGGGACAGATCCTATGTCGACAAAAAAACTGCGGAATTTAGTCTGACCGGGATTGGAAAATCTCAGTGCTCCAGGCTATTTCGGTGGAAATTTCGAGTGGGCCGCCCCCCCCCTTAGAAAGGTAACTCTGTGTGAACTTGACTAACGTAAGTATTTCTGTGGTTGATAGCGCAACTGTGACATTGACGCGAGATTTGCCGCCGCCATCCAAGAAGACTGTACGAATTCAGGCAATCAAGGGTGGCAAATATATTCTTTTCGCTGGCGAGCATGGGGCCGCACCGGAGAAGATTGTTGCCAAGCGTGTAGGTAAGGACCTGCACGTATCACTTGAGGGGGAAGACCCGGATGCTCCTCGGCGGATTATCGAGGACTTTTATGAGTTCGAAGGACAGCTCATCGGCATGTCTCAAGATTCCACCTATCACCCGTATGTGGTGGTCGACGCGGAGGGCGGACTCGAAGCTGCATTTCTGCAGGATGGCATTTCTTCGCCGCTCGCCCTGGATCGTGCAAGTCTTGCTGGATTTGAACCGCGCTCGTTGTCTGCGTCAGGCGGTCATTTTTCGACCTCGGTGCTTGGGATTGGTGCTCTGGGGTTGTTGGGTGTTGCCGCTAAGGCCGGTGGGGGCGGTGGTGGCGGCAGTGCACAAGCGCCCGTAACGCCACACCACCACCGGTTGCTCCGCCCACTCCGGACGCTGTGAATATCAGCGATACTTCCGGTAGCAACAATCAACCTATCCTGAGCGGTAGCGGTCGTCCGGGCGACACTATGCAGAACCTCGACAATGGCGTAGTGATTGGTGAGGTCGTGATTGGTGAGGGGGGCAAGTGGACCTTCACCCTCCAGCCCTGGCCGATGGTGATCACAGCCTGACCGTGGAAGTGGCGGATGCCGCTGGCAATGTGTCAACATCGGCCCGCAGATTATCGTCATCGACACCACGGCGCCGTTATCGGTAGCCACGCTCAAACACATGAACGTAAACGTCCGCTAAACTCGGCTTGCTCAAGTTAGTCAGGAAATCATCGAAACGACAGCAATTACTCGATCTCACTCACTCGCGCGCAGCGTAGTCAGTCGAGTTAGAGCCTCCTTCAAATAAACATTTGGATCATGCCCATTGAGCGGTACCAGCGGGACCAAAATCATTTTCGCCCGTATGATTCCGCAAAGAGTCAGTTCTTGACCTCCTTTACCACAATGCTGGGCGATTGCGTATTTCGTTCGGTCAGTTTCCACTGCGATCAACCCGTTATAACAATGACAATGTCAAAGGATGCACTGTTGAGTGGCTTTCGAAAATTTGTGTGTGTGTGGGG
>NZ_JBYTAJ010000021.1:0-108364 GCF_058788075.1 Pseudomonas sp. FW305-20 | reverse complement strand
CGACAACCCCCTCACCCCTGCCCCACGCAACAGTCGAAACAACAAGGTTTCCGCCTGATCGTCACGGTGCTGGGCGGTCATCAACACCTCATTGGCTTGAGTCGCCTCGATGAACGCGGCATATCGCGCATCCCGGGCTGCACGCTCGATACTGGCGCCGGGTTGAACCTGCACACGAACAACCTGCAGCGACACCCCCTGCGCATCACAGACCGATTGACAATGATCCGGCCACGCATCAGCCGCCGCTTGAAGGCCGTGATGAACATGGATGGCGCTTAGCGTCGGCAGGGATTCGGTTTTCGCGAGGTGTACAAGAAGGTGCAGCAGGACGGTGGAGTCGAGACCACCGGAGAACGCGATGCGCCAGGTTGTAGCATTGCGCCACGGTTTCAGATTCAGCAACAACTTGGCAGGCAAATCAATCATTGGCCGACTCATAGCGTTCCCTTTACACAAAACAAATGTGGGAGCGAGCCTGCTCGCGATAGGGGCATAACAACCAACAGATTAGTTGAATGTTAAGCCGCCATCGCGAGCGGGCTCGCTCCCACATGGGTATAGCGAGGTCAGATCAGAGACCGTAGCTCATCAGGCGCTCGTAACGGCGAGCCAACAGCGCTTCGTTATCGAACTTCTTCAGCATCGCCAGTTGCGAACTCAGTTCTGCACGGATCGATGCAGCCGCAGCCGCCGGATTACGGTGCGCGCCGCCCAAAGGCTCGCTGATCACTTTATCCACAATACCCAGGCCTTTCAGGCGCTCGGCGGTGATGCCCATGGCCTCGGCTGCGTCCGGCGCTTTCTCGGCGGTCTTCCACAGAATCGAGGCGCAACCTTCCGGCGAAATCACCGCGTAGGTCGAGTACTGCAGCATGTTCAGTTGATCGCAAACACCGATCGCCAGAGCACCGCCAGAACCACCCTCACCGATCACGGTGGCGATGATTGGGGTTTTCAGGCGAGCCATGACGCGCAGGTTCCAGGCAATCGCTTCGCTCTGGTTGCGCTCTTCAGCGTCGATACCTGGGTAAGCGCCCGGGGTGTCGATGAAGGTCAGGATTGGCATCTTGAAGCGTTCGGCCATTTCCATCAGGCGGCACGCCTTGCGGTAGCCTTCCGGACGCGGCATGCCGAAGTTGCGGCGAACTTTCTCGCGAACTTCACGGCCTTTCTGGTGACCGATGATCATCACCGGCTGGTCGTCCAGACGGGCAATGCCGCCCACGATCGCAGCGTCGTCGGAGAAGTGACGGTCGCCGTGCAGTTCGTCGAACTCGGTGAAGATATGTTCGATGTAGTCCAGGGTGTATGGACGTTTCGGGTGACGCGCCAGACGCGCGATCTGCCAGCTGGTCAGCTTGCCGAAGATGTCTTCGGTCAGCGTGCTGCTTTTGTCCTGCAGGCGGGAGATCTCATCGCCGATATTCAGCGAATTGTCATTACCGACCAAGCGCAACTCTTCGATCTTGGCTTGCAGGTCGGCGATCGGCTGTTCGAAATCTAGAAAATTCGGGTTCATAGGCGTCCGTCTTGGGTCGACATCCAAGAGAGCTTGGGCCGGCCGGTTGTCTATTCGCGCCCTACCTTAAGGGAGAGGCGCGTTCAGGTCGAGATTAAAAATTCAGGTCGAGATCAGGCGCGTCTATTGCACCTGACCGTCAACGGTATTGGAGGAAGACGTTGTCTCGCCCGAACTGGTCACGCAGGGCTTGAATCAAGGCATCCGCCGGGTCGATCCGCCAGGTCTCGCCGAACTGCAGCAAGGCCTTCGCATCGGGACTGGTGTATTCCATGGTGATCGGGCACGCGCCACGGTGACGCTTGAACAACTCACCGAGCCAGCGTAGCTGATCGCCTTTCAAATCCTGGGTCTGCAGCTTCAAGCGCAGGCTTTCGGCCAAATTGGTGCGCGCATCTTCCATGCTCATCACCCGCTTGACGCGCAGCCGCAGCCCACCGGAGAAATCATCGTTGCTGACTTCGCCTTCGACCACCACCATCGCGTCGGTCTGCAACAGCGACTGCGCCGAATGGAATGCTTCGGCGAACAGCGACGCTTCGATCCGGCCCGAACGGTCGTCGAGGGTGATGAAACCCATCTTGTCGCCCTTTTTGTTCTTCATGACTCGCAGGGCGATGATCATGCCCGCGACGGTCTGGGTATCACGGGCCGGTTTCAGGTCGATGATGCGCTGACGGGCGAAACGGCGGATCTCACCTTCGTATTCGTCGATCGGGTGACCGGTCAGGTACAGGCCGAGGGTATCTTTCTCCCCCTTCAGGCGCTCCTTGAGGGTCAGCTCCTTGGCTTTGCGGTGATTGGCGTAGACATCGGCGTCTTCTTCTACGAACAGACCGCCAAACAGGTCGACATGACCGCTGTCATGAGTACGAGCGGTTTGTTCGGCCGCCTTGATCGCCCCTTCCATGGCATTCAGCAAAACCGCCCGGTTGCGGTCGATATTGGCCTGATAGGCTTTCTGCTCGTCATGGAAGTAAGGGCCCAGGCGATCCAGCGCACCGCTGCGGATCAAACCGTCCAAGGTGCGCTTGTTGATACGCTTGAGATCGACGCGGGCGCAGAAATCGAACAGATCCTTGAACGGACCGTCCTGACGCGCCTCGGTGATGGCTTCCACCGGACCTTCGCCCACCCCTTTGATCGCGCCGAGGCCGTAGATAATCCGGCCTTCGTCATTCACCGTGAACTTGAACTCCGAAGTATTCACATCCGGCGCGTCGAGACGCAGCTTCATGGTGCGAATTTCTTCGATCAAGGTCACGACCTTGTCGGTGTTGTGCATATCCGCCGACAGTACCGCGGCCATGAACGGCGCCGGGTAGTGCGTTTTCAGCCAGGCGGTCTGGTAGGACACCAGGCCATAAGCGGCGGAGTGGGATTTGTTGAAGCCGTAACCGGCGAACTTTTCTACCAGGTCGAAAATGTTGCCGGCCAGGTCGGCGTCGATATTGTTGGTCTTGCAACCGTCAATGAAACCGCCGCGCTGCTTGGCCATTTCTTCGGGTTTTTTCTTACCCATGGCTCGACGCAGCATGTCCGCGCCGCCGAGGGTGTAACCGGCCATGACCTGGGCAATCTGCATCACCTGCTCCTGATACAGGATGATGCCGTAAGTCGGTGCCAGAACCGGTTTGAGGCCTTCGTACTGGTAATCCGAGTGCGGGTACGCGAGTTCGGCGCGACCGTGCTTACGGTTGATAAAGTCGTCCACCATGCCCGATTGCAACGGACCCGGACGGAACAGGGCCACCAGTGCGATCAAGTCTTCCAGGCAGTCGGGCTTGAGCTTTTTGATCAGCTCTTTCATGCCGCGCGACTCGAGCTGGAACACCGCGGTGGTTTCCGCTTTTTGCAGCAACTGGTAAGTCGGCTTGTCGTCCAGCGGGATGAACGCGATATCCAGCGGCGGCTCATCAACCTTGGCGCGATCGCGGTTGATGGTTTTCAGCGCCCAGTCGATGACCGTCAGGGTCCGCAGACCGAGGAAGTCGAACTTCACCAGGCCAGCAGCCTCAACGTCATCCTTGTCGAACTGGGTCACCAGGCCGTCACCGGCTTCATCGCAATAAATCGGCGAGAAGTCAGTCAGCTTGGTCGGAGCAATAACCACACCACCGGCGTGCTTGCCGACGTTACGCACAACGCCTTCCAGCTTGCGGGCCATTTCCCAGATTTCGGCGGCTTCTTCATCGACCTTGATGAAGTCACGGAGGATTTCTTCCTGTTCGTAGGCCTTTTCCAGGGTCATGCCGACTTCGAACGGAATCATCTTCGACAGACGATCCGCCAGGCCGTAAGACTTGCCCTGCACCCGCGCCACGTCACGGACCACCGCTTTCGCCGCCATGGAACCGAAGGTGATGATCTGGCTTACCGCGTTGCGGCCGTACTTCTCGGCCACATAGTCGATTACACGGTCACGACCGTCCATGCAGAAGTCGACGTCGAAGTCGGGCATCGATACCCGTTCCGGGTTAAGGAAACGTTCGAACAGCAGGTCATATTCCAGCGGGTCAAGGTCGGTGATCTTCTGCACGTAGGCCACCAGCGACCCGGCACCCGACCCACGGCCTGGACCTACCGGCACGCCGTTGCTCTTGGCCCACTGGATAAAGTCCATAACGATCAGGAAGTAACCGGGGAACCCCATCTGGATGATGATATCCAGCTCGAAGTTCAACCGGTCGACGTAGACCTGACGCTTGGCTTCGTAATCTTCGGTAGTGTCCTTGGGCAGCAGAACGCTGAGGCGATCCTCCAGGCCATCGAAGGAAACCTTGCGGAAATACTCGTCGATGGTCATGCCATCGGGGATCGGGAAGTTGGGCAGGAAGTGAGTGCCCAGCTTCACTTCGATGTTGCAGCGCTTGGCAATCTCGACGGTGTTTTCCAGCGCTTCGGGAATGTCGCTGAACAGCTCGGCCATTTCCTCGGCGCTTTTGAGGTATTGCTGATCGCTGTAATTCTTCGAACGCCGCGGATCGTCGAGGGCGCGGCCCTCACCGATGCAAACGCGGGTTTCGTGGGCGGCGAAGTCTTCCTGCTTGATGAAGCGCACGTCGTTGGTCGCGACCAGCGGCGCACCGATTTTTTCAGCCAGGGCCACGGCGCCATGCAACTGTTCTTCGTCATTGGGGCGGTTGGTGCGCTGGATCTCCAGATAGAAACGATCCGGGAACACGGCCATCCATTCGCGCGCCAGGTTTTCCGCTTCGGCCGGGTTGCCGCTGAGCATCGCCAGGCCGATCTCGCCTTCTTTCGCCGCCGACAGCATGATCAAGCCTTCGCTGGCTTCGGCCACCCACTCGCGCTCGATGATGACCGAGCCATTGCGCTGGCCGTCGATGAAGCCGCGGGAAATCAGTTCGGTGAGGTTGCGATAACCCACGGCGTTCATCGCCAGCAGGCTGATCCGGCTCAGGGCGTTATCCGGATCCTTGTTCGACAGCCACAGGTCGGCGCCACAGATCGGCTTGATCCCGGCGCCCATGGCGGCTTTATAGAATTTGACCAGGGAACACATGTTGTTCTGGTCGGTGACCGCTACGGCAGGCATGTTCATGCCGACCAGGGTCTTGACCAGCGGTTTGATCCGCACCAGACCGTCGACCAGGGAGTACTCAGTGTGCAGGCGTAGATGAACGAATGAAGCCGGCATAGTGATCCTGTCTAGAAACTAGAAACGTGAAGACAACAAGGCCCGGATTGTACCGGGCCTTGGCAAAAACATCAGCCTTGCGACTAACTCTCGATCAGGTTTTCCCGCGCCTCGTAAGCCAGGCGTACCGGGGCGAACGAGCGGCGGTGAATCGGCGTCGGCCCCAGGCGGGCCAGCGCCTCCAGGTGAACGGGCGTCGGGTAGCCTTTGTGGCCACCGATACCGTAACCCGGGTAAATCAATTCGAACGCTGCCATCTCGCGGTCGCGGCTGACCTTGGCCAGAATCGACGCTGCAGCGATGGCCGGTACCTTGCCGTCGCCCTGCACCACCGATTCGGCACGCATGGACAGTTTCGGGCAACGGTTGCCGTCAATCATCGCCAGTTTCGGCTGAATGTGCAGCCCTTCGACGGCACGCTGCATGGCCAGCATGGTGGCGTGAAGTATGTTCAGGTCGTCGATTTCTTCTACTTCAGCGCGGGCGATATACCAACTCAAGGCCTTTTCGCAGATTTCGTCGTAAAGCGCTTCACGGCGAGCCTCGGTGAGCTTCTTCGAGTCGTTGAGGCCCAGGATGGGGCGGCTCGGATCGAGGATCACTGCCGCCGTCACCACCGCACCACACAGCGGGCCGCGACCGACTTCATCGACACCCGCCACCAGATCTTCAAGCTCATCGACTAGCATAAAATCCAGGCCCATCTGCTTGCTTGCTTTGCTCATTATGCTCTGCCAATCAGGTTCAGTACCGCGTCTGCTGCCTGATTGGAGGCATCCAAGCGCAGGGTTCGGTGGATTTCGTCAAAGCCTCGGGTCTGTTCCTGGCCACCTTCAATCAGTGGCGACAGGGTTTGGGCCAAAGCCTCTACCGTCGCATCGTCCTGCAACAACTCCGGCACCAGCAGGCGCTGGGCCAGCAAATTCGGCAACGAGATGTAGGGACTCTTCACCATCCGCTTGAGAATCCAGAACGTCAGCGGTGCCAAGCGATAAGCGACCACCATCGGCCGCTTGTATAACAATGCTTCCAGCGTAGCGGTGCCCGAAGCAATCAACACGGCGTCGCAAGCAGCCAGGGCCAGGTGGGATTTACCGTCGAGCAAGGTCAGCGGCAGATCGCGACCGGCCAGCAGCTCTTCAAGCTGGGCCCGGCGCTGCGGGCTCGCGCATGGCATGACGAAGCGTACGCCCGGACGCAGGGCCCGCAAGCGCTGGGCGGTATCGAGGAACAGCGCACCAAGGCGCCCAACCTCACCGCCACGGCTGCCCGGCATCAGGGCGACCAGCGGCCCATCCGGCAAGCCAAGTTCGGCCCGCGCTGCGGCGCGATCAGCCTCAAGCGGAATCGCATCGGCCAGGGAGTGCCCGACAAATCGCACCGGCACGCCCTTCTCTTCATAGAATTTCGCTTCGAACGGGAACAGCGTTAGCATCAGATCGCAGCCTTCGCGAATCTTCAGCACCCGTTTCTGCCGCCACGCCCAAACCGACGGACTCACGTAATGCACGGTCTTGATGCCGGCCTGACGCAGCTTGAGTTCGATATTGAGGTTGAAGTCCGGAGCATCGATACCGATGAACACGTCCGGCTTCTCGGCGATCAGGTCGGCAACCAGCTTTTTGCGGCGTGCCAGCAACTCGCGCAACCGGCCCAGCACTTCCACCAGGCCCATGACCGAAAGACGCTCCATCGGGAAATACGAGGTCAGGCCTTCGGCCTGCATCAGCGGACCGCCGACACCAATGAACTCCACTGCCGGGTGCTGAGTCTTGAGTGCGCGCATGAGACCCGCGCCAAGAATGTCGCCGGAAGCCTCACCCGCCACCAGCGCTATACGCAGATTAGCCATGATTAACGAGTGATGCCGCGGGTCGAAGACTGGATGGAATCACGAAACACCGCGACTTCCGGGAACTGATCCGAAGGTTCGGCCAGCTCGGCGAGTGCCTGTTCAACCGTCAGGCCCTGGCGATAAACCACTTTGTAGGCACGACGCAGAGCGTGGATCGCATCTTCGCTGAAACCGCGACGACGCATGCCTTCGAAGTTCATGCTGCGGGCTTCGGCCGGGTTGCCGAACACCGTGACGTACGCCGGGACATCCTTGCCGATTGCGGTGCCCATACCGGAAAAACTGTGGGCGCCGATATGGCAATACTGGTGAACCAGGGTAAAACCGGACAGGATCGCCCAGTCTTCAACGTGCACATGGCCCGCCAACGCGGTGTTGTTGACCAGGATGCAGTGGTTGCCGATGACGCTGTCGTGGCCGATGTGGGCATAGGCCATGATCAGATTGTGATCGCCCAAGGTCGTTTCAGCACGATCCTGGATGGTCCCACGGTGAATCGTCACGCCTTCACGGATGACGTTGTGGTCACCAATGACTAAGCGAGTTTCTTCACCCTTGTATTTCAAATCGGGCGTGTCCTCGCCTACCGAAGAAAACTGGTAGATGCGGTTGTGCTTTCCGATTCGGGTCGGGCCTTTGAGAATCACATGCGGCCCGATCACTGTCCCCTCGCCGATTTCCACACCTGCACCGATGATCGACCAAGGGCCGACCTCGACGCCGTCGGCCAGGATAGCCGCCGGATCGATGATTGCGCGAGGGTCAATCAAACTCATAGTTTGCGTTCCGCGCAGATGATTTCAGCAGAGCAGACTGGCTTGCCATCGACCGAAGCCTGGCACTCGAACTTCCAGATCTGGCGCTTGCAGCTGATGAAGCGGGCTTCGAGGATCAACTGATCGCCTGGGGTGACGGGCTGGCGAAAGCGCAGCTTGTCGGAGCCGACGAAGTAGTAGAGCGTACCGTCGGCAGGCTTCACATCGAGCATTTTGAAGCCAAGGATGCCAGCAGCCTGAGCCATCGCTTCGATGATCAATACGCCCGGCATGATTGGATGCGCAGGGAAATGACCATTGAAGAAAGGTTCGTTGATGCTGACATTCTTGTAGGCGCGAATGCGCTTGCCTTCCACATCCAGATCCACGACCCGGTCCACCAGCAGGAACGGGTAACGGTGAGGCAGGTATTCGCGAATCTCGTTGATGTCCATCATTTCGGGGGGAAGCCTATGTAAAGATTGGGAGGCGCGACTGACGCGCACCCCTCTAGCAAATCAAGGAGGCAGTCTAGCGGCTGTGCACACTTGATATGGAAATGGTATCAGCCATCAGATGAAGCATTACCGTCAGGGGTCACGTCCCCTACACGCTTTTCCAGCTGTCGCAGACGCCGCGCGATGTCATCGAGCTGACGGATACGGGCCGCGCTTTTGCGCCATTCGGCCGCCGGTTGCATGGCCGTACCGGAAGAATAGGAACCCTTTTCGGTAATCGAGTGGGTCACCATGGTCATCCCGGTGATAAAAACGTTGTCGCAAATTTCAATATGCCCCACCAGCCCTACGCCACCGGCGAGCATGCAATGCTTGCCGATTTTGGTGCTGCCGGAGATCCCCACGCACGCGGCCATGGCGGTGTGATCACCGACCTGGACGTTGTGGGCGATCTGAATCTGGTTGTCGAGTTTCACCCCGTTACCCAGAACGGTATCGGCCAGCGCACCGCGATCAATAGCGGTATTCACGCCGATCTCAACGTCGTCACCGACCAGCACACCACCGATCTGGGCGATCTTCTGCCAGACACCTTTCTCGTTGGCAAAACCGAAACCTTCGCCACCCAGTACGGCACCGGATTGAATCACTACCCGCTTACCGATGCGTACGTCGTGATACAGCGTGACTCGCGGGGCCAACCAACCGCCCTCGCCAATCTCGCAGCGGGCACCGATGAAGCAGTGCGCGCCAACGGTCACCCCCGCTGCAATTCGTGCGCAGCTTTCGATCACCACGAACGCGCCAATGCTCGCTGCTGGATCGACCACTGCATCCGGCGCTACAACAGCTGTCGGATGAACACCGGCAGCGGCCTTTGGCTTGGGATCGAACAGATGGGAAATCCGCGCGTAGGCCAGGTACGGATCAGGCACGACCAGCGCATTACCTGCAAAACCTTCAGCGTCAGCGGCCTTCAGCAACAGGGCTGCGGCCCGGCTGTCAGCCAGGTATTTACGGTATTGGGGGTTTGCGAGAAAGCTCAACTGAGCTGGGCCAGCCTCTTGCAAAGTGGCTAGCCCAGAAATTTCTTTCTCCGGGTCGCCACGCAGTGTGGCGCCGAGGAACTCGGCCAATTGGCCGAGCTTTATAGTCGCTGTCATGGTTACTTCAGCTGATTCATGCGCTCGATAACCTGGCGAGTGATGTCGTACTGAGGCTTGACATCAATCACTGCGCCACGCTCGAAGACCAGGTCAAAAGCACCTTTCTTGATGACTTCTTCCACAGCGCTGTCCAGTTTCGGCTTGAGCTGTTTCAGCATTTCACGGTCGGCAACGGCTTTGGCTTCGTTCAGTTCCTTGGACTGGAACTGGAAGTCACGGGCCTTTTGCTTGAACTCGAGTTCCAGGCGTTCACGCTCACCTTGCTGCATCTTGTCGCCGCCAGCCATCAGACGGTCCTGGATACCCTTGGCGCTGCTTTCCAGTGTCTTGAGCTTGGTCAGCTGTGGGCCGAACTTCTTCTCGGCATCAACGGCATACTTCTTGGCCGCATCGGATTCCAGCAGAGCCATCTGATAGTTCAGAACGGCGATTTTCATGTCGGCAAAAGCCGGACCTGCGACCAGTACGGTCGCCAGGAGAACCAATTGAGTCAACTTACGCACGATGCACTCCTACAAAATCCATTGTCGTTATCTTGGGTCAGACGCTTAGAACGTCTGGCCGAGGGAGAATTGGAACACTTGAGTCTCAGCGTCATCCGGTTTCTTGACCGGCATGGCCAACGCGAAGCTCAAAGGACCCAGCGCGGTAACCCAGGTCACGCCGATACCGACGGAGCTGGCCATGTTGCTCAGGCTGATGTCGTTGCACTGCGTATTGGACTTCGAACCGTCAGCGTTCCTGGTCTCTTTGCACGTCGAATCGAACACGTTACCCACGTCCCAGAATACCGAAGTACGCAGGGAACGCTGATCCTTGACGAACGGCAGCGGGAACAGAACCTCAACACCGCCCTGGATCAGGACATTACCACCGAACGGCAGCGGATCCTGATCCGGGTCAAACGACGTACCCGGGTTTTTACCGGTACTTGGTGTACTGCGAGGCCCCAGAGTGCTGTCCTTGAAGCCACGAACCGAGTTGAAACCACCAGCATAGTAGTTTTCATAGAACGGCAAGCCATCGGTAGAACCATAACCATCGCCATAGCCCAGCTCGGTGTGCAGGCGCATGGTGTAGTTTTCGGACAATGGCTGGAACAACTGGCCACGGTAATCGAGCTTGAAGAACGACAAGTCGCTGCCAGGGGTGGTGGTTTCCAGAGTCAGGCTCTGGGAACGACCACGGGTCGCCAGTACGCCTTTGTTCAGGGTGGACTCGGACCAACCGGCCGAAGCCTTGAAGTTCAGGTAGTTGTCGCCTTCCTTGTTAACGAAGTCGAAGATCTCGTCAACGGTGTATTGACCGGTCTTGATCTTGTCTTGTTGCGCAGTCAGGCCGAAGGTCAGACGCGAAGTCTCGCTGATCGGGTAACCGACGCTCACGCCAGCACCCAGGCTGTCTACGGCATAGCTGGCAACATCGACGTCGAGGTCGTCGTAGTCAGTGGTGCGATAGAACGCGTTGTAACCCAGGCTGACGCCATCAGCAGTCCAGTACGGGTCGACATAACCGAAGTTATAACGGCTCTGGTATTCACTGCGGGTCAAGCCGACGCTGACCTTGTTACCCGTACCCAGGAAGTTGTTCTGGGTGATCGAACCGCCGAGGATCAAACCGGCGCTCTGGGCAAAACCGACGCTGGCGGTAATCGAACCGGAGGCCTGTTCTTCAACGCTGTAGTTCACGTCTACCTGGTCGTCGACGCCCGGCACGGCCGGTGTTTCGACGTTGACTTCCTTGAAGAAGCCCAGACGTTCAAGACGGGTCTTGGATTGGTCGATCAGGTAGGTCGAAGCCCAGCCGCCTTCCATCTGACGCATTTCGCGGCGCAGCACTTCGTCCTCGGACTTGGTGTTGCCACGGAAGTTGATGCGGTTCACGTAAGCACGCTTGCCCGGATCGACGGCGAATGTAATGTCGACGGTGTTGTCTTCATCGTGCGGCTGAGGCACGCCATTGACGTTGGCGAAGGTATAACCCTCGTTACCCAGGCGGCGGGTAATCAGTTCGGATGTGGTGGTCATCAACTTGCGCGAGAACACCTGGCCTTTCTGCACCAGCAGCAGGGACTTGACCTGGTCTTCAGGGACTTTCAGGTCGCCGCTCAGCTTGACGTCACGGACGGTGTACTTCTCGCCCTCATTGACGTTGACGGTGATATAGACGTGCTTCTTGTCCGGGGTGATGGACACCTGGGTCGAAGCGATATCCATGTTGATATAGCCACGGTCCAGGTAGTAGGAACGCAGACGCTCCAGGTCACCGGAAAGTTTTTCACGAGCGTACTTGTCATCGTTCTTGAAGAACGACAGCCAGTTGGTGGTCTTGAGCTCAAACAGGTCGATCAGGTCTTCTTCAGGGAAGACGGTGTTACCCACCACGTTGATGTGCTGGATGGCAGCAACGGTGCCTTCGTTGATATTGACCTTCAACGCAACGCGGTTACGCGGCTGCGGCACCACTTCGGTGTCAACGGTGGCCGAGTAGCGGCCTTGAGCGACGTATTGACGCTGTAGCTCGTTACGCACACCTTCGAGGGTGGCGCGCTGGAAGATCTCGCCTTCGGCCAGACCGGATTGCTTGAGCCCTTTCATCAGGTCTTCAGTGGAGATCGCCTTGTTACCCTCGATCTCGATACTGGCGACCGACGGGCGCTCGACTACAGTAATGACCAGGACGTTGCCATCGCGGCCCAGCTGGATATCTTGAAAGAAACCGGTTTTGAACAACGCACGAGTGGATTCCACCAGGCGACGATCATCCGCCTGTTCACCGACGTTCAACGGCAAAGCACCAAAGACGCTACCCGCGGAGACCCGCTGGAGGCCATTGACGCGAATATCAGAGATAGTGAAGGACTCGGCGTGAACTTCGGCGATCATCAATACGGTGAGAACCGCAGTTAGCAGCAGACGTTTCATGAAGTCCTTTCTTATTCCAACTGGCAATAAACAAACTGCCGCAAAATGCGGCAGATTCGCAATTCAGCGAAGCGTTACAGTCGGCCCAGATCATTGACAAGAGCAAGCAACATCACCCCGATCACCAAACTGATACCGATCTGTATCCCCCAACCCTGCACCCGATCCGACAAGGGGCGACCACGCGCCCACTCGATCAGATAAAACAACAAATGCCCCCCATCCAGTACAGGAATGGGCAACAAATTCAGAACTCCCAAGCTAATACTCAGATAAGCAAGGAAATTCAGGAAATCAGCGACACCCGACTGGGCAGAAGCGCCCGCCACTTTAGCAATGGTTATCGGTCCACTCAAGTTTTTTACCGAGAGCTCACCGAACAACATTTTCTTGAGCGAATCGAGGGTCAGTACGCTCATGGTCCAGGTGCGTCGAGCACCCTCCCCAATCGCGGCCACAGGACCATAACTAACTTCGCGAATCATCTCTGGCGGCCAATCAACAGCCTTCACCCCAGCCCCTAGATAACCACTGGGTGCCTTCTTCTCGCCGCGAGCGGCCAGCGTCACTGGGGCGTCGATTTGAGCACCATCGCGCTCGACGCGCAGCATGATTTTGGTATCAGGGTGCATACGGACTATGTCCACCACCTGTTGCCAGTCATCTAGTGGCTTGCCGTCCAGGGCCAACAGTCGGTCACCGGTCTTCAGGCCAGCAGCCTGCGCCGGGCCTTTCGGGTCAAGTTCGGCCAGGACCGGCGGCAGTGCCGGACGCCAAGGGCGCAATCCCAGCGAACGAATCGGATCAGGCTCATCGGCACCCTTGAGCCATTTATCCAGCATCAGCTCACGGGGCGAATCCACCGTGGAACCCTGGTCACGGACCAGCAATTGCAGGGAACCGCTCTCCCCAAGACGACGGACCAACTGCAGGTTCACCGCAGCCCAGCCGGAAGTTGGCTCGCCATCGATGGCAATGATTTCCTGACCCGCGCTCAAACCAGCCCTGGCGGCGATACTGCCGGATTCGACTGCCCCAATGATCGGGCGCACTTGCTCGCTGCCGAGCATGGCCAGCACCCAGAAAAAAAACATCGCCAGTAAAAAGTTGGCAATCGGCCCCGCCGACACAATAGCGATACGCTGGCGGACGGATTTGCGATTGAAAGATTGATCAAGCTGATCGGCGGGCACTTCACCTTCGCGCTCGTCGAGCATTTTCACGTAACCGCCCAGCGGGATCGCGGCGACAACGAACTCAGTGCCTTTCTTGTCGTGCCAGCGCAGCAACGGCATACCGAAGCCCACGGAGAAACGCAGCACTTTGACCCCACAGCGACGTGCGACCCAGAAGTGGCCGAATTCGTGGAAGGTGACCAGCACACCCAAAGCCACCAGGGTGCCGACAATCATATAGAGCGCGCTCATCTACTTTCTCCGCAATCCTGTCCAGTGCCGCATGGGTCAACGTATTGCAGCATTTACCGCCCGTGACGACTCAACCATTGTTCGGCCAGTACTCGCGCTTTCGCGTCGGCCGTGAACACTGCCTCGAGATCGCCAACCGCAACCACGGGCTCGATGTTCAACACCTCTTCGATGATACTCGCGATTTCCGGGTAGCGAACCCGCCCGTCGAGAAAGGCCGCGACCGCCACTTCATTCGCCGCGTTCAGCATGGCCGGCGCGCTGTTGCCGGCTTCGGCCGCCTGACGTGCGAGGCGCAGACACGGGAATCGCTCTTCGTCAGGCGCCTGGAAGTCCAGCCGCGCAATTGCAAACAGGTCCAGCGGCGCAACACCCGAATCGATTCGCTCCGGCCAGGCCAGCGCGTTGGCAATCGGCGTGCGCATGTCAGGGTTACCTAACTGGGCCAATACCGAACCGTCGATGTAATCGACCAGCGAATGAATCACGCTCTGAGGATGAATCACCACTTCGACCTGGGACGGCTTGGCATCAAACAGCCAGCAGGCTTCGATCAACTCCAGCCCCTTGTTCATCATGCTGGCCGAATCCACCGAAATCTTGCGCCCCATGGACCAGTTCGGATGAGCACACGCCTGCTCAGGGGAAACATGCACCAGTTCAGCCATAGGTGTCTGTCGGAACGGACCGCCAGAGGCCGTGAGTAAAATCCGACGCACCCCGACGGCACCCAGCCCACGAGCGAAATCCTGAGGCATGCACTGGAAAATCGCGTTGTGCTCGCTATCGATCGGCAGCAACACCGAACCACTCTTGCGCACCGCCTGCATGAACAGCGCACCGGACATCACAAGCGCTTCTTTGTTGGCCAGGAGGATTTTCTTGCCGGCTTCGACCGCCGCCAGAGTCGGTCGCAAGCCCGCAGCGCCAACGATGGCCGCCATGACCGCATCGACCTCAGGGTCGGAAGCAACCTGACACAGGCCCTCTTCACCCACCAACACGCGAGTCGACAGACCTGCGGCACGCAATTCGTCCTGCAAGCCTCGGGCAGCACCCGTCTCAGGCACCACGGCGAACCGCGGCGCATGACGAACGCACAGCGCCAACAGCTCGTTCAGCCGGGTGAAGCCGCTCAAGGCGAAAACCTGATAACGCTCGGGATGACGAGCGATGACGTCAAGCGTGCTCAGACCAATCGAACCGGTCGCCCCCAGGACGGTAATCTGCTGCGGGCGGCTCACGGTGCCGCCATCCACAGCAGCACGGCAAACACTGGAATCGCTGCCGTCAGGCTGTCGATACGGTCCAGCACGCCGCCGTGCCCGGGAAGCAGATTACTGCTGTCCTTGATCCCGGACTGACGCTTGAACATGCTTTCGGTGAGGTCACCTACTACAGAGATAAACACGATGATGGCTGCACCGATCAGACCTTTGAACAGCTGCGCCACCGTCCAGTCCCGAACCAGTCCGACAATGACAGTAATGACCAGACTCACCGCGAGGCCGCCGTAGACGCCCTCCCAGCTTTTGCCGGGACTGACCTGTGGCGCCAGCTTGCGCTTGCCAAAAGCCCGGCCAGAGAAATAGGCACCGATATCAGCACCCCAGACCAGCACCATCACCGCCATGATCAACCAGTTGCCCAAAGGCTCCTGCTTGATCTGGACCAGGCCTTGCCAGGCCGGCAGCAGGATCAGCAGACCGATCATCAGTTTGCAGGCAGCACTGGACCAAAGTTCGCTGGAGCGCGGATACGTCAGCACCAGATAGGTTGCAACGCCCCACCACAGCACCGAAGCACCCAATACCCAAGGCGCGAGCCCAGGCACGACATGCATGACAAACAGCATCAACGCGACCACAGCCGCATAGGCAACGCGGGCCGGCTGTTCAGTGAAACCCGCCAGGCGAGCCCACTCCCATGCACCGAGGGTCACGACCAGCCCGATGAACAGCGCAAAACCGGTGCCTTCGAGCAGGAAAAACCCACCCAAGGCAATCGGCAGCAGGATCAGCGCGGTGATGATTCGTTGTTTAAGCATTAAACCCGGGCTCCAGCCTCGACCTGCTCGCTCGTTTTACCGAAGCGGCGCTGCCGAGAAGCAAAATCGGCCAGCGCGGTACGCATGGCATCGTGTTTGAAGTCCGGCCAGAACAGGTCGGAGAAGTACAACTCGGCGTATGCCAGCTGCCACAGCAGGAAGTTACTGATGCGGTGCTCGCCACCGGTACGGATGCACAAGTCCGGCAACGGTAAATCGCCGGTAGCCAGACAGGTTTGCAACAGTTCCGGGGTAATGTCTTCCGGACGCAGGTGCCCGGCCTGAACTTCCCGAGCCAGACGTTGTGCGGCCTGCGCGATATCCCAATGCCCACCATAGTTGGCAGCGATCTGCAGGACGAAGCGATTGGCGCCCGCCGTCATTGCCTCGGCTTCACGCATGGCTGCCTGAAGCTCTGGGTGAAAGCGCGAACGATCGCCAATGATGCGCAAACTGATGTTGTTCTCGTTCAGGCGCTTGGCCTCGCGACGCAATGCCTTGAAGAACAGATCCATCAAGGCGCTGACCTCGTCGGCCGGGCGCTGCCAGTTCTCGCTGGAGAAGGCGAACAGGGTCAATACTTCGACCCCGGCCTCGGCGCACACCTCGATTACCGCACGAACCGCATCCACGCCCGCTTTATGACCGGCGACACCCGGCATAAAGCGTTTTTTCGCCCAGCGATTATTACCATCCATGATGATCGCGACATGGCGCGGCACCGCGGACGGCGCAGTCTGCTTTGTCTTATCCATTAAAACGTGACCCTTATACGGCCATCAGGTCTTTTTCTTTCTGCGCCAGATTCGCGTCGATTTCAGCCACGTATTTTTTGGTCAGATCATCGATCTCGCCAGTGGCGCGACGCTCTTCGTCTTCGCTGATTTCCTTTTCCTTGACCAGATCCTTGAGCTGGCTGTTCGCATCACGACGGATGTTGCGCACCGCAACACGAGCATCTTCAGCGACATCGCGAGCCTGCTTGGTGAAGCCCTTGCGGGTTTCTTCGGTCAGGGCCGGCATGGAGATCAGCAGCAATTCACCCAGGTTGGTTGGGTTGAGGTTCAGACCCGCGCTGCCGATGGCTTTGTCGACGGCACCTAGCATATTGCGCTCAAAGGCAACGACTTGCAGGGTACGCGCATCTTTGACGGTGATGTTCGCGACCTGCTTGATCGGGGTGTCGGAGCCGTAATACGGCACCATCACGCCTTCCAGAATGCTTGGGTGCGCCTGGCCAGTACGAATACGGCCGAAGTTGTGCATCAGCGACTCGACGGATTTTTTCATGCGCTCTTGAGCGTCTTTCTTGATTTCGTTGATCATTGTTGGCCTTCCTCGATCAGGGTCCCTTCAGCGCCGCCATGCACGATATTCAGCAGGGCGCCGGGCTTGTTCATGTTAAATACGCGCAACGGCATCTTGTGGTCGCGGCACAGGCAAATGGCGGTCAGATCCATCACGCCCAGCTTGCGATCCAGCACTTCATCGTAAGTCAGATGATCGAACTTCTCGGCATGCGGGTCTTTGAATGGGTCAGCGGTATAGACGCCATCGACCTTGGTCGCCTTGAGCACGACATCGGCATCGATTTCGATCGCACGCAAGCACGCTGCCGAATCCGTGGTGAAGAACGGATTGCCGGTACCGGCCGCGAAAATCACGACTTCCTTGGCGTTCAAGTGGCGCATGGCTTTGCGGCGATCATAGTGATCGGTTACGCCAACCATGGAAATGGCCGACATCACGATGGCCGAGATATTGGCACGTTCCAGCGCATCGCGCATGGCCAGGGCGTTCATCACAGTGGCCAGCATGCCCATGTGGTCACCGGTGACCCGATCCATGCCGGCCGCGCTCAGCGCTGCACCGCGGAACAGGTTACCGCCGCCGATCACCAGACCGACCTGAACGCCGATGCCGACCAGTTGGCCGACTTCCAGCGCCATGCGATCCAGAACTTTCGGATCGATCCCGAACTCTTCCGAGCCCATCAGGGCCTCGCCGCTAAGCTTGAGTAGAATGCGTTTATAGCGAGCCTGATAACCACTGCCCTGCTGAGCCATTGCGAATCTCTCCTGCGGCGTATTTTAAAAATTCTTTGCGAGCTGTTTACAGCTGGCGTTCACTCTAACTTGGCGCTGCTTCAGCGCCATCGGAACATGGCTTTGTAAGCCAGTTCCAAAGGGAAACCAAATAAAAAATTGGTGCCCCATCTGAAAAGAGGCTGCGCGCGTGAGCGGGCAGCCTCTTCAGGGCGACAGTTAAAAAACCGTCTTATTGCTTGGCGGCAGCCAGCTGGGCAGCAACTTCTTCAGCGAAGTTGTCGACCGGCTTCTCGATGCCTTCGCCTACTTTGAAGTAGGTGAAAGAAACGATTTCAGCACCGGCTTTCTTGGCCAGTTCGCCAACCTTGATTTCAGGGTTCTTGACGAACGCCTGCTCAACCAGGCTCGCTTCAGCCAGGAACTTGCTGATACGGCCTTTGACCATGTTTTCAACGATGTTTTCTGGCTTGCCAGCGATCTTGTCAGCGTTGAGGGTCAGGAACACGCCTTTCTCGCGCTCGACCGCTTCAGCGGAAACTTCCGATGGCAGCAGGAATTCAGGGTTGGTGGCCGCTACGTGCATAGCGATGTCTTTGGCCAGCTCAACGGTGCCGCCTTTAAGAACAACCGCAACACCGATCTTGTTGCCGTGCAGGTAACCACCAACAACATCACCTTCAACGCGAGCCAGGCGACGGATGTTGACGTTTTCGCCAACCTTGCCGACCAGAACCAGGCGATCAGCTTCTTGAGCTTCGATCAGCGGAGCGACGTCAGTCAGTTTGTCAGCGAACGCTTTTTCAACGCTGCTGGCAACAAATGCCTTGAAGTCGTCCTGCAGGGCCAGGAAGTCGGTCTGCGAGTTCACTTCCAGCAGAACGGCGGTTTTACCGTCTTCTTTCAGAGCGATCGCGCCTTCAGCGGCAACGTTGCCAGCTTTCTTGGCAGCCTTGATGGCGCCCGAAGCACGCATGTCATCAATGGCTTTTTCGATGTCGCCGCCAGCCTTGGTCAAGGCCTTTTTGCAGTCCATCATGCCTTCGCCAGTACGCTCGCGCAGTTCTTTGACCAACGCTGCAGTAATCTCTGCCATTTCAAAATTCCTCTTGGATAGGTTTTCAACCATTCCACCCGATCGAACGGGCGATCAATTCTTCCCGAACTACCTTTGCTGGCTGCTGCAGGCTACAAAGGCTGTAACTGCGCTGCCGACAAACGGTTTTCGAGGTGGCAAAAAGGGGGCCAAGCCCCCTTTTTGCTTACTGAGTCAACGCCTGGGCGTCAATTACTCAGCTGCTGCTACCGGAGCTTCTTCAACGAACTGCTCGGTGCCGCCAGCAACGTGGTTGCGACCGCGGATAACAGCGTCAGCCATCGAACCCATGTACAGCTGGATAGCGCGGATTGCGTCATCGTTGCCTGGGATGATGTAGTCAACGCCTTCCGGGCTGCTGTTGGTATCGACTACGCCGATAACCGGGATGCCCAGCTTGTTGGCTTCGGTGATCGCGATGCGCTCGTGATCAACGTCGATAACGAACAGTGCGTCTGGCAGACCGCCCATGTCCTTGATACCACCCAGGGAACGATCGAGCTTCTCAAGATCGCGAGTGCGCATCAGCGCTTCTTTCTTGGTCAGCTTGGCGAAAGTACCGTCTTCGGCTTGCACTTCAAGGTCACGCAGACGCTTGATGGAAGCACGGATGGTTTTGAAGTTGGTCAGCATGCCGCCCAACCAGCGGTGATCGACGTACGGCGAACCGCAACGTGCTGCTTCTTCAGCAACGATCTTGCCAGCGGAACGCTTGGTGCCGACGAACAGAATCTTGTTTTTGCCCTGGGCCAGGCGCTCTACGAAAGTCAGAGCTTCGTTGAACATTGGCAGGGTTTTTTCAAGGTTGATGATGTGGATCTTGTTACGCGCGCCGAAAATGTACTTACCCATTTTCGGGTTCCAGTAACGGGTCTGGTGACCGAAGTGCACACCGGCCTTCAGCATATCGCGCATGTTGACTTGGGACATGATAGTTCCTTAATAAGTCGGGTTTGGCCTCCACGTATCCCAATGACCAACCAGCAGCATCAGCTGAAGGCACCCAGGTCATCGTGTCGACACGTGTGTGGATTTAGGCTTTTCAGGGGATCCCCGGAAAGCGGCGCATTTTATATCACAAGGCAGAAAAAAACGGAACCCGGATTGTTAAATCCTGGCGCGTGCTTTGGTTCTGGCCCTTGGAATCCTCCAAGAATGCGCCATTCTATAAGGAGAAGCGATGCACAGAGGCTCAGATTTGCGCTGCTCGTCTGTTAGAATCGCGTTTTTAAGGGCCGCGAAGATCAATCGCGCAACGCCCATTCCGTTTTAGAAGGCGCCATCGAGCGCAGAGAGAGCCTGTATGACCGTCACCCTCAAAACCCCAGAGGACATCGCAAAAATGCGCATCGCCGGCAAACTGGCCGCCGATGTGCTGGAAATGATTGCCGAACATGTCAAGCCGGGCGTTACAACTGAAGAACTGGACCGCATCTGCCACGACTATATCGTCAATGAGCAGAAAGCCATCCCTGCCCCGCTCAACTACAAAGGCTTCCCGAAGTCGATCTGCACCTCGATCAACCATGTGGTCTGCCACGGCATCCCGAACGAGAAGCCGCTGAAGGATGGCGACACGCTGAACATCGACGTCACCGTCATCAAGGACGGCTACCACGGCGACACCAGCCGCATGTTCCATGTCGGTACCGTACCGGTCTGGGCCGAACGCCTGTCGCAAGTGACCCAGGAATGCATGTACAAGGCCATCGAAATCGTCAAACCCGGCTGCCGCCTGGGCGACATCGGTGAAGTGATCCAGAAGCACGCGGAAAAGAACGGTTTTTCCGTGGTTCGCGAATTCTGCGGTCACGGCATCGGCAAGGTATTCCACGAAGAGCCGCAGATCCTGCACTACGGCCGCGCGGGCACCGGCATGGAGCTGAAAGCGGGCATGACGTTCACCATCGAGCCGATGATCAACCAGGGCAAGGCCGACACCAAGGTTTTGGGCGACGGCTGGACCGCGATCACCAAGGACCGCAAGCTGTCGGCACAGTGGGAACACACCCTGCTGGTAACCGAAACCGGTTATGAGATCTTCACCCTGCGCGCCGACGACACCATCCCGCGCGTTTCGGCCTGATCCGGGCGCGCAGCTCCATAGCCTTATAGACAGGAAAGCCAATCGATGCCGCAGGTGGATCCAGAACTCTTCGACCGTGGCCAGTTCCAGGCTGAACTGGCCCTGAAGGCAAGCCCGATCGCAGCCTTCAAGAAAGCGATTCGCCAGGCCCGCGAGGTGCTCGACGAGCGTTTTCGCAGCGGCCGCGACATTCGCCGGTTGATCGAGGATCGCGCCTGGTTCGTCGATAACATCCTGCAAAAGGCCTGGGAGCAGTTCGATTGGAGCGAAGACGCCGACATCGCGCTGGTCGCGGTCGGCGGCTACGGTCGCGGGGAGTTGCACCCTTATTCCGACATCGATCTGCTGATCCTGCTGGACAGCGCCGATCACGAAGTTTTCCGAGATTCCATCGAGCGTTTTCTGACGCTGTTGTGGGACATCGGCCTTGAAGTGGGCCAGAGCGTTCGCTCCGTTGACGAATGCGTCCAAGAGGCCCGCGCCGACCTGACGGTCGTCACCAACCTGATGGAAAGCCGCACCATCTGCGGCCCCGAGCGCTTGCGCCAACGCATGCTGGACGTGACCAGCACCGCGCACATGTGGCCGAGCAAGGATTTCTTCCTGGCCAAACGCGCCGAGCAGAAGGCCCGTCATCACAAGTACAACGACACCGAATACAACCTGGAACCCAACGTCAAAGGCTCGCCCGGCGGCCTACGGGATATTCAGACGATTCTGTGGGTGGCCCGTCGTGAATACGGCACCCTGAACCTGCGAGCCCTGGCCGGCGAAGGGTTCCTGGTCGAGAGCGAAAACGCGCTGCTGGCCTCCTCCCAGGAATTCCTGTGGAAGGTTCGTTACGCCCTGCACATGCTCGCCGGCCGCTCCGAAGACCGCTTGCTGTTTGATCACCAGCGCACCATTGCCGGGCTGCTGGGATTCAAAGGTGATGACGCCAAGCAAGCCATCGAAAACTTCATGCAGCAGTATTACCGGGTGGTCATGAGCATTGCCCAGCTCAGCGACCTGATCATCCAGCACTTCGAGGAAGTCATCCTCGCGCCGGAAGACGAAGCGCCGCCGCAGCCGATCAACTCGCGATTCCAGCTGCACGACGGATACATCGAGGCGCGCAACGACAATGTGTTCCGTCGTACACCGTTCGCCATGCTGGAAATCTTCGTACTGATGGCCCAGCAGCCGGAAATCAAAGGCGTGCGCGCCGACACCATTCGTTTGCTGCGAGAAAACCGTCACCTGATCGACGATGATTTCCGCAACGACATCCGCAATACCAGCCTGTTCATCGAGCTGTTCAAGTGCAAGATCGGCATCCATCGTAACCTGCGCCGGATGAACCGTTACGGCATCCTCGGGCGCTACTTGCCGGAATTCGGTTTTATCGTCGGGCAGATGCAGCACGACCTGTTTCACATCTATACGGTCGATGCTCACACCCTGAACCTGATCAAACATCTGCGTAAGTTGCAGTACACCCAGGTGTCGGAAAAATTCCCGCTGGCCAGCAAGCTCATGGGCAAATTGCCCAAACCCGAGCTGATCTACCTGGCCGGCCTGTACCACGACATCGGCAAGGGCCGGCATGGTGATCACTCGGAAATCGGCGCCGTGGATGCCGAAGCCTTTTGCCAGCGCCACCAATTGCCCGTGTGGGACAGCCGCCTGATCGTCTGGCTGGTGCAGAACCATTTGCTGATGTCGACCACCGCCCAGCGCAAGGACCTGTCCGACCCGCAGGTCATCCACGATTTTGCGCAGATCGTCGGCGACGAAACCCACCTCGATTATCTGTACGTGCTGACGGTCGCCGACATCAACGCCACCAATCCGACGCTGTGGAATTCCTGGCGCGCCAGCCTGTTGCGCCAGCTCTACACCGAGACCAAGCGCGCCTTGCGTCGCGGCCTGGAAAACCCGGTGGACCGCGAAGAGCAGATTCGCCAGACCCAAAGCGCAGCGCTGGACATTCTGGTACGCGGCGGCACCGATCCGGACGACGTCGAGCAACTGTGGGCGCAATTGGGCGATGACTACTTCCTGCGCCATACCGCTGGCGATGTGGCCTGGCACAGCGACGCGATCCTCCAGCAGCCAGCCGACGGCGGTCCGCTGGTGCTGATCAAGGAAACCACCCAGCGCGAGTTCGAAGGCGGCACGCAGATCTTCATCTATGCGCCGGATCAGCACGACTTCTTCGCCGTGACCGTGGCCGCGATGGACCAGCTCAACCTGAACATTCACGACGCCCGGGTCATCACCTCCAGCAGCCAGTTCACCCTCGACACCTACATCGTGCTCGACACCGACGGCGACTCGATCGGTGATAACCCGGCGCGGGTCAAACAGATTCGCGACGGCCTGACCGAAGCCCTGCGCAACCCGGACGACTACCCGACCATCATTCAGCGTCGGGTACCGCGCCAGCTCAAGCATTTCGCGTTTGCGCCACAGGTGACGATCCACAACGACGCCCAGCGTCCGGTGACCGTGCTGGAGCTCAGCGCGCCCGATCGCCCGGGCCTGCTCGCACGCATCGGCACGATCTTTCTGGAGTTCGATTTGTCGCTGCAGAACGCCAAGATCGCCACCTTGGGCGAGCGCGTGGAAGACGTGTTCTTCATCACCGATGCGAACAACCAGCCGTTGTCCGATCCATTGCTGTGCAGCCGCTTGCAAGACGCGATCGTGGAACAGCTGACTGTCAATCAGGAATCAGAAATCAAACTGTCGCGTCTCAGTATCTGAATTAACAAAATTTCCCCCTGTGGGAATGGACTTCCTGTGGAGAGGGGCTTGTTGTGGCGAGGGGGCTCGCCCCCGTTGGGCTGCGAAGCGGCCCCAAAACCTGCATCGCGATGTATCAGACACACCGCATACAAAGGTTTTACGACTGCTGCGCAGCCCAACGGGGGCAAGCCCCCTCACCACACAAGCCCCCAACACCAGACTAGCCCTCCCACATTGAACGAGGCCCCCATGAACAACGCTTTGAACCAGTTGCAGCCTTACCCGTTCGAGAAGCTCCGCGCCCTGCTCGGCAGCGTCACGCCAAACCCGGACAAGCGTGCCATTGCGCTGTCCATTGGTGAGCCGAAACACAGCTCGCCAAGCTTTGTCGCCGAAGCCCTGGCAAGCAATCTGGACAAGATGGCCGTGTACCCGACCACCCTCGGCATTCCGGCCCTGCGCGAAGCCATCGCCGCGTGGTGCGAACGTCGTTTCAGCGTTCCGCTCGGCTGGCTCGACCCGGCGCGCAATGTGCTGCCGGTCAATGGCACTCGTGAAGCGTTGTTCGCGTTCACCCAGACCGTGGTCAACCGTGGCGACGATGCGCTGGTGGTCAGCCCGAACCCGTTCTATCAAATCTACGAGGGCGCCGCGTTCCTGGCCGGGGCCAAGCCGCATTACCTGCCGTGCCTGGACGAAAATGGCTTCAACCCGGATTTCGATGCGGTTTCACCGGACATCTGGAAACGCTGCCAGATCCTGTTCCTGTGCTCACCGGGCAACCCGACCGGCGCATTGATCCCGGTTGCAACCCTGAAAAAGCTGATCGCCCTGGCCGACGAATACGACTTCGTGATCGCCGCCGACGAGTGCTACAGCGAACTGTACTTCGACGAACAAACCCCGCCGGCCGGATTGCTCAGCGCTTGCGTGGAACTGGGCCGCCAGGACTTCAAGCGTTGCGTGGTGTTCCACAGCCTGTCCAAGCGTTCCAACCTTCCAGGCCTGCGCTCGGGTTTTGTGGCCGGTGATGCCGACATTCTCAAAGGCTTCCTGCTGTACCGCACCTACCACGGTTGCGCGATGCCGGTTCAAACCCAACTGGCCAGCGTTGCCGCATGGAATGACGAAGTGCATGTGCGCGCCAACCGTGCGTTGTATCGCGAAAAGTATGACGCGGTGCTGGAGATCCTCAGCCCGGTCATGGATGTGCAGCGCCCGGACGGCGGCTTTTACTTGTGGCCAAGTGTTGATGGTGATGACGAAGCGTTTTGCCGCGAACTGTTTGTCGAAGAGCATGTGACCGTCGTGCCAGGGTCTTATCTGTCCCGTGACGTCGACGGTGCAAATCCGGGCGCTGGTCGTGTACGCATGGCGTTAGTCGCGCCGTTGGCCGAATGCATAGAAGCCGCAGAACGAATTCGCGCGTTCATTACCCGTAACAAGTAATCTCCCGCCCGCACTGTGCAACGCAGTGCGGGCACACATTTATAACCGGTAACACTTCCCCCGAAATTAAAACTCACCGAACTGCAGAGCCCCCTTACTCTCAAGTAGCGCATTAGCGCGTATTCACCCCACTCACTTCAAGGAAGAAGTAGCCAATGAACAGTATTGAAGACTGCACCCTTATCCAATGGCCCGACGATCAACAAGCCTATGAAGCCGCCATCAACGAGAACCCAGAGAATGCCGGTACCGGCGGCGGTACTCGTCGCAAGCGCTCTCTAATCAATTACTCAAAGCTTTGGGCAAACGGACGCACGCTCAAGATCGCGTTTATCGACGGCCCCACTGATGAACACAAACAGAAGATCATCAAAGCAGCACGCCAATGGCTGCCCCATATCAATCTGAGCTTCGATTTCGTTGAAGGGCTCGACGGTGATATCCGGATCGCAACCAAAAACAACGACAACAGCTCAATGCTGGGCACTGACGCGTTATTGATCCATCCAGACTGGCCCACCATGAACCTGGGGGTCAAACCTGAACATGAAGATTTTGAAGTAATCGTGACTCATGAGTTTGGGCATGCTTTAGGCGCGATGCATGAACACCAACACCCGGAGGCCAATATTCCCTGGGATAAACCGAAGGTGTATGAGTTCTACCAGAATCGGGAAATGAATCCTCTGACCAAAGAGCAAGTCGATAGAAACCTCTTTCAACCCTTCAATACAATCGAAGCGATTTATACGCCTTACGACAGAAAGTCGATCATGCACCACCCAGTCGCTAACACACTGACAGAGGGCGATTGGGAGTTACCTATCAACCGAAAGATCAGTAAAAAAGATAAAAAACTCATGAAGTTGCTTTATCCCAAACGTTAACAGTCAAGCGGTCCATCACGTCGAGTGAGCCTCACCCCAAGATTGTCCTCATCTAAATCCGGTTCTTCCGAGACACCTCTCGCAGACGTCATCACCAGCGGGTGATGACGTCTGCGCTTGTCCCTTCCAATAGCTGATCGCCATGACCTACAGACAAACCCGACCATCGCCGACGCGAAACCGTCCGGTCATGGCATAATCCGTCACCTTTTATTTTCAGCACCTGCAAAGGGGGCAATTCCTTGACCGTTTCAAGCAAAACGTTGCACCTTTTCGGCATCAAAGCCTGCGACACCATGAAAAAGGCGCGCACCTGGCTCGATGAACACGCTGTCAGCTATGACTTCCATGATTACAAAGCGGTCGGAATCGACCGTGAACACCTGACCCAATGGTGCGACGAGCACGGCTGGCAAGTGGTGTTGAACCGTGCTGGCACGACCTTTCGCAAGCTCGACGACGAACGCAAAGCCGATCTCGACCAGCCGAAAGCCATCGAACTGATGCTCGCACAACCCTCGATGATCAAGCGCCCGGTGCTTGATCTCGGTGACCGAACCCTGATTGGCTTCAAGCCAGATATCTACGCGGCAGCACTCAAGTAAGGCAGCCCGTTCCATTTTGTTAGAGGTATCAACATGTCCACTACCCTGTTCAGCCTGGCCTTTGGTGTCGGCACTCAAAACCGTCAAGGCGCATGGCTGGAAGTGTTTTACGCGCAGCCACTGCTCAACCCGTCGGCCGATTTGGTCGCTGCCATTGCGCCAATCCTGGGCTACACCGACGGCAATCAGGCCATCGCTTTCAGCACCGCCCAGGCCTCGCAACTGGCTGAGGCCCTGAAAAGCGTCGACGCTGCCCAGGCTGCCTTGCTGACCCGTCTGGCCGAGAGCCACAAGCCGCTGGTCGCGACCATTCTGGCCGAAGACGCTCAGTTGACCTCCACCCCTGAGGCTTACCTCAAGCTGCACCTGCTGTCCCATCGCCTGGTCAAGCCGCACGGCCTGAACCTGGCGGGTGTGTTCCCGTTGCTGCCGAACGTGGCATGGACCAGCCAGGGCGCAATCGACCTGGCCGAACTGGCCGAGCATCAACTGGAAGCCCGCCTGCGCGGCGAGCTGCTGGAAGTGTTCTCGGTGGACAAGTTCCCGAAAATGACCGACTACGTGGTTCCGGCCGGCGTGCGTATCGCTGACGCGGCACGTATTCGTCTGGGCGCCTACGTCGGCGAAGGCACCACCGTGATGCACGAAGGTTTCGTCAACTTCAACGCCGGCACCGAAGGCCCGGGCATGATCGAAGGCCGCGTTTCCGCTGGCGTATTCGTCGGCAAGGGTTCGGACCTGGGCGGCGGTTGCTCGACCATGGGCACCCTGTCGGGCGGCGGCAACATCGTGATCAAGGTTGGCGAAGGCTGCCTGATCGGCGCGAACGCCGGTATCGGCATTCCGTTGGGCGATCGCAACACCGTTGAGTCGGGCCTGTACGTGACCGCGGGTACCAAAGTGGCGCTGCTGGACGAAAACAACAAACTGGTCAAAGTCGTGAAGGCCCGTGAACTGGCCGGTCAGCCTGACCTGCTGTTCCGTCGCAATTCGGAGACCGGTGCCGTGGAATGCAAAACCCACAAATCGGCCATCGAACTGAACGAAGCGCTGCACGCTCACAACTGAGCAGAGCGTCAAACGATCACCTGACCTGTAGGAGCGAAGCTTGCTCGCGATGGGGCCCTTGAGGCCGCCAAAAGCATCGCGAGCAAGCTTTGCTCCTACAGGTTCAGGCGTACACCCGCCCATGTTTAACAGGGCTCGATAGCATGATGATTGCCTCTCCCTGGCGCGCCGATTTTCCGGCCATCGCCGCATTGCAACGGCAAGACCAGACGTATCTGGACAACGCCGCCACCACGCAAAAACCTCAAGCCCTGCTGGATGCCCTGGCGCATTACTACGCCAACGGCGCGGCTAATGTGCATCGGGCGCAACACCTGCCCGGCGCCCACGCCACCCAGGCGTTCGAGGCCAGCCGCAGCAAAGTCGCCCATTGGCTCAATGCCGGCGATTGCGGGCAGATTGTCTTTACCCACGGCGCAACGTCGGCGCTGAACCTCCTGGCTTATGGCCTGGAACATCTTTTCAATCCGGGCGATGAAGTGGTCATCAGCGCCCTGGAGCATCACGCCAACCTGTTGCCATGGCAGCAACTGGCCCAGCGTCGCGACCTGAAGCTGGTGATCCTGCCGCTGGACGCCGACGGTCTGATCGACCTTGATGCTGCCACGCAGTTGATCGGTCCGCGAACCCGCTTGCTGGCGGTCAGTCAGCTGTCCAACGTGCTCGGCGCCTGGCAGCCGTTGCCCGCCCTCTTGACGATGGCCAAGGCGCATGACGCGCTGACCGTGGTCGATGGCGCCCAAGGTGTGGTTCATGGTCGGCATGACGTGCAAGCGCTGGGTTGCGACTTCTATGTGTTTTCCAGCCACAAGCTCTACGGCCCCGATGGACTGGGCGTGCTGTTCGGTCGCAATGAAGCGCTTGAGCAACTGCGCCACTGGCAATTCGGCGGCGAAATGGTGCTGGATGCGGATTACCACAGCGCACGGTTCCGCCCGGCGCCACTGGGATTTGAGGCGGGTACGCCGCCGATTGCCGGTGTGATTGGTCTGGGGGCGACGCTGGATTATCTTGCGGGGCTCGATCAGGACGCGGTTTGCGCCCATGAAGCAGCGCTGCATGACTATTTGCTCAAAGGCCTTGAAGCACGCAACGGCATTCGGTTGCTGGGCAAGCCGCAACTGGCGCTGGCCAGTTTTGTCGTCGAGGGTGTGCATAACTCTGATCTGGCGCACTTACTGACGGAACAAGGGATCGCGGTGCGCGCCGGTCATCACTGCGCCATGCCGTTGCTGAAAAGCTTTGAATTGGCCGGGGCGATTCGGGTGTCGTTGGCGCTGTACAACGATTCCGAAGATCTGGAACGGTTCTTTGAAGCGCTGGATCAGGCGCTGGAGTTGTTGCGATGAACTTGCCTGCCGATGCGGTTGCGGCGCTGGAGGTTTTTCAGAATGCTGTCGGCTGGGAACAACGGGCGCGGCTGTTGATGCAATGGGGCGACCGTCTGCCTGCTTTGAGCGATGTCGATAAAGTCGAAGCCAACCGGGTGCACGGCTGTGAAAGCCAGGTGTGGTTGGTGGGTGCGCTGGATGACGGTCACTGGCAGTTTGCCGCGAGCAGCGATGCGCGGTTGATTCGCGGGTTGGTGGCGTTGTTGCTGGCACGGGTTAACGGGTTGTCGGCGGTTGAGTTGCAGCAGGTGGATTTGCCGGATTGGTTTAATCAGCTTGGACTGAGTCGTCAGCTCTCCCCTTCACGCAGCAATGGCCTCAATGCCGTGTTACAGCGAATGAAAGAGCTCAGTAACTGATCGTTCCCACGCTCTGCGTGGGAATGCCTCAAGGGACGCTCCGCGTTCCAGATCCAGATCCAGAAAAGGACGCGGAGCGTCCCGGGCTGCATTCCCACGCAGAGCGTGGGAACGATCAGGTTAGGCCGGTTTGATGCGATCGGCGGGGCGACGTACCCCGGCAACAATCTTATCCACAGCCTTGGTCGCCGCGACCATGCCAAACGTCGCCGTCACCATCATCACCGCACCAAATCCTCCGGCGCAGTCGAGCTTCACACCGTCACCGACAAAACTCTTCTGCAAGCAAATGCTGCCATCCGGTTTCGGGTAGCGCAGTTGTTCGGTGGAAAACACACACGGCACGCTGTAATGGCGGGTCACGGTGCGTGAGAAGTTGTAGTCCCGGCGCAAGGTCGAGCGCACTTTCGAAGCCAACGGATCATTGAAGGTCCGGTTCAAATCGCACACCTGAATCAATGTCGGATCAATCTGCCCGCCCGCACCACCAGTGGTGATGATCTGGATCTTGCGGCGCTTGCACCAGGCGATCAGCGCCGCCTTGGCATTCACGCTGTCGATGCAATCGATCACGCAGTCGATGTTCGGCGTGATGTACTCGGCCATGGTTTCCCGGGTGACGAAGTCCGCCACCGCATGCACGGTGCAGTCCGGGTTGATCCCGCGCAGGCGCTCGGCCATTACCTCGACCTTGGGTTTGCCGACGGTGCTGTCCAGCGCATGCAACTGACGGTTGGCGTTGCTGACGCAAACGTCGTCCAGGTCAAACAGCGAAATCTCGCCCACGCCACAACGGGCGACGGCTTCAGCCGCCCAGGAACCGACGCCACCGACGCCGACGATCGCCACATGGGCCGCGCGCAAACGCTCCAGGCCTTCGATGCCATACAAACGGGCGATGCCTGCAAACCGCGGATCTTCTGTACTCATGACCATTACCCCAAAAACCGGCGCGCATTATAGGGCCGTCAGCGGGCAAGAGCACCTTTGGGCTATGGACGGCAGTCTTGAGGGCTTCAATTGACGACAAATTTATTGGAATTGAGCTGCAGCGCCCAGGTCAAAGAACTTAAGTCGACTTGGATTGCCCAACGTCCGGCCTTTCCCTGTCCGCTGTACGGTCAGTGAACGCCCGGTGTAGGATGCGCGCCCCCAGCCTCTTGGCAATCGGCCGCCGACCGTTCCTTCGTTCAGCAGCTCCTGGAACCTGAAATAGCTATGTCATCGCGTAAATTTGGACTCAACCTGGTCGTGGTGCTCGCCATCGCAGCCTTGTTTACCGGCTTCTGGGCGCTGATCAATCGCCCGGTCACCGCCCCCAACTGGCCTGAACAGATCTCCGGCTTTTCGTACTCGCCGTTCCAGCAAGGGCAGTACCCGCAAAAAGAGCAATACCCGACCGACGATGAAATGCGTCGCGATCTGGAGATCATGAGCAAGCTGACGGACAACATCCGTACTTACTCGGTCGATGGCAGCCTGGGTGATATTCCCAGGCTCGCCGAAGAGTTCGGTTTGCGCGTGACGCTGGGTATCTGGATCAGCCCGGACCTTGAACGCAACGAGCGTGAAATCCTGCGCGCCATCGACCTGGCCAAGACCTCCCGTAGCGTGGTTCGTGTAGTGGTCGGTAACGAGGCGATTTTTCGTAAGGAAATTACCGCCGCCGAACTGAGCGTGATCCTTGATCGCGTCCGCGCGGCCGTGAAAGTACCGGTGACGACCTCCGAGCAATGGCACATCTGGAAAGATAACCCGAGCCTGGCCAAGCACGTCGACCTGATCGCCGCCCACGTCCTGCCGTACTGGGAACATGTGCCGATGGAGCAGTCCGGACAGTTCGTCCTCGACCGCGCCCGCGACCTGAAAAAGATGTTCCCGAAAAAACCGCTGCTGCTGTCGGAAGTCGGCTGGCCGAGCAACGGCCGTATGCGCGGTGGCGCCGACGCGTCGCCGGCAGACCAGGCGATTTATCTGCGGACCTTGGTCAACAAGCTCAATCGCCAGGGTTTCAACTACTTCGTGATCGAAGCCTTTGACCAACCGTGGAAGGCCAGTGACGAAGGCTCCGTGGGCGCTTACTGGGGCGTGTTCAACGCCGCACGCCAGCAGAAATTCAACTTTGAAGGCCCGGTCGTTGCGATCCCGCAATGGCGCGTGCTGGCCATCGGTTCGGTAGTGTTGGCATTGCTGTCCCTGACCCTGCTGATGATCGACGGCTCGGCCTTGCGTCAGCGTGGCCGCACCTTCCTGACCTTCATCGCGTTCCTCTGTGGTTCGGTGCTGGTGTGGATCGGTTACGACTACAGCCAGCAATACAGCACTTGGTTCAGCCTGACGGTGGGCTTCTTGCTTGCCCTCGGCGCACTCGGGGTGTTTATCGTGCTGCTGACCGAGGCCCATGAACTGGCCGAAGCGGTCTGGACCCACAAACGCCGGCGCGAATTCCTGCCGGTGGTCGGCGATTCGGACTACCGACCGAAAGTATCGATTCACGTACCTTGCTACAACGAGCCGCCGGAGATGGTCAAACAGACCCTCAACGCCCTGGCCAACCTCGACTATCCGGACTTCGAAGTCCTGATCATCGACAACAACACCAAGGACCCGGCGGTCTGGGAACCGGTGCGCGACTATTGCGAAACCCTCGGCCCGCGCTTCAAGTTCTTCCACGTCGCGCCATTGGCCGGCTTCAAGGGTGGCGCGCTGAATTACCTGATTCCGCACACTGCGAAGGATGCCGAAGTGATTGCGGTGATCGACTCGGACTACTGCGTCGACCCGAACTGGCTCAAGCACATGGTGCCGCACTTCGCCGACCCGAAAATCGCTGTGGTGCAGTCGCCACAGGATTACCGCGACCAGAACGAAAGCACCTTCAAGAAGCTCTGCTACGCGGAATACAAAGGTTTCTTCCACATCGGCATGGTCACTCGTAACGACCGTGACGCGATCATTCAGCACGGCACCATGACCATGACCCGACGCTCGGTGCTCGAGGAACTGGGCTGGGCCGACTGGTGCATCTGTGAAGACGCCGAGTTGGGTCTGCGCGTGTTCGAAAAAGGCTTGTCAGCGGCGTATTACCACACCAGCTACGGCAAAGGCCTGATGCCCGATACCTTTATCGACTTCAAGAAACAGCGTTTCCGCTGGGCTTACGGTGCGATTCAGATCATCAAGCGTCACACCGCCAGCCTGCTGCGCGGCAAGGACACCGAGCTGACCCGTGGCCAGCGTTACCACTTCCTCGCGGGCTGGTTGCCGTGGGTCGCGGATGGCATGAACATCTTCTTCACCGTCGGCGCCCTGTTGTGGTCGGCGGCGATGATCATCGTGCCGCAGCGGGTCGATCCACCGTTGCTGATTTTCGCGATCCCGCCATTGGCGCTGTTCGTGTTCAAGGTGGGCAAGATCATCTTCCTTTACCGTCGCGCCGTTGGCGTGAACCTGAAGGATGCGTTCTGCGCGGCGCTGGCAGGGCTGGCGTTGTCGCACACCATCGCCAAAGCGGTGCTGTACGGCTTCTTCACCAGCAGCATTCCGTTCTTCCGCACCCCGAAAAACGCCGATAACCACGGCTTCTGGGTGGCGATTTCGGAGGCTCGCGAAGAAATGTTCATCATGCTGCTGCTGTGGAGCGCGGCGCTGGGGATTTTCCTGGTGAACGGCCTGCCGAGCAACGACATGCGCTTCTGGGTGACCATGTTGCTGGTGCAGTCGCTGCCGTACCTGGCGGCGCTGATCATGGCGTTCTTGTCTTCGCTGCCGAAACCGGCGGTCGAGGGCGAGACGGCTCCGGCGGTCTAAATCGTTCCAGATGCACTAAACGGCGGCCAATGGCCGCCGTTTTGCTTTAAGATAACCGCCATTTTGCAGGGCTTGGCGTGAATCCATCCCTGTGGGAGCGAGCCTGCTCGCGATGGCAATGTAACAATCACAGTTTATGTTGACTGCCACACCGCCATCGCCAGCAGGCTGGCTCCCACATTTAGTTAGTCCGCGCCCATATTTCATGTTTTCGGAGTTTCCCATGACGGCCCACGCCGACCTTTCGCCGACCCTTCAACTCGCCATCGACCTGATCCGCCGTCCGTCCGTGACGCCGGTCGACGCCGATTGCCAGAAGCAGATGATGCAGCGCCTGGGCGATGCCGGTTTTATGCTGGAACCCATGCGCATCGAAGATGTGGATAACTTCTGGGCGACCCACGGTAAACACGACGGTCCGGTACTGTGCTTCGCCGGTCACACCGACGTAGTGCCGACCGGCCCGGTGACCGCCTGGCAGATCGATCCGTTCAACGCGGTGATCGACGAACACGGCATGCTCTGCGGTCGCGGCGCGGCGGACATGAAAGGCAGCCTCGCTTCCATGACCGTGGCGGCCGAGCGTTTCGTCACCGACTACCCGGATCACAAGGGCAAGGTCGCTTTCCTGATCACCAGCGACGAAGAAGGCCCGGCGCACCACGGCACCAAAGCGGTGATCGAGCGCCTCGCCGCCCGCAAGGAGCGTCTGGACTGGTGCATCGTCGGCGAACCGTCGAGCACCACCCTGGTGGGCGATGTGGTCAAGAACGGCCGTCGCGGCTCCCTTGGCGCCAAATTGACCGTGCGCGGCGTGCAGGGCCACGTGGCGTATCCGCATCTGGCGAAGAACCCGATCCACCTCGCCGCCCCGGCGTTGGCCGAACTGGCCGCCCAGCACTGGGACCACGGCAACGATTTCTTCCCGCCGACCAGCTTCCAGATCTCCAACGTGAATTCCGGCACTGGCGCGACCAACGTGATCCCGGGCGACCTGGTGGCGGTGTTCAACTTCCGCTTCTCCACCGAATCCACGGTTGAAGGCCTGCAAAAACGCGTCGCCGACATCCTCGACAAGCATGGCCTGGACTGGCACATCGACTGGGCGCTGTCCGGCCTGCCGTTCCTCACCGAACCGGGGGCATTGCTGGATGCCGTCGCGTCGAGCATCAAGGACATCACCGGGCGCGAAACCAAAGCTTCCACCAGTGGCGGCACCTCCGACGGGCGCTTCATCGCGACCATGGGTACGCAGGTGGTTGAACTGGGCCCGGTCAACGCGACGATCCATCAGGTCAACGAGCGCGTGCTGGCTGCCGACCTCGATGTGCTGACCGAAATCTACTACCAGACCCTGATCAAGTTGCTCGCCTGATGCTCGCCTGCCCGATCTGCAGTGAACCGCTGAACGCGGTGGACAACGGCGTGGCCTGCCCCGCCGGGCATCGTTTCGACCGTGCGCGCCAGGGTTACCTGAACCTGTTGCCGGTGCAGCACAAGAACAGCCGCGACCCTGGGGATAACCTGGCGATGGTCGAAGCCCGACGGGACTTTTTGAACGCCGGCCATTACGCGCCGGTGGCCAAGCGTCTGGCGGAACTGGCGGCGCAATACGCACCGCAGCGCTGGCTGGACATCGGTTGTGGCGAGGGTTACTACACCGCGCAAATCGCCGAGGCTTTGCCGAACGCCGACGGCTACGCGCTGGACATCTCCCGGGAAGCGGTCAAACGCGCCTGCAAACGCAACCCGCAGCTGACCTGGTTGATCGCCAGCATGGCGCGGATACCGTTGGCCTCCGGCAGCTGCCAGTTTCTCGCCAGCGTGTTCAGCCCTCTGGACTGGGAGGAAGCCAAGCGCCTGCTCAGCCCCGGCGGCGGCTTGATGAAAGTCGGGCCGACCAGCGGCCATCTGATGGAATTGCGCGAACGTCTGTACGACGAAGTGCGTGAATACACCGACGACAAGCATCTGGCTTTGGTGCCTGAAGGCATGACGCTGCAACACAGTGAAACCCTGGAGTTCAAACTGACGCTGGAAAAGGGTCAGGACCGTGCAAACCTGTTGGCCATGACGCCCCACGGCTGGCGCGCCAGTGCTGAACGCCGGGCGGCGGTCATCGAACAGGTCGAGCCGTTCGAGGTCACTGTTTCGATGCGCTACGATTACTTCGTACTTCAATAATTTTTAATTTTTTGGTCTTCGGCATTTGCCCTAGGCCGGCTAAATCCGCGAATGGATTTTTCAGACCCGCAGTGAGGACATCCATGCGCCAACCCGATATCGAGATTTACCTGAAAGACGCCGACGTCGACTACAAGGCCGTCGCGGCCTGGCTCGGCACTGCTTTGGGCCCATGCACCGACTGGGTCCAGAAAGGCCAGACCTACAAGTGCAAGGCCGGCAACGTGTCGGTCACCTGGTTGCCGAAAGCCGTGGGCAAATGGAACAGCCTGTTCCTGGACAGCGACCAGACCCCGTGGGAAGACGACATCGCCTGCGCCCGCGCCGCGTTTGCCGCGCTGAACGTCGAAGTGCGTTGCGCACCGGGTAGCTGGGTCGAGGAAGAAGGTGAAGAGACAGCGGATCGCTGGATGCGCATTAGCGCCGATGGTGAAGAAGAGATCACCTGGAAAACCGCTTAAATCCGTACAACGGACCTGTGGGAGCGGGCTTGCCCGCGATTGCGGTTTGTCAGTCACATCATTGTTGGATGTGCCGCCGTCATCGCGGGCAAGCCACGCTCCCACAGGGTGTTGTGTGATTTTGAAGGGTTGTGTTTACAAGCCTACAACGTCCTCAGCCTGCAAGCCTTTCTCGCCAGTCACCACGCCGTATTCAACCTGCTGGCCTTCAGCCAGCGAACGATGCCCCTCGCCGCGGATCGCGCGGTAATGCACGAACACGTCCACCCCATCCTCGCGCTGAATGAAGCCGTAGCCCTTGGCGTCGTTAAACCACTTCACATTGCCGGTTTCGCGCGTTGCCATGTCAGTACCCCCTTGTTTTTATTTTGAACGGCCGAGTATATGACAGCCGCCAAAACTCTCAACTCACTTTACTTAGCCGCTTTTTTGCCGATTTTCGGCGAATACGGCACACTATCGGCCGCCCGAGCATTTGCTCGGTTTTTTCCACTCACGCAGAAGCCGTATGACCCGTTCCCCGTTCCGCCGTCTTGTGTTTGGCACCCTGCGCCGACTGCTCTACCTCTGGGTTCGCTCGGAGACGATCAATCAGTCGTCGTTCACCCTCAACCTCGACCGCAGCCGCCCGGTGTTCTACGTCCTGCAAAATCCTTCACTGACCGACCTCGCCGTGGTCGACACCGAATGCAGCAAGGCCGGCCTGCCGCGACCAGTGCTGCCGGTATCGGTGGGTGCGTTGATAGAACCCGCCGCGTTCTTTTACCTGACGCCGGAGCCTGACTGGCTTGGCCGCCAGGACAAACGCGGTGCGCCGCCGACCCTCACCCGCCTGGTCAGCGCGTTGAGCCAGAATGCCGCCGAAGACGCGCAGATCATTCCGGTCAGCGTGTTCTGGGGCCAGTCGCCGGACAGCGAATCGAGCCCGTGGAAGCTGCTCTTCGCCGATAGCTGGGCGGTCACCGGGCGTTTGCGTCGGTTGCTGAGCATCATTGTGCTGGGGCGCAAGACCCGCGTTCAGTTCTCCGCGCCGATCCATTTGCGCGAGCTGATCGACCACAACAAAGGCCACGAGCGCACCGTGCGCATGGCCCAGCGAATTCTGCGGGTGCACTTCCGCAACCTGAAAGCCGCGGTGATCGGCCCGGACATTTCCCACCGCCGCAACCTGGTCAAAGGCCTGCTCAATCAGCCCTTGGTCAAGCAAGCGATCCTCGACGAAGCCGAGCGTGAAAACATCTCCCCGGAGAAAGCCAAGGCCCAGGCCCTGCGCTATGGCAACGAGATCGCCTCCGACTACACCTACACCGCGATCCGCTTTCTGGAAGTGGTGCTGAGCTGGTTCTGGAACAAGATCTACGACGGGATCAAGGTCAACCATATCGAAGGCGTGCAGAAGGTCGCCCAGGGTCACGAAGTGATCTATGTGCCGTGCCATCGCAGCCACATCGACTACCTGCTGCTGTCCTATCTGCTGTTCCGCAACGGCCTGACCCCGCCGCACATTGCCGCCGGGATCAACCTCAACATGCCAGTGATCGGCAGCCTGCTGCGCCGTGGCGGTGCGTTCTTCATGCGCCGCACCTTCAAGGGCAACCCGCTCTACACCTCAGTGTTCAACGAATACCTGCACACCCTGTTTACCAAAGGCTTCCCGGTGGAGTACTTCGTCGAGGGTGGCCGTTCGCGCACCGGGCGCATGCTGCAACCGAAAACCGGCATGCTGGCGATCACCCTGCGCAGCTTCCTGCGTTCGTCACGGATGCCGATCGTTTTCATCCCGGTCTACATCGGTTACGAGCGTGTGCTGGAAGGCCGGACCTACCTTGGCGAACTGCGTGGCGCGACCAAGAAGAAAGAATCGATTTTCGACATCTTCAAAGTCATCGGCGCGCTCAAGCAGCGCTTCGGCCAGGTCGCGGTGAACTTCGGCGAGCCGATCAAACTGGCGGAATTCCTAGACAGCGAGCAGCCGGACTGGCGTCAACAGGAACTCGGTCCGCAATTCAAACCGGCCTGGCTCAACGAAACCACCAACCGCCTCGGCGAGAAAGTCGCGCAACACCTGAACGAGGCGGCGGCAATCAACCCGGTCAACCTGGTGGCCCTGGCGCTACTGTCCACCAGCCGTCTCGCGCTGGATGATCGTGCGATGGCGCGCGTCCTCGATCTGTACCTGGCACTGCTGCGCAAGGTCCCGTATTCGCCGCACACCACGTTGCCCGAAGGTAACGGCCGCGCGTTGATCGAGCATGTGAAGGACATGGATTTGCTGTCCGAGCAGAGCGATGCCCTGGGCAAGATTTTGTATTTGGACGAACAAAACGCCGTCCTGATGACCTACTACCGCAACAATGTTTTGCACATCTTCGCCTTGCCGGCGCTGCTGGCGAGCTTCTTCCAGAGCGCCTCGCGCATGAGCCGCGAACAGATCCTGCGCTACACCCGCGCGCTGTATCCGTACCTGCAATCGGAGCTGTTCATTCGCTGGTCGCTGGACGAACTGGATGCGGTGATCGATCAATGGCTCGAAGCCTTCGTCGAGCAAGGTCTGCTTCGCTTCGAGAACGACGTCTACCTGCGGCCGGCGCCGAGCTCGCGGCATTTCGTGCTGCTGACGCTGCTGTCGAAAAGCATCGCCCAGACCCTGCAACGCTTCTACATGACGGTCTCGCTGCTGCTCAACAGCGGTCAGAACAGCATCAGCGCCGAAGAGCTGGAAGACTTGTGCACGGTCATGGCCCAGCGCCTGTCGATCCTCCATGGCCTCAACGCCCCGGAGTTTTTCGACAAGAGCCTGTTCCGCCACTTCATCCAGACTTTGCTCGACCTCGACGTGCTCAAGCGCGACGAAGCCGGCAAGCTGAGCTATCACGAACTGCTCGGCGAACTGGCCGAAGGTGCGGCCAAGCGAGTGCTGCCCGCGGAGATTCGCTTGTCGATTCGTCAAGTTGCGTTGCATCGCAGTGAAGATGCGGCGGATCAAGTTTAGTTGAGATTAGCTGTAACTTTCTGACAATGATTATAAGAACAAGGATGTTCTTATAATCACCCAGTTATGAATTAATAGAGGCCCTCTACAACTAATCTCGATACGGATATCGCGATGAACCCATTAGAAAATACCACCCCATACGTCACTCTCACCTTTAGTTTGCCTGAAGACTTTATTCCGCCCAGCGGTGGCGAAGGTGAAACTTATATAAGCGTTCATACCGCAAACTCTTCCACCCCCATCAAAGTGGCGCAATCCCGTGAACCCGTACTGCGCAGTGGGCGCTGGAACTTTTACTTTGCACACAACTATTCCGATGTCAGCGTTAAATACCTTGTCACCGTCAGCATGACCCACAACGGCGTTCCACTGCTGATTGACCTGGACTACTTCGTGATCGTCCACCGTGCGCCGCACCGACAAACCCTTCACCTTAGCCCCATCGGCCGCCTCTATCTCCAGGCACAGGAACCTCGGGCAGTACAACCTGAACACGCAGTGACTGTTGTCGCCCACGAACACGACGATACGGCTGCACAACTGACGCAAATACATATCAGCGAAAAAATGGCGGAGGCGTTTTATCTGGAATACGATCCGGACACTGTCGTACCCGGCAAGCGCTATACGCTGGCAGCCACTGAAAATGAGTACCACAATTCAATTACGGTCTATCCAGGATCCGTTGTATTGAAACCTTTTGGTAGAACCTGAAAAAAGCGCTTATCGAAAGATTCATGGGGAGAAATCACCGGAAAATTCCGTTAAATTGCTGTTGGCGCTCGTCTACTTCGGGCGCCAACGACAGGGATTCAACTCATGAAAAAACGCTCGCTTCTAGGGCTTACGGCTCTACTCGCTGCCTGCCAATCAATACAACCTGCTGCGAAAACCAGCCTCAATGGCGAAGTGTTCTACCTGCAACGCATCGCCCTGCCGCCGAGTGCGACCTTAAGCGTCAGCTTGCAGGACGTTTCCCTGGCCGACGCGCCCGCCGTGGTCCTCGACGAACACAAAGGCCCGGTCAAAGGCCAGGTGCCGCTGCCGTTTCATCTGAGTTACGATCCAGCCCAGATCAAACCGGGCCATCGTTATTCGGTCAGCGCACGGATCGAAGTGAATGGCGAACTGATGTTCATCACCACCGAACATCACGCCGTTCAGCTGGATGGCAGCGATCCGCAGCCACTGAAAATCCGCGTCGATGCCGCCCGCTAACTTTCTATTTTGAACAAGGAAGCTGCCATGTTCCGTCCTACCCTTCGCTTCGCCGGCCTGTGCGCAGGCTTGATGATCTCCGCCAGCGCCCTGGCACTGTCGCTCAACGACCTGTCCCAACAAGACGCCACCGGCGGCCTCAAGGATGCCCTGACCCAAGGTGCGCAACTGGCCGTGAAACAACTCGGCACGCCGGGCGGCTTCAGCAACAACCCGGACGTGAAAATCGAATTGCCGGGCAAACTGGGCAAAGTCGCCAGCAAGATGAAACAGTTCGGCATGGGCGCCCAGGTCGATCAGCTGGAAACCAGCATGAACAAAGCGGCTGAAACCGCGGTGACGCAAGCCCAGCCGATCCTGGTGGACGCGGTGAAGAAGATGAGCGTGGAGGACGCCAAGGGCATTCTCAGCGGCGGCAAGGACTCGGCCACGCAGTACCTGAGCAAAACCAGCCGCGAACAGATCCGCGTCAAGTTCCTGCCGATCGTCAAGCAAGCCACCGACCAGGTGGGCCTGGCCAAGCAGTACAACTCGTTCGCCGGGCAAGCCGCGACGCTGGGTGTGGTGGATGCGAAGAACGCCAACATCGAAAGCTACGTGACCGAGCAGGCGTTGAACGGTTTGTTCGAAATGATTGGTAAACAGGAAGAAACCATTCGCCAGAATCCTGCGGCGGCAGCGACCAGTTTGGCGAAGAAGGTGTTTGGCACCCTCTAGTACTCTCTCCCGCTGATCATTCACACGCTCTGCGTGGGAATGATCAGAACGGGGTTGTGTTTTGAACCCGCAGAAAGAACACCCACTCGCGTCCCATCTTCCTTTTCTCAAACACCTCCAGCTCGACCAGGCCATTCAATGTGGCCGACGCGGTGTTGTAGGAACAGCCCAGGTTCTCCTTCAAATTGACCGCCGTAAACTCCTTGGCCATTCCACTCTTGGCCACCTGGAATACGGCTCGTTGCTTCTCGGTCAATCGGTCTAACAAACCGGATTCCAACAACCAACGATCAAAGCTTTCGGCATACGCCAGACTTTTCCGATAAGCATCGGTAAAACCGCTGGCAGCCCGCAAGATGACCGAACACTGGAAGTCGATGAAATAAGTCAGATCGAGGTCATCAGCCTCAGTGTTCAGATACGACCGTCCGTATTTCACCGGCGCACTGCGCAGCAAAATGCTGATCGCAATGTAGCGAAAGGCAGAGAAGTCATTCTTGAACATGAACCAATAAAACAACGCCCGCGCCACCCGGCCGTTGCCATCACGAAAAGGATGCTCATAGCCCAGAGCAAAATGCAGTGCGATGCCTTTGATCAGTGGATGAAGGTAATCCTTTTGATCGGGATCGTTGTGGGGCTGATTGATCCACGTCGACAGCACCCGCAATCGTGACGCCAGCCCTGCGGCGGGCGGCGGTGTATGCACGGTGTTTCCCTCACCGTCCTGCACCACCACATCATCGTTGCCCCTGAACTCCCCCGGCGAATATTGCGTGTCATCAATGCCCTCGACACCCACCCGGTGCATGGCTGAAATCAGTTCGGCACTCAGGGCGTCATAACGCTTTTCCCAGGCGAAATTCATCATCTTGTAGTTGCCGATCACCATTCGCTCATCCGGTGTGCGCGGCAGGCGATTGCGCTTGAGCATGTCCTTGGCCACCCGCGTGGTGGTCGCTGCGCCTTCGAGCTGACTGCTGCTGATGGCTTCGTCTTCGATCAAGTCATTCAACAGGTAGCTGAAATGCGCATGCTCACCGATCTGACTGGTCATGTACTCCAGCGCGGCCGTCGTGGCTTTTCGATCGACAGCGGAAATAGCTTTCTGCGCGAGCGGAGTGAGCACGAAGTTGCCCCATTGAAGCGGCTCGCCCAAAGGCAAAAGACTTGAGTACTGCGCAGTCCGTGCTTTCTTCACCAACGCCCAGCACAGATTCGAATCCAGCCCCGGCGCCCAGCGGTAGCGCAATTCATCGAACGGCAGATAACGCCCCTGGTCGTCCATCGGCTTGAGCAAGCCGAGGTAATCCGAGAGGCGTTCCTTGTGGGGCGACTTCCCCAACAGGTCGAATACCGGGTCGGTCCTTCCCCTAAAAATGGGCGGCTTTTTCATTATTGTTGTCTCAAACACTCGTAAAACCGAGTTTTGAGTACAGCATTCCGATCCCTTTGACTCAATATCGGAAGATTCTGAAACAACTGTAGGAGCAAAGCTTGCTCGCGATGGCTGCACCTCGATCGGCCATTGGAACCGAGGCGCCTGCATCGCGAGCAAGCTTTGCTCCTACAGAGGTTTAGGCTGGGTCCTTTTTGATTCGGAACCACGCCGCATACAGCGCCGGCAGAAACAGCAACGTCAGCGCCGTCGCGACAATCAACCCGCCCATGATCGCCACCGCCATCGGACCGAAGAACACGCTGCGCGACAGCGGAATCATCGCCAGCACCGCCGCGAGAGCAGTCAACACAATCGGCCGGAAACGCCGCACCGTGGCTTCAATAATTGCCTGCCAGGGCTTGAGCCCGGAAGCGATATCCTGCTCGATCTGGTCAACCAGAATCACCGAGTTACGCATGATCATCCCGGACAGCGCGATGGTGCCGAGCATGGCAACGAAACCGAACGGCTGACGGAACACCATCAGGAACATGGTCACACCGATCAACCCCAACGGCGCCGTCAGAAACACCATCACCGTGCGTGAGAAACTGCGCAGTTGCAGCATCAGTAACGTCAGCACCACCACGATGAAAAGCGGCACACCGGCCTTCACCGAATTCTGCCCGCGAGCCGAGTCCTCCACCGTACCGCCGACATCCAGCAAATACCCGTCCGGCAGTTCGGCGCGAATCGGATCGAGGGTCGGCATGATCTGCTTCACCAGCGTCGCCGGTTGTTCCTTGCCGTAGATGTCGGCGCGGACCGTCACGTTCGGCAAGCGGTTGCGGTGCCAGATGATGCCTTCTTCGAAACCGTATTCCAGGGTCGCGACTTGCGACAGTGCAACACTGCGACCATTGTCGGTCGGCACCGCCAGGCTTGGCAGCAGCGACAGTTCGGTGCGTTCGTGCAACGTGCCGCGCAACAGAATCTCGATCAACTCGTTGTCTTCACGGTACTGGCTGACGCTGGAACCGGTCAGCGAGCTTTGCAGGAACCTCGACAGGTTCGCAGTGCTCACGCCAAGCGCCCGGGCGCGGTCCTGATCGACGTTCAGATAAACGACTTTGCTTGGCTCTTCCCAATCCAGATGGACGTTGACCACGTGCGGGTTCTCGCGAACCTTGGCCGCGACTTTACGGGCCAGCGCGCGAACTTCCTCGATGTGCTCACCGGTGACCCGGAACTGCACCGGATAGCCAACCGGAGGCCCGTTCTCCAGACGTGTCACCCGCGCGCGCAGGGCCGGGAATTGTTCCTTGAGGGCTTCGATCAGCCAGGTGCGCAGGACTTCGCGCTCTTCGATGGTTTTGGCCAGGACAACAAACTGCGCAAAGCTCGCGGCAGGAAGTTGTTGATCCAGGGGCAGGTAAAAACGTGGCGAACCGGTGCCGACGTACGCGACATAGTTGTCGATACCGGCGTGATCCTTGAGCAGGGCTTCGAGTCGTTTGACCTCATCGCGGGTGTTGCTCAACGAAGCGCCTTCCGCCAGCTTCAGATCGACCATCAATTCCAGACGACCCGACGCAGGGAAGAACTGTTGCGGCACGAAGCGAAACAGGATGACAGAACCGATAAACAACACCGCCGTCAGGACAATGACCGTCTTGCGCCGCCGTACGCACCACTCCACCAGGCGCCTGACGCGCTGATAGAACGGCGTGCCATAAGGGTCGGGCTGGCCATTGCCGGTGCCATGTTTGGCGGCATGAATCTTCGCCAGATCCGGCAGGAGTTTTTCCCCCAGATAAGGCACAAACACAACCGCGGCCACCCACGAGGCCAGCAACGCGATGGTCACCACCTGGAAGATCGAACGGGTGTATTCACCCGTGCCCGATTGCGCAGTGGCAATCGGCAGGAAGCCGGCAGCGGTGATCAGCGTACCGGTGAGCATCGGGAATGCGGTGCTGGTCCAGGCGTAGCTGGCTGCCTTGATGCGGTCGAAGCCCTGCTCCATTTTGATCGCCATCATTTCCACGGCGATGATCGCGTCGTCCACCAACAAACCCAGCGCCAGTACCAACGCCCCCAGGGAAATTTTGTGCAGGCCGATTCCCAGGTAATACATGCAGGCGAACGTCATCGCCAATACCAAAGGAATCGCCAGCGCAACCACCATGCCGGTGCGCACGCCGAGGGAGAAGAAACTCACCAGCAGGACGATTGCCAGCGCTTCCACCAGCACCTGAACAAATTCGCCGACACTGCTTTTCACGGCGGCGGGCTGGTCGGAGACCTTGCGCAGCTGCATACCGGCAGGAAGGTTTTTCTGGATTCGGTCGAACTCGATTTCCAGTGCCTTGCCCAGCACCAGAATGTCGCCACCGTCCTTCATGGCAACGGCCAGGCCAATGGCGTTTTCCGCCATGAAGCGCATGCTCGGCGCTGGGGGATCGTTGAAACCCCGCCGCACATCCGCCACATCGGCGATGCGGAACGTACGATCACCGACGCGGATCGGGAAGCTCTTGATCTCTTCGACCGTCTGAAAATTCCCCGAGACGCGTAGCTGCAATCGCTCGCTGGAGGTCTCGAAGAACCCGGCGGTGGACACCGCGTTCTGCTCTTCAAGGGCCTGCTGCACCGCCGACAAAGGCAGGCCGAGGGTGGCGAGTTTGACGTTGGAGAGTTCGATCCAGACTTTCTCGTCCTGCAACCCGAGCAGATCGACCTTGCCCACATCCTTGACCCGTTGCAGCTGAATCTGCACACGGTCGGCGTAGTCCTTGAGCACCGCGTAATCAAAACCATCGCCGGTCAGGGCGTAGATATTGCCAAACGTCGTGCCGAACTCATCATTGAAGAATGGCCCCTGGATGCCCGGTGGCAGGGTATGACGAATGTCGTTGATCTTCTTGCGAACCTGGTACCAGAGCTCCGGGATTTCCACCGAATGCATGGAATCACGGGCAACAAACGTCACTTGGGATTCGCCCGGACGGGAGAACGAAACGATGCGTTCGTACTCGCCGGTTTCCATCAGTTTCTTTTCAATGCGCTCGGTGACCTGGCGCGACACTTCCTGCGCCGTGGCCCCTGGCCAGATGGTCCGAATCACCATGGCCTTGAAGGTGAACGGCGGGTCTTCACTTTGGCCGAGCTTGGTGTAGGACAGTGCGCCGACAATGGCCAGCAAGAGCATCAGGAACAGTACGATCTGGCGATTGCGCAGCGCCCATTCGGAAAGATTGAAACCCATCGGGGATTACTCCTTGTCCGCCAGATTGACCACGCGGTTGGAGCGATCCACCGGACGCACCTGCTGCCCTTCCAGCAGCACATGGACGCCAGCGGCCACCACCCAGTCGCTGGCGCTCAGTCCTTCGAGTACCGGGACGGTTTTCTCGCCGAAGGCACCGACCCGCACCGGGGTTTTCTTCAGGGTGTTGTTGGCATTGACGACCCAGACGTAGGTCGCGCCGTTTTCCGCAGTCAGCGCGGAAAGCGGCACCGACAGCGGCACCACATCGGAGGTTTGAACGAACACCCGGGCACTCTGGCCGAGTTCGGCAGGCACCTTGCCGGCAGTGAAGGCGATGCGGGCGGCAAAGGTGCGCGATTTTGGGTCGGCAGCGGGCGACAGCTCACGGATGCGCCCGGCGAAACGTTGGTCGGGTTGGGTCCAGAGTTCCACCGATACTGGCTGACCGACCTTGAAGCGGCCAAAGCTTTGCTCCGGCAAGCTGATCAACACTTCGCGCTCGCCATCGGTGGCGAGGGTAAATACGGTTTGCCCCGCCGCCACGACTTGCCCGACTTCAACCGAGCGTTTCGCCACCACACCATCCTGCGGCGCACGCAGCACCGCGTAACTGGCCTGGTTGGTCGAGACGTTGAATTCGGCTTTGATTTGCTTGAGGCGTGCTTCACCGGATCGGTAAAGGTTTTCGGCATTGTCGTACTGCGAACGGCTGACCATCTGACGTTCCATCAGGGTCTTGTAGCGGTCACGTTCGGCGCGCACCAGGCTCAGGTTGGCCTCGGCAGCGGCGACCTGGGCGCGAGTGGCTTCCAGTTGCAGGCGCACGTCCTGAGGATCGAGTTCCGCCAGAGGCTGGTCGGCCTTGACCCGCTGCCCCTCTTCGACCAGTCGTCGACTGACCTTACCGCCAATGCGAAACGCCAACTCCGGCTCATACCTTGCCCGGACTTCACCCGGAAAACTCTCCATCGCCTGGGATGACGGCTCTGGCTGCACGACCATGGCCGGACGAACGGTGACTTGAGGCGCCTCTTCGTGACCACACGCAGACAATAAAAACGCCAGGCTGACTGGCAACGCGAGGGGCAAGGCATAGCGGAACATGGTGAAGGACCTTTCGCTAATGGTGCTTGGAATAATTATACTGGGCGGTATGTTATTAATAGCAAACTCACCAGTCCAGTATTAAAAGCGAAGAATGTCGAACAATCTCCCAGCACCCAACGGTCCGGGCCGTCCCAAGGATCTGGCCAAGCGCCAGGCAATCCTCGATGCGGCGAAAATTCTGTTTCTGAGCAAGGGTTATGCGAATACCAGCATGGACGCCGTCGCGGCCGAGGCCGGTGTGTCGAAGCTGACGGTCTACAGCCATTTCAACGACAAGGAGACGCTGTTCTCCGCCGCCGTGATGGCCAAGTGCGAAGAGCAATTGCCGACGCTGTTTTTCGAATTGCCGGACGGCGTTGCCGTAGAAACGGTGCTGTTGAACATCGCGCGCGGCTTTCATCAGCTGATCAACAGCGACGAATCGGTCAACCTGCATCGGCTGATGATGACGCTGGGCAGCCAGGACCCGAAACTATCGCTGATCTTCTTCGAGGCCGGACCTGAGCGCATGCTGCAAGGCATGGAGCGGTTGCTGAGCAAGGTTGATCACAGCGGCGCGCTGAGCATCGACAAACCGCGCAATGCGGCCGAGCATTTCTTCTGCCTGCTCAAGGGGGCAGGGAATTTCAGGCTGCTTTATGGTTGTGGCGAACCGTTGATCGGGGATGCGGCCGAGAGCCATGTGCAGGAAGTGGTGGAATTGTTTATGCGGGCGTATCGGCCTGAGCAATGACCGTTCCCACGCTCTGCGTGGGAATGCAGCCCGGGACGCTCTGCGTCCCATCCAAAGCCGAACGCGGAGCGTCCGTTGAGGCATTCCCACGCAGAGCGTGGGAACGATCAGTGTTGAGTCAGGGCTTGAGCGCTTTCTTGGGATAAATGTCATACCGACTGGATTTACCGTCCAGCGCATGACTCGGCTTCGGCCCTTCAATGCAGGGCGCCTTGCGCGGGCGCTTGACCACCACCCGATGGCTGGCCAACGCCAACGCCGCTTCGAGCAGTGCAGGCGCATCCGGGTCATCGCCTACCAGCGGCCGGAACAGGCGCATTTCCTTCTTCACCAAGGCCGTTTTCTCACGATGGGGAAACATCGGGTCGAGGTAAATCACCTGTGGCGGCTCGCCTTCCCAATTGCGCATCACCTCGATCGAATTGCCCTTGAGCAAGCGCATCCGCGCCACGATCGGCGCCACCTCAAAGTCTTCCGCGCCGCGCGCCAGGCCATCTTCAAGCAACGCGCCAATCAGCGGCTGACGCTCGATCAGGCTCATCTCGCAGCCCAGGCTCGCCAGCACGAACGCATCTTTGCCCAGCCCCGCCGTGGCATCCAGCACGCGCGGACGCACGCCTTGGGCAACCCCGACAGCCTTGGCGATCATCTGACCGCTGCCGCCACCGTACAACCGACGATGGGCCGCACCGCCCTCGACAAAGTCCACCCGCACCGGTCCCGGCGCGTCCGGGCCCAGTTGCTGCAGCTGCAACCCCTGGTCGCCGACCTGCAAGGCGAACTCACCGTCATCCACCTGCATCGGCAAACCCAGGCGCTCGGCCCATTGTTCGGCCTGTGGCTGAAAAGTCGCGGCCAGGGCCTCGACATGGATGCGGCAGGCCGCAGGTTGCTCAATCATGAGAAAACACGCTCAAAAAATTAATGATCGGCAAAAACGGCCGATAACAAAACTATCGAGCATTTTGCCAGAGCTGAGCGTCGACCGAGAGAAATGTCAGACATTCAACGCACATCGATAGGCTACATCTCGCCCCACGGCGATTTTGGCCTGCGAAACTCCCAAGCACTGAGCGGCGTCAGTCACCTGTGGCAGGATTTCTTTGCCCAGGCCCTGGCCGATCAGTCGGGCGATGTCGTACCGGCTTCTCTCAACTTTCCACCGGTCGATCTCGACAGCCCGGTCGAACCCACCGTTGGCAGCGAACTGCTGGCGCACATCATTTCCCAACGCGAATGCGATGTGAAAGAAACCGAGGTCCGCCCGCCCGAGCCACTGTTCCTGCCGATTGCCGAGTTCGAAATGGAGCTGGCCGACAAACCTTTCCCACCGTTCCCGCCGCAAGAAATCGTCGCTCAGCAGAAACAACAGGACTTCGAAAGCAGTTGGGTCCGCCCGATCGTGCTCACCGCAGGTCAGCCTGTGCCGCAAGCAGGTCCGGCGCCACAACCGCGTGCGCTGCACCTGCCAATCGCCGAATTCGAACTCGATCTGCTGGACAAGCCCTTCCCGCCGTTCTCGCCCGAAGAGCTGATGGAACAACAGAAACAATTCGACTTCGATAACGGCTGGGCTCGCCCGATCGTCCTGCAAAACCTGCGCATCGCCGCCTGACTTTCAATAACAAGCCCTCAGCGACACACCCACCACGGCCCGACATCCACATGAAAGTGATTGCGGTGGGCGGCGTTGTAATCCGGACTCAAGACCACACTGAACATGTCGCAGGCGCCATCGCGGACCTGACGTAAAAACCGCGCGTCCTGATTATCCTTCGACCAATCCTTGAGCACGTTGATGGTGCGGCCATCGGCCAAGCGAAAACCGGCGATATCCAGCGCATCGGCACTGGCATGCTGGCTGCGCCTGCCGTTCTCGCGGCTGTAGACGTTGCGACAGGCAAAGCTGCCGAGATGGTCGACTCGCGTGACCGCTTGGCCGTAGACCGCTTGTGCGGCGGGTTGCAGGGCGTGGTGTTCGAACAGGGCGAACGACACCGCCAGGCGGCAACTGGCGAGGAAACTGCTGCTCAGCGCCACCTCGCCGCCCTGCACACGCAAGGTGTTGAGCAACGGGCACGTCGCATCGGGGCTGTCGGCCTGATGGGTTACGCGTAATCCGGAGCTGCTCAGGGCTTGATCGCACAACTGCTGATCATTGCGCAGGCGCATCAGTTTGTAGCGGGTCAGAAAATTGGGCGCGGCCTTCACGTCCAGCGGTGCCCAGGGATTCCACTGCGCCGGCACTGAGACCCAGCCGCGCCAGACGCTCACGGCCGCCATGCCGATGATCAACAGCATCAACAGCAGCCACCACCGAAACCGCATCGTCAGCCTTTGAACAATTTATTGGCCTGGGCGTACGGCATGGAACGCGACGTGAAGCCGAAGGTGCCCGACGTCTTGATCTCTTCGGCCGCGCGGAAAAACTCGCCGTAGGCGGCCAAGGCCAGTGCCGAACCGACGCTGATGCGTTTGACGCCCATTTCGCTCAACTGCTCGACCGTCAATTTCAGTCCGCCAGACATCAACACATTGACCGGTTTCGGCGCCACGGCACGGACCACCGCCAACACCTCTTCAGCGCTGCGCAGCCCCGGCGCATAAAGCACGTCGGCGCCCGCCTCGGCAAATGCCTGCAAGCGGCGAATGGTATCGGCGAGATCAGGATTGCCGTGCAAAAAGTTTTCCGCTCGGGCTGTGAGCATGAACGGGAACGGCAAGCTGCGAGCGGCGGCCACGGCAGCCTCAATGCGCGCGACGGCGTGCTCAAAACAGTAGATCGGCGCTTCTTCACGGCCGGTGGCATCTTCGATAGAGCCGCCGACCGCCCCGGCCTCTGCCGCACGCAAAATGCTCTGTGCGCATTCGGCGGGATCGTCAGCGAAGCCGTTTTCCAGGTCGACGGCGACGGGCAGATCAGTTGCCGCCACAATCGCCCGAACGTTTGCCAGGGTGTCGTCCAGCGTCAGCCCGCCATCGGGGCGGGCGTTGGAAAAAGCGTATCCGGCGCTGGTGGTCGCCAGCGCTTCGAAACCAAGGCTGGCGAGCATCTTCGCCGAGCCGGCATCCCACGGGTTGGGAATGACAAAAGCCCCCGCGCGTTCGTGCAGTGCTTTGAACGCTTGGGCTCGAAGGGTTTGCGCATCCATTGGCAGGCTCCTGAAAAAGACAAGGAATCCGCTTCAGAGCAGGCCAAGTTGCTCGGCAGCGGGCTCTCTGTATAGCTCAGGCAGCGGCGGCAGGCCAGGTAAACGCAGCATCAGTTTTGCGTGAAAACGTTGCGCCAGTTTGGCGGCCAGCAAATTGTCGGCGGTGTGCAGGAAGATATAGGGCGTACGCCCCTCTTCGATCCACACGGCGATTTTCTCGACCCACGGCATCAGGAACGGATCGTTGGCCTCGAGCTGCGGATGGCCGATGAAACGCACCTGCGGACATTGCGTGAAGGCGGCCGGACGGGGTGGCACCCGGGGCTTTTTCGATTGGGCATGTAGTACCGAGGGATCGGTCGATGTGCAGCTGAACAACGCGCGGGGATCGAGGCAGATACGCTCGACACCGCGATCCAATAGCAGGCGATTGAGCATTCTCTCGGCATCGCCCTTGGCGAAGAACTCGTCATGCCGCACTTCAACCGCCAGAGGCCGGTCCACCGCATCAATAAAACCGGCAAGTTCCGACAGTCGCTGCGGCGTGAAGCTTTTCGACAGTTGCAGCCACAGCGGTGAAACCCGTTCGCCGAGGGGGCTGAGCAATTGCAGGAAGGTTTCGGCAGCGGCCAATTGTTCGCGCAGGTCACCGCTGTGGCTGATGTCACCGGGGAACTTGGCAGTGAAGCGAAAGTGTTCGGGCATGGTCTCGGCCCAACGCTGCACGGTGGTCGCAGCCGGGCTCGCGTAGAAGGTCGTGTTGCCTTCCACGGCGTTGAAAACCTGGGAATAGAGATTCAGAAATTCGGTGGGTTTTGCGTCTTGCGGATACAGGTAATCGCGCCAGGCGTTTTCACTCCAGGACGGACAGCCCAGGTAGTAAGGCAACTGCATCAGATGTACAGGTCGAGGCCCAGCACATCCGAATCCCAATCGACAAAACCGGCGGTGCTCAGGTAGCTGGCCAGGGCCTTGGCGACACTGCTGCTCATGGCACGGTGATAAAGCATGTCTTGTTGACGGGCGGGGAGATTACTCAAGCGTTGCGCAGAGGCCTTGGCGGCGCGGGCGGCCATTTGCTCTTCGGATGGAATTTCCAGCTCGCCGTCGATATCGACGTAGTCGTCATCCGCCACGGGGCCTTTGCGAGGCTTGCGCTTGATGGGGTAGGACTGAGAGGGAACGCCGTCTATACGCATGAGTACATGTCCGGTATCAATGATGGCAGTTTAGTGGCGCATAGCCCGCTTCGCAAACCGCCGAGTGATAACTAGAACACAGAAAATGGAAAAGGTTTAAAAGCTGGGGGATATAAAACGACGATTGGCTGCGTTGGTACACATTGTGGCGAGGGAGCTTGCTCCCGCTCGGCTGCGAAGCAGTCGTAAAATCAGACGGCGGGGGTGTACTTGCCTACGATTGGGGCCGCTTCGCAGCCCAGCGGGAGCAAGCTCCCTCGCCACAAAAGCAATGCGGATTATCGTGCTTTGGGCGTCGCGACTTTATCGCGCAAGTACACCGGCTGAGCCTCATCGGCCACGATCGCCTCACCCCGCGCCCAGGCAAAACGTGCCAGGGTCAGCAGGTCCTCAGCGTGAGGCAACATGCCCGCATCCTGCCCGGTCAGGCTGACCGCGATTCGCTCGGCATAACCCCAGCCAGTGCCGGCGCCAAACCACTCACCGCTGGCGTCAGCCGGCAACGCGGCCACTTCCGGCGACAGCACTGCCTCATTGCCGACCAGGCGCATCTCCCCCGCCGTTTCGCGATAGCAACCCCAATACACTTCGTCCATGCGCGCATCGATGGCGGCCGCGACCTGGCTCACGCCATGTTCGCGATAGGCCCGCTGCGCCAACACGGCCAGGTTCGACACCGGCAATACCGGGCGATCCAGCGCAAACGCCAGCCCCTGCACCACGCCGATGGCGATCCGCACGCCGGTGAACGCCCCCGGACCACGGCCGAAAGCGATGGCATCGACCGCTTGCAGGGTGGTCCCGGCATCCGCCAGCAACTGCTGAATCATCGGCAGCAGCTTCTGCGCATGCAGGCGCGGGATCACCTCGTAATGGCTCGTGACTTTGCCGTCATGCAGCAAGGCAACGGAGCAAGCTTCAGTCGCGGTGTCCAGGGCCAGCAAGGTGCTCATCGATGTTTCCGTAAGAGAGGTCAGAAAAAGTGCGCCAGTATAAACAACTACGGCCCGCAAGCGGGCCGTAGAAGATGAAGCGTTTTTTTAGCTCAGTGCTTCAAGCACTTTGCCGGTGATCGCTTCAACCGAGCCAACACCTTCGACGTGGCTGTACTTCGGTTTGCCTTGAGCGACGGACAGCTCCTGGTAAAACTTCACCAGAGGCTCGGTCTGGGCATGGTAGACCGACAGGCGATGACGCACGGTTTCTTCAGTGTCGTCTTTGCGCTGCACCAGCTCGTCGCCGGTGATGTCGTCTTTACCGGCAATTTTTGGCGGGTTGTAGACGATGTGGTACACGCGGCCGCTGGCCTCGTGAACACGACGGCCAGCGATACGCTGAACGATGTCTTCGTCTTGAACGTCGATTTCCAACACATGATCCAGCTCGACGCCGGCTTTCACCAGGGCTTCAGCCTGAGGAATGGTGCGCGGGAAACCGTCGAACAGGAAACCGTTGGTGCAATCGGCCTGGCTGATGCGTTCCTTGACCAGGTTGATGATCAGGTCATCGGAAACCAGACCACCGCTGTCCATGACGCTCTTGGCGATCAGGCCCAGCTCGGTGCCGGCCTTGACCGCGGCACGCAGCATGTCGCCGGTGGAGATTTGCGGAATGCCGAATTTTTCGGTGATGAACTTAGCCTGAGTACCTTTACCGGCCCCGGGAGCTCCCAGCAGAATGACGCGCATCGATGTGCTCCTCAATTTTTTATATGGATAACGTCAGATTCGCCTCGTGGGGCCAATCTCAAAAAAAGGGTCGTGACCGCCCAAACGGCCAAAGGCTGATCAAGATACACAGCAGGCCCGGACCACACAAGCCGCCGAAAGTCGGAGAAACCCGCGTCTGATGTGGCCTTTCGTCGGGGTAACCCTAGTCGCAACCCCATCACTAACTGTCGCCTGGCAGCACTTTTCAACCCCCAGCCCACCGGCAACTCGACGCTCGCGCCGAGTGCCTTGACCCACGACGAAAACCTTAGCCGGTATTACGCAAACCGGCGGCAATCCCCGCCACAGACACCAGCAGCGCCTGTTCCACCGGGCTGCCCTGCGCCACTTCCTGTTGTCGCGAACGCGCCAACAACTCAGCCTGCAATAGATGAAGCGGGTCGAGGTAAGTGTTGCGCAAGCGGATGAATTCAAGTGTGGCTGGGCTATGTGCCAGTAGCTGCGACTGACCGGTCAGCCCCAGGACCACCGAGCAGGCCTGCGACAATAGGTCGCGTAAATGCGCACCCAAAGGGAGCAGATCCGGCTCGACCAAACGCTCATCGTAAGACCGGGCGATATCGGCATCGGCCTTGGCCAACACCATTTCCAGCATATCGATGCGCGTACGGAAGAACGGCCACTGCTCGCGCATCTGCCCCAGCAGCTCGCCTTCGCCACGCTCCAGCGCCTTGCTCAGCGCTGCTTCCCAGCCGAGCCAGGCCGGTAACATCAGGCGCGTCTGGGTCCAGCCGAAGATCCACGGGATCGCCCGCAGGCTTTCAATCCCGCCGGCGCGGCGCTTGGCCGGGCGACTGCCCAGCGGCAAGCGCCCCAGTTCCTGCTCCGGAGTGGACTGGCGGAAATACTCAACGAACTGTGGATTTTCCCGCACCACGGCGCGATAAGCGCTGACACCGTCAGCGGCCAATTCGTCCATCAGATTGCGCCAGGCAGGCTCTGGTGGTGGCGGCGGCAGCAAAGTCGCTTCCAGTACCGCTGCCAGGTACAGATTGAGGTTCTGCTCGGCGATGTCCGGCAGGCCAAATTTGAAACGAATCATTTCCCCCTGCTCGGTGGTGCGGAAACGCCCCGCCACCGAACCCGGCGGCTGCGACAGAATCGCCGCGTGTGCCGGACCGCCGCCGCGCCCCACGGTGCCACCGCGACCGTGGAACAACAGCAGTTCCACTTGCTGCTCGCGGCAGATGTCGACCAAGCGCTCCTGCGCCCGATACTGCGCCCAGGCCGCCGCCGTCGTGCCGGCGTCCTTGGCCGAGTCCGAGTAGCCAATCATCACTTCCTGCGGCCCTTGCAGGCGCGAGCGATAACCGGGCAGCAGCAACAGCTGTTCGATCACCGGGCCGGCGTTGTCGAGGTCGGCAAGGGTCTCGAACAACGGCACCACGCGCATCGGCCGCAATACGCCCGACTCTTTGAGCAGCAGTTGCACGGCCAGCACATCGGAAGCGGCGCCGGCCATGGAAATCACATACGAACCGAGCGAAGCACTCGGTGCAGCAGCGATTTCCCGGCAGGTCGCCAACACTTCGGCAGTGTCGGCCGATGGCTTGAAGTACGCCGGCAGTAACGGTCGGCGGTTATTCAGCTCGCGCATCAAGAAAGCGATGCGCTCTTCCTCGCTCCAGTCCTCGTAGCGCCCCAGGCCCAAGTAGTCGGTGATCTCGGTCATCGCCGCGGTATGTCGCGTCGAGTCCTGGCGCACATCGAGCCGCACCAGGAACAACCCGAACGTCACCGCCCGGCGCAGGCAATCGAGCAACGGCCCATCAGCGATCACGCTCATGCCGCACTCATGCAGCGAGTGGTAGCACAACTCCAGCGGATCAAGCAGCTCGCGGTTGTTTTGCAACACATCGGCAGGTGCCGGCGTGGTCTTAGTCAAGGAGGCGTGAGCCCAGTTACGCGTCGCGCGCAGGCGTTCACGCAGCTGTTTAAGCACCGCACGGTAAGGTTCGGCGCTGTCCCCGGCCTTGGCCTTCAAGTCGTCGCTGGCCTGCTGCATCGACAACTCGGCCGCCAGATGATCGACATCGCGCAGGTACAAGTCGGCGGCCATCCAGCGCGCCAGCAGCAAGACTTCACGGGTCACGGCGGCGGTCACGTTGGGGTTGCCATCGCGGTCGCCGCCCATCCACGAGGCAAAGCGAATCGGCGCTGCCTCCAGTGGGAGGTGCAGGCCCGTGGCGTCATGCAGGGCTTTATCGGCCTTGCGCAAATAATTGGGGATCGCCTGCCACAGCGAATGCTCGATCACCGCGAAGCCCCACTTGGCTTCATCCACTGGGGTTGGGCGAGTGCGGCGGATTTCTTCGGTGTGCCAGGCTTCGGCGATCAGGCGCTGCAACTTCGTATGGATCTGCTCGCGTTCGGCAGTGGTCAGGTCGCGATGGTCCTGGGCGGCCAGTTGCGCGGCAATCGCGTCGTACTTCTGGATCAGCGTGCGGCGCGCGACTTCGGTCGGGTGCGCGGTGAGGACCAACTCGATCTCCAGCCGTCCCAGTTGCCGGGCCAGGGAGTCGGCGCCATGGCCTTCAGCACTCAGGCGGGCGAGCAGTTCTGGCAGTACCCGCGCTTCGAACGGCGCAGGTTGTGACTCTTCGCGACGGTGAATCAGCTGATATTGCTCGGCGATATTGGCCAGGTTGAGAAACTGGTTGAACGCTCGCGCCACCGGCAGCAACTCTGCTTCGCTCAATTGGTTGAGGCTGGCGCTCAGTTCAGCGTCCATCGAACCGCGACGGTCGGCCTTGGCGCCTTTGCGGATCTGCTCGATCTTGTCGAGAAAACCGTCCCCGTACTGTTCACGAATGGTGTTGCCCAACAGCTCACCCAACAGGTGAACATCCTCGCGCAAGCGTGCATCAATATCGGTCATCAGCAGTTCTCCAGCGAAAATCCGGGTGACTTGAGGTCCATGCTCTTGGGTTAGAGAGTGCCGCTGTAAAGCGGTTCTTACAAGCGGACGAGAATGGGAATGCTGTTCGCCTGAGAAAGTTTGGGGTTGTGGGTGGGGATTGGGATTGCTGGGGGCATATCCGTTTCTGCGGTAACGGCTGCTGGCGGTTTCGCTTTTACAGCGAGTCACTTGGAGAAGCCCCAAGTAACCAAGGGCTCCTGCCCCGCCATTCGGTGCCTCGCCTAGGCTCGGCATGCCCTCACTCCGGCATTGCTCCGGGGGCCCGCCGCCATCGGCCATCCATGGCCGGGGGCGGCTACCGCGGCATCCTTGCCGCGGTGCCCCCTGCGCAACGCCTGCGTTCGGCCTCTGGGAAAGGGGCAGGCAGATCAAGATCAAAAGCCAGAGCCAGAGCCAGATCAACAGCTCCCGACACCCAACTGATCGTTCCCACGCTCTGCGTGGGAATGCATCCCGTGACGCTCCGCGTCACCCCTGCGCAAGACTCGAGCCTTGCGTCGACAGCGGAACGCGGAGCGTCCCCGGCGGCATTCCCACGCGGAGCATGGGAACGATCAATACGTGCAAGCGTTGAGGAAACAGGCCGGCCGGTAGGCCGCCTTGCTTTGCTTTTGCGGTGCACGCCCCCTCGGGAGGCCGAGTGGAGGTTCTGCGCAGTGGGCAACCCGGCATGGATGCCGGGTTAGCCGCCCCCGGCCATGGATGGCCGATGGCGGCGGGCCCACGGAGCAGGACCGGAGCGAGGGCATGGCGAGCCTTAGCGAGGCACCGAACGACAGGGGCAAGAGCCCTTGGTTACTTGGGGCTCTTCCAAGTGACTCGCTGTAAAAGCGAAACCGTAATCAGCCATCACCCCAAAAACGGATATACACCCAATTCCCCAATGAACCCCATGCCCCCCATGCCTCCCATGCCTCCCAACGCCATAAGACGACGAAGGGACTTTAAACCCTGAGCGTTAAAGCTAGTCTGAAGAATAAGCCGTACAACGGCTGCCACCGGCAATGGCCGGACACTGACACTGCCTGCCACGAGCAGGTGCGCATTGAGGTCACTATGAAAATCCGCGAGCTTGCCCAACATTGGGAAGAAAACGCCAAAGGTCGCCTGACCGACACCGGATACTCGATTCATCTGGATGTGGAGGCCGCCGCTCGGTTGGCGGCCATTATCGAGATGTATCCCAAACGGCAGCCCGAAGAACTGCTCGGCGAACTGATCGGCGCCGCCCTGGAAGAACTCGAAAAAAGCTTCCCGTACGTGAAGGGCTCAACCGTCGTGGCCACCGACGAAGAAGGTGACCCGCTGTACGAAGACATTGGCCCGACTCCGCGCTTTCTCGCATTGTCCCGTCGTCATTTGCATGATTTGTCGGCCGTCGACGACAAACAGAAACACTGATTACCGCACTTCTTTCCCCCTCCAAAATGCGTATTCCTGCCCCCTACAGGGCCCGGAATACGGCTACTTGCGGCAAGAACTCCCGGTTTAGAGCCTTGTCCACCCGGTCAATTTTTTTGGGCAATGAGCCATATTCTCTGAACTTTCGAAAAACCCCTCGGGTCACACCCATTAACCACGCCTGGGACGGCCGTTTCAAAACACCCCCGGAAATTGAAGGTTGCGGCTCCATACCCAGGATGGATTTTTAAGTTTCTCAGGAGTTATTCCAATGGAGTTGAAGACTATGAAAACCCGAATTGCCAAATCCTCGTTCCCCCCTCTGCGCAGCCTGAAACTGGCAGCACTGGCCATCGGCAGCAGCCTCGTTCTGGCCGGTTGTGCCGGTAACCCGCCAAGCGAGCAATTCGCCGTGACGGAATCGGCAGTCAACAGCGCCGTCAGTGCCGGCGGTACAGAATTCGCGGCAGTGGAAATGAAGTCCGCACAGGACAAGCTCAAACAAGCCGAAATCGCCATGCACGACAAAAAGTATGACGAAGCCAAAGTCCTGGCCGAACAGGCCGAGTGGGACGCTCGCGTGGCTGAGCGCAAAGCCCAGGCGATCAAAGCTGAACAGGCTGTGAAGGACTCTCAGAAAGGTGTTCAAGAACTGCGTCAGGAAAGCCAGCGCACCGTTCAATAAACGGCCGGCACGACGCACTTCTTACTCGATTAAAAGGACGAAACCATGACCCGTAAACAATTGATGATCCCTGCCCTGCTGGCTGCAAGTGTTGCACTGGCCGCCTGCTCCACGCCGCCGAACGCGAACCTGGAACAGGCCCGCAGCAACTACACCGGCCTGCAGACCAACCCGCAAGCCAGCAAAGTGGCGGCACTGGAAACCAAAGAAGCCAGCGATTACCTGGACAAGGCCGACAAGGCTTACCAGGACAAACAAGACCAGGCCAAGGTCGATCAACTGGCTTACCTGACCAATCAACGTGTGGAAGTGGCGAAGCAGACCATCGCCCTGCGCACCGCCGAAGCCAATCTGAAAAATGCTTCCGCGCAACGTGCCCAGGCTCGTCTGGATGCCCGCGATGCGCAAATCAAGCAATTGCAGGACAGCCTGAACGCCAAGCAGACCGATCGCGGCACCTTGGTAACGTTCGGTGATGTGTTGTTTGCCACTGACAGGGCTGACCTGAAGTCCAGCGGTCTGGTGAATATCAACAAACTGGCGCAGTTCCTCTCGGAAAACCCTGATCGCAAAGTGATCGTTGAGGGCTACACCGACAGCACGGGCGCCGCCAACCACAACCAGTCGCTGTCCGAGCGTCGTGCCGGTTCCGTGCGCATGGCGCTGGTGAAAATGGGCGTTGATCCGGCGCGTATCGTGGCGCAGGGTTACGGTAAGGAATACCCGGTGGCCGAGAACAGCAGCGTCTCGGGCCGTGCGATGAATCGTCGGGTGGAAGTGACCATTTCCAACGACAACCAGCCAGTGATCCCGCGTTCGGCTGTCAGCTCGAACTAAGCTTCGCCTGCTAAAACACAAAAGCCCCGCCTGATCTGATCAGGCGGGGCTTTTGTTTTTAAGATCAAAAGGAGCGTTACGGTTGCAGCTTCTGCGGGGTTTCCTCACCCATGCAGCGCACCGCTTTTTTCTTGTTGTTGATCAACACACCGCTCAGGCCTTTCTGTTCGGTGTCGAACATCACCAGCACGCCGTCGATGCACTGCGCGACTTGCGCGGCCGGTTCCAGGGAGACTTTGTAGTCTTCGCCCGGCACCGTCTTGAGCATGGTGAAATCGCTGAGCAGCAGTGCATCTTCGGGTTTGGCGAAGTGCAAGTAGCCGTAGAACCACAGGGCTCCGACGGTGCCGAGGATGCTGCAGATACCGGTGATGATCAGCGGGATGGCGTTACGTTCTTCACTCATTGCGGACTCTCTGGTGGTTCATCGTCAGAATTGTTCGGTGCCGGGTAATTCGGCACTTCGCCCAGGCGGCGCAGACCGTTGAAATGCTGCGGGTCGTCGAGATAACGCAGCATGACTTTGCGCCAGACCGGGTCGGCGAACGTCTGCACATGACCGCCACGGGTCAGTTGCAGCACTCGCGGCGGCGGCGCAGCTTGATACAGACGGATGCCGTTGGAAAGGGGCACGATCGGATCGTCGATGCTGTGGTAGATCAGTTTCGGCACGCCATTGAGCTGCGCCATGGAGTTGATCGCGCTGTCGCCGTCCGGCACCAGCCAGGACAGCGGGACCTGGAACGTCCAGAAAACCCATGAATTGCTCAACGCAAAGCGACCGACACTGCGATAACTGGCGGGCACGCCGTCAAGCACGAAGGCCTTGAGTTGCTTCTGTCGCTCGGGGTGTTGAACGAGATAGTGAACGGCCATCGAACCACCCAGGCTCTGGCCCAGAAGGATCAGCGGCTTGCCTTTGACCTCCGGCGCATGGTCGAGCCATTTGAACGCGGCGTCGATGTCCTGATAGATCGCCGGCAAACTCGGTTCGCCTTCAGACAGCCCGTAACCGCGATAGTCCACCAGCAGCACTTGATAACCTTCCGCCGGCAACCACCAACTGCCCCCAAGGTGCATGGGCAGGTTGCCACCGTTACCGTGCAAATGCAGCACCGTGCCTTTGACCTCGACACCTTGTTTGGCCGGCAACCACCAGCCGTGCAGCTTGAGGCCATCGGCGGTGGTCAGGGTGACGTCGCGGTATTCGAGTTTGGCTTTTTCCGGGGTAAACAGCTGGCCGGGCTCAGGGTAGAACAACAGCGAACTGCAGCCGCTCAAGGTCAGGAGAAGGCAGAAGAAACCGAGGATTCTCATCCGATGAAACCTCGCAAAAATTGGAGACTGAACACAGTACCTGTGGGAGCCGAGCTTGCTCGCGATGGCGGCGTGTCAGACAACAGAAGTGTTGAATGTTAGACCGCTATCGCGAGCAAGCTCGGCTCCCACAGGGATCTCATTGTTCACAAAATGTTGGAGTAATCCGCTTCGATCCGGTCTAGGCTCAGGTGATTGAGGAAGTTGGAGAAGCACATCCACGCCGACAACGCGTTCAGGTCACGGAACTGATCCGGCAAATATTTGGGTGGCACCACCAGCCCTTCATCCACCAACTGGCGCAAGGTCCGCATGTCTTCCAGCGTGGTCTTGCCGCAAAACAGCAGCGGTATCTGCTCAAGCTTGCCTTTACGCACGGCCAACTGAATGTAGTTGTAAACCATGATGAAGCCCTTGAGGTAGGACAAGTCTTTGGTAAATGGCAGACCTGTCGGCACCGAGCCACGGAACACCCGACTGGCATTGCCGTAGCTTTCAGCCATCTCAAAGCCTTGCTCACGGAAGAATTCGAAGATCTGCAGGAAGTCCGCGCCCTCTTCCACCATGTGAATGGCGCGGGTGCGGTTAGTCAGTTTGCGCAGGCGACTCGGGTACGAGGCGAAGGTGATGATTTCCATCAGGATCGCCAGGCCTTCCTGAGTCACCGTCGACGACGGCGGACCTTTGGAGAGGAAGGTGCAGATCGGCTGGTTCAGACCATTGAGCGTGGTTCCCACATGCACCAGCCCTTCGTGGACTTCCAGGGCGCGCACGTCACGGTCGTTGAACATCGCGTCGGCGCGGATCTTGATGTAGTCGGCGCCAGCCGCCGCATCGGCGACGATTCCGTCGGACTCGAATACGCGAATGGTTTCCTCGGCCTCGCCGAACACCTTGTTCAAGCGGGTTTGCAGCAGGTGGACAGCTTCCTTGGCGGTGAGGAGTTTCGGTTCGTCCTTCAGGTCGCCACGGCCATCGATATTGTTCAGGTAATCCGAGAGCATCAGGCCCAGGTCGGAAAGGGTCGGATCACCGGCGTGGAACGCGTCGGAAGCGGCACCGTAAAGCTCCTGTGAAATCAGCCCGAAATCCTCGGTGCCGCGCGCTTCGAGCATGCGCACCACCATGCGGTATTCCTTGCACATGCGGCGCATGATCTGGCCGACCGGGTTGAACTGACCAAGCTGTCGGGTGATGTCGCGTTCGATGTTCTGGAATTCCAGCTTCACCTTGCTGGAGTCGAACGCCAGCGGCCGGTTCAGGTAGTAATCGCGGTCCACCGCCGGCATTTCCTTGCCCTTGGCCTTGAGGAAACCCTTGCGGATGTTGTCGTCCCACTTCACCGCATCCAGGACGCGAATCGGCGTCTGCGCCAGCACAATGCGATCGGACAAAATGCGTATCGACTGCTGGTAATCGTCCACCCGAAACTCCTGTAGAAAAACCGTTTACGTGCTGGGTTTATTTGGCTTTGGCCAGGCGCTGATAGCGCACGGCCTCGACGAACACATCGGAATTGGCCGGGTCGTCGAGGTAGGCGAAGACCTGGTCCAGCGTGTTGTTGATCAATACGCCGTCGCCGTCGTCGGTCTGGAAGCCTTCGCCGTTGAGGATTTTTTGCCTCAGGGCCTGGTTGATCTGCTCGAGGTCGAGGTTATAGACCACCAGCTCATGCTTATCGGTGAGTTCAAAACCGGCGATAGTGAAATGCCCACCGAACTGCGCCGGTACTTTGGCCGACAAGTACCAGCGACTGCCATGGCGGGTCACCGTGAAGGGATAGGCTTCGCGCTCCTTGGGTTTGGTCTTGAAGTAGCTGACGGCCTGATAGTGATTGTCGCCCAGGCGTGTCAGTTCCAGATTCATCGGCTCGCCCCAGGCGTTGGTGCTGGTCCATTTGCCGAGCAACCCTTCAGGCGCGGGCTCGCTCGAGGGCAGCGGCTCCTTGAAGGTCACCAGACAGCCGCTGAGCAGCAGGAACGACAAGGCGATCACAACGACACGCCAGGCTTTCATTCAACACTCCCTTTGAATACACGCGGACCTCAAGTGAACACCAACTCCCCCTGTGGGAGCGAGCCTGCTCGCGATAGCGGTGTGTCAGCCAACATCAATGTTGAATGTTAAACCGCTATCGCGAGCAGGCTCACTCCCACAGGAGGTGTGGCGCCCACTGGGGTTACACCGACGCCAATACCAAATGCATGTAGCGGGTCAGGATGCCGAGCATTTCGGCTTCGGCGACAGGCTCGGCGTCGTTGAGCAGGCCCTGATATTCCATCCGTCCGATAATCGCCGTCAACACTTTGGCATCCTGTTGTGGTTCGCGGGAACCCAACACCTCGAAAAAATGGCAGGTGCCTTGCAGAAGAATTTGCTGATGCGAGCGCACCAACTCCGCCAGACGCGGGTTCAACAGGGCTTCCTGACGGAACGCCTGTTCGGCCATCAAGTGTTCGCGACGGGTGTGCAACTGACGCTGCACATAATCGGCGGTCAGTCGCGCGATATCGTCGGCCAGCTGCGAACGCGACTCGGGGCTGCCATCGCCATAAGCAACCATCTCGCGCAGCAGGCCTTCGTTGCTGGTCCACAACTTGGCCATGAACGCCGCGCTGCGTTCCACGTATTGGGCAAAGGTATCGGTGAGCAGGTCATCGATGTCCTTGAAATAGTAAGTGGTGGCCGACAGCGGCACACCGGCCTCGGCGGCCACCGCGCGGTGACGCACGGCCCGTACGCCATCGCGCACGACAATGCGCATCGCCGCATCGAGAATGTCCTGTCGACGCTGTTCACTGCCCTGTCGGCTGGCCTTGCGACCCTGGTACTGAACACTTTCAGCGACCGCAGTGGCGACGTCCGCTGCACCCTCTTGAGCAATTGCACGGTTCACGACAGGTATTCCTCTCTTACTTGAAAAGTAACCAATTGATACGTTTGTACCAGACAGGCAATAAAAAGCCGCCTGTTTTAGGCGGCTTTTTTATCGAAACACTTACGCTTGTGGCCGCATGTGCGGGAACAGGATCACGTCGCGGATCGACGGGGAGTTGGTCAGCAGCATCACCAGACGGTCGATGCCGATACCTTCACCGGCCGTTGGCGGCATGCCGTACTCCAGCGCGCGAACGAAGTCGGCGTCGTAGTGCATGGCCTCGTCGTCGCCGGCGTCCTTGTCAGCCACCTGCGCCATGAAGCGCTCGGCCTGGTCTTCCGCGTCGTTCAACTCGGAGTAGGCGTTGGCGATTTCGCGGCCACCGATGAACAGTTCGAAACGGTCGGTGACGTTCGGGTTGTCGTCGTTACGACGGGCCAGCGGCGACACTTCGAACGGGTATTGAGTAATGAAGTGCGGCTGCTCCAGCTTGTGCTCGACCAGTTCTTCGAAAATCATCACCTGCAATTTGCCCAGACCTTCGAAGCCCAGCACCTTGGCGCCGGCCTTCTTGGCGATGGCGCGGGCCTTCTCGATATCAGTCAGGTCGTCAGCGGTCAGCTCAGGGTTGTACTTGAGGATCGAGTCGAACACCGACAGACGCACGAACGGTTCGCCGAAGTGGAACACCTTGTCGCCGTACGGCACGTCGGTGCTGCCCAGAACCAGCTGCGCCAGTTCGCGGAACAGTTCTTCGGTCAGGTCCATGTTGTCTTCGTAGTCGGCGTAAGCCTGATAGAACTCCAACATGGTGAATTCAGGGTTGTGACGAGTCGAAACGCCTTCGTTACGGAAGTTGCGGTTGATCTCGAAGACCTTTTCAAAACCACCGACCACCAGACGCTTGAGGTACAGCTCAGGCGCGATACGCAGGAACATTTCCAGGTCCAGCGCGTTGTGGTGAGTCTCGAACGGCTTGGCTGCCGCGCCACCCGGAATGGTTTGCAGCATCGGCGTTTCCACTTCCAGGAAGTCGCGCTGCATCAGGAAACTGCGGATGTGCGCAATCACCTGCGAACGTACGCGGAAGGTCTGGCGCACTTCTTCGTTGACGATCAGGTCAACGTAACGCTGGCGATAGCGCTGCTCGGTGTCGGTCAGGCCGTGGTGCTTGTCCGGCAGCGGGCGCAGGGATTTGGTCAGCAGGCGCACTTCAGTCATTTCGACGTACAGGTCGCCCTTGCCGGAACGCGCCAGGGTGCCAACAGCTGCGATGATGTCGCCCATGTCCCAGGTTTTCACCGAGGCCAGGGTTTCTTCGGACAGGGTTTTACGGTTGACGTAGACCTGAATGCGACCGGTCATGTCCTGGATCACCATGAACGAGCCACGGTTGAGCATGATGCGACCGGCAACCTTGACCGGGATCGCAGCCTCTGCCAGCTCTTCCTTGGTCTTGTCCGCGTACTGTTTCTGCAAGTCTTCGCAGTAGTTGTCGCGGCGGAAGTCGTTCGGGAAGGCATTGCCCTTGGCGCGCTCGGCAGCCAGCTTTTCCTTGCGCAGGGCGATCAGGGAGTTTTCTTCCTGTTGCAGGGCTTGCGGGTCGAGTTCTAGGTCGCTCATGTCTTTAAAAATTCCATCACAGGTTCGTTGCCCCCGCGGGTGGCAGGGGACTTAAGGTCTTGACTGGCGGTTTACAAGCCTTGTTTCAGGCTGGCCACCAGGTATTCGTCGATATCGCCGTCGAGCACCTTGTCGCAGTCGCTGCGTTCGATGTTAGTGCGCAAATCCTTGATTCGCGACGCATCGAGTACATACGAGCGGATCTGGTGACCCCAGCCGATGTCCGACTTGGTGTCTTCCAGGGCCTGGGAGGCGGCATTGCGTTTCTGTACTTCCTGCTCGTACAAGCGCGCCCGCAACATTTTCATCGCGGTGTCTTTGTTGGCGTGCTGGGAGCGTTCGTTCTGGCAGCTGACCACGGTGTTGGACGGTACGTGCGTAATACGCACGGCCGAGTCGGTGGTGTTTACGTGCTGACCACCGGCACCGGAGGAGCGATAGGTATCGATGCGCAGGTCCGACGGGTTGATGTCGATTTCGATGTTGTCATCGATTTCCGGCGACACGAACACGGCCGAGAACGAGGTGTGGCGACGGTTGCCGGAATCGTACGGGCTCTTGCGCACCAGGCGGTGCACGCCGATTTCGGTACGCAACCAGCCAAAGGCGTATTCGCCCTTGATGTGCACGGTAGCGCCTTTGATACCGGCGACTTCACCGGCCGACAGTTCCATGATGGTCGCGTCGAAACCGCGTTTGTCGGCCCAGCGCAGGTACATGCGCAGCAGGATGTTGGCCCAGTCCTGAGCCTCGGTACCGCCAGAGCCGGCCTGGATGTCCAGGTAAGCGTTGTTGGCGTCCATCTCACCGCTGAACATGCGACGGAATTCGAGTTTTTCCAGGGATTCGCGCAGGCGCTCGACTTCGGCAGCGACGTCATCGACGGCGGCCTGGTCTTCTTCTTCGGCGGACATCAGCAGCAGGTCTTTGGCATCGGCCAGGCCTGTGTGCATTTCGTCGAGGGTTTCGACGATCTGAGCCAGCAGCGACCGCTCGCGGCCCAGCTCCTGAGCGTACGTCGGGTTGTTCCAGACAGACGGATCTTCAAGCTCGCGATTGACTTCAGTCAGACGCTCATGCTTTTGATCGTAGTCAAAGATACCCCCGAATAGTTTCGGAGCGCTCGGACAGGTCCTTGATACTGTTAAGGATCGGGTTGATTTCCATGGCGGGCAGCACTCGTTGGCGAACTTTTGAAAGCCGGCGAGTATAACGTAATCAGGCTGTCACGGCAGCCCGCCTGGCGGCTTTAGGGGCGAATGGTTTTGGCTAAACGGCGAACACTTGTAGCAGCGGTCGAGCCCCGCGAGGCCGCGTTCGAGGACGAAGTCCTCGCCAGTCCTGCGCACGCGGTTTGTCTGGAAGATCGCGTTGCCTGGTTTTACGACGGCTGCGTCCGAACGCGGCCCGCACCGAACGCAGCCTCGCGGGGCTCGACAGCAGCTACGGTGCTACGGCGTGAGGTGGTTTGTGGGTTATTCGATCCCAACCTGATTGCGCCCATTGTTCTTCGCCAGATACAGCCCCTTGTCCGCCGCCGAGATCAGTTGACGGCAATCGCCGCCCGGTTGCGGGGTCATGGTCGACAGGCCGATGCTGATGGTCAGGCTCGATCCTTCGATCGGGGAAATATGCGGAATCTTTAGCGACGCTACGGTCTGGCGCAGTTTTTCCGCCACCATCCGGGCACCGCCCTGCGACGTATTGGGCAGCACCAGGGCGAATTCTTCACCGCCGTAACGGGCCGGCAGGTCCGAAGGTCGGGCGCTGGCATCACGGATCGCCGTTGCCACTTTGCGCAAGGCTTCATCGCCTTCAAGGTGACCGAAACTGTCGTTGTAGGACTTGAAGTAATCCACATCGATCATCAGCAGCGACAGTTGACTCTGGTCACGCAGCGAACGGCGCCACTCAAGCTCCAGGTATTCGTCGAAATGCCGGCGGTTCGACAGCCCGGTCAGGCCATCCGAGTTCATCAAGCGTTGCAGCACCAGGTTGGTGTCCAGCAACTGCTGCTGGCTGACCCGCAGCGCGCGATACGCGGCGTCACGCTGCAGCAACGTCATGTAGGAGCGCGAGTGATAGCGGATGCGCGCCACCAGTTCGATGTTGTCCGGCAGCTTGACCAGGTAATCATTGGCCCCGGCCGCAAACGCCGCGCTCTTGATCAGCGGGTCTTCCTTGGTCGACAGGACAATGATCGGGATGTCCTTGGTCGCCGGATGGTTGCGGTATTCGCGCACCAGGCTCAAGCCGTCAAGACCGGGCATCACCAGATCCTGGAGAATCACCGTCGGTTTTATTCGGATCGCCTGGGCGATGGCCTGGTGCGGGTCGGAGCAGAAGTGGAAGTCGATGTTTTCTTCGTTCGACAACCCGCGGCGCACCGCCTCGCCGATCATTGCCTGATCGTCCACCAACAACACCATGGCGGCGTTTTCGTCGGTTTTGAAGCCGTCGAGCTGTAAGTCATTCATAGGCAGTCACCTGAGTACTACTTGGTCCAGGATTGCTGTGAAAGTTCTTCATTTGGGGAATATCTCCAGCAATCGTGGCGCTATCTTGTCCAGTGGACGGATTTCCATCGCGGCATCGATGGCCGCTGCCGCCTTCGGCATTCCGTACACCGCACTGCTGTTCTGATCCTGAGCGATGGTCAGGTAGCCCTGTTGGCGCATGAGTTTAAGCCCCTGTGCGCCATCGCGTCCCATGCCGGTGAGCAAAACACCCACGGCATCGCCGTTCCAGTAACTGGCCACACTCTCGAAAAACACATCGATCGAAGGCCGGTAGATCTCGTTGACCGGTTCGGCGGTGTAGGCCAGCGTGCCGTTTTTCAACAAGCGAATATGGTGGTTGGTGCCCGCCAGCAACACCGAGCCGGCCTGCGGAGGCTCACCTTCCTGGGCCAGGCGCACATCCAGGCCGCTGGCGCTGCTGAGCCATTCGGCCATGCCGGCGGCGAACACCTGGTCGACATGCTGCACCAGCACGATGGCCGCCGAAAAATTTTGCGGCAGCCCCTTGAGCAAGACTTCCAGCGCCGCCGGCCCACCTGCCGATGAGCCAATGGCGACCAGGCGCTGGCGCGAACCTGAACTGCGGTGCGGGCTCGGGGCGGCTCGCTCGCGATTGCCCCGATCACCGATCAGCCAACCGATGTTCATGATCTTGCGCAGTAACGGGGCTGCTGCCTCCTGGGCATTGCCGGCACCGATGGCCGGCGTATCGACCACATCCAGCGCTCCGTGGCCCATGGCTTCGAACACCCGATGCACGTTCTGCTCGCGGTCGACCGTAACGATGACAATCGCGCACGGCGTCTCGGCCATGATCCGCCGAGTCGCCTCCACGCCGTCCATCACGGGCATGATCAGGTCCATCAGAATCAGATCCGGCGTATTTTCAGCGCACCGCTGCACCGCCTCGGCCCCATTGCTGGCGACCCAGACCACTTCGTGCGCCGGATCGAAAGCCAAGGCGCGGCGCAGGGCCTCCACGGCCATGGGCATGTCGTTGACGATCGCTATTTTCATGCACGCGCTCCTCCAATGAGCTCAACCACCGCGTCAAGCAGGGCGTCGTCATGAAAACTGGCCTTGGCTAGATAATAGTCGGCTCCAGCGTCCAGTCCACGGCGACGGTCCTCTTCACGATCCTTGTAAGACACCACCATCACCGGCAGGGATTGCAGGCGATTGTCCCGACGCAGCAAAGACACCAGCTCGATGCCATCCATGCGCGGCATATCGATATCGGTGATCAGCAGATCGAAATCCTCCGATCGCAATGCGTTCCAGCCATCCATTCCGTCCACCGCCACCGCCACGTCGTAGCCGCGATTGAGTAGCAACTTGCGTTGCAGCTCACGCACCGTCAGCGAATCGTCGACCACCAGAATCCGTTTTCGAGCCGCTTCAACCGCCTGGTTGCCCTGTCGGGCGATGCGCTCAAGACGCCCGGTATTGAGCAGTTTGTCCACCGAACGCAGCATGTCTTCGACATCGACGATCAGCACCACGGAACCATCGTCGAGCAAGGCCCCGGCGGAAATGTCCTGCACCTTGCCCAGACGCTCGTCCAGCGGCAACACGACCAACGTTCGTTCGCCGATAAACCGCTCGACCGCCACGCCGTAAATCGCCTCGCGTTCGCGAATCACCACCACTTTTAGGGTTTGCTGACTGTTCTGGCCCGCTGGGCGCTGCAACAGCTGACTGGCGGCGACCAGCCCGACATGCCGGCCTTCGTGCCAGAAATGCTGACGACCTTCGACCTGGACAATGTCCGCCGGCTCCAGATCGCACATCCGTTCGATATGGGCCAGCGGGAAGGCATACGCCTCGTCACCGACTTCCACCACCAGGCTGCGCACCACCGACAGGGTCAGCGGCACTTCGAGGTGAAAACGACTGCCCTCGCCCGCCACCTGCTCCAGCACGACCGCGCCGCGCACCTGGCGGACCATGTGCTGGACCGCATCCAGCCCGACGCCGCGCCCGGAGACTTCGGTGACTGTGTTGCGCAGGCTGAAACCCGGCAGGAACAGGAAGGTCAGCAGCTCTTCCTCACTCAATTGCGCGGCGGTTTCGGCCGGGGACAATTGGCGTTCGATGATGCTGCGGCGGACCTTTTCCAGGTCGACGCCATTGCCGTCATCGCTCAACTCCAGCACCAGCAAACCGGCCTGATGGGAAGCGCGCAAACGGATCAGGCCTTCAGCGGGTTTACCCGCCAATAGCCGTTGCTCCGGGGATTCGATGCCGTGATCCACGGCATTGCGCAGCAGGTGCGTCAGCGGCGCTTCCAGCTTTTCCAAGACGTCACGGTCGACCTGGGTTTTCTCGCCCTCGATCTCCAGCCGCACCTGCTTGCCAAGGCTGCGACCGAGGTCGCGGACCATGCGCTCTTGTCCGGTCAACACATCGGCAAACGGCCGCATGCGGCAAGCCAACGCGGTGTCGTACAACACTTGCGCCCGTTGACTGGCCTGCCAGGCGAACTCATCCAGTTCGGCGTTCTTTTCCGCCAGCAATTGCTGAGACTCAGCCAATAGCCGACGAGCGACTTCGAGGGCTTCCTGTGCTTCCAGGCTCAAGGCATGTTCCTTGAGGTGGACGTTGAGATTTTCCAGGGCTCGCAGGCCGTTGTTCTGCATGCGCTTGAGGCGTTGCATGGTGGCCAGGTGCGGTTTGAGCCGCAGGGTTTCCACCAGGGATTTGCTCGACAGATCAAGCAGGCTGTTCAGGCGTTCGGCCGTGACTCGCAGCACCCGCTCGCCATTTTCGGTAGTGCGCTTGGCCTTGCGTGGCGGTTCTGCGGGTTGCGGTTCGGCGACCGGAATTGGCGCTTCGGCCTTGGGCGCAGGTGCTTCGAGCTGAAGTTCCGCCATCACCGGCGCGACTGGCGCAGTGACCGGAGCGGGCGCCGCCATCGGATCCAGCAACAGCGCCATCAACACCCCATAGGCCTCGATTTCCGCCGGCTCAGGGTTGTTGTCCGGCGTCGCAATGCGCATCAGCAAATCGGTGCCTTGCAGCAAGGCATCGATGTGCTCGGGCCGCAGGTACAGGCGCCCTTCCTGGGCACTGACCAGGCAATCCTCCATCACATGCGCGACGCTGACCCCGGCATCGACGCCGACAATCCGCGCCGCCCCCTTGAGCGAGTGCGCCGCGCGCATGCACGATTCGAGATGATCGGCCTGGGTCGGGTCGCGCTCCAGCGCCAGAAGACCTGCGCTCAGCACCAGCGTCTGGGCCTCGGCTTCCATACTGAACAGTTCCAGCAAAGAGGCGTCGCGCATTTGCTCGGGGGTCATGTAAGGCTCCGGGTCACGGCGGACAACAGCTGTTCTTCATCCAGCCAACGCAGGCTGCGACTTTTGAATTGCAACACGCCACGGGTGTATTTGGCGCTGGCCTGCGTACCAGAGCGGGACGCCGCCTCGAGGACGCGCTCGTCGATGGCGTGAATCCCGTCCACTTCATCCACCGGCACCACCACCGGCCCGCCGTGTGCGGCGATGATCAGCATGCGCGGCATGACCCGCGCACCGGACGCCGTGCTGCTGGCGCCATCGAGCCCGAGCAATTCCACCAGCGACAGGCACGCCACCAACGCGCCGCGCACATTCGCCACGCCGAGCAAAGCCCGGGAGCGTTGGTGCGGCAGGGAATGAATCGCTTGCAGCGGCGCCACTTCCACCAGACTGCGAGTGGCCAGGGCCAGCCATTCTTCACCCAGGCGGAACATCAGCAGCGAGCGGGTTTTCATCTCGCTTTCGACCACCGTGGAGACTTGCCCACGGTCTTCCTGCTGCAACGCGTAGCGGTCGAGTAAGCGCGTCGCCGCGGCCGAATACACCGCGCAATTGCGGCAGTGAATGTGATCGCTCAGAAGCGGGCAGGACTTGTCGCCGTGGATACCGATGCGGTTCCAGCAGTCGTCGATGGCCTGGGCATCTTCATGGGTGAGGCTAAAGGTGTCGGCGGCGTTCATCGTTTACGCTCACTGTCAGCGGCGCGCTCGCTGCGGGCGGCGCGGTCCTGCAATCGTCTGGCTCCCGCGGTGTCGCCCAAGGACTGCAGTAATGCCGCGAGGTGCATCAACGCGTCGGGATGTTGCGGGTCGAGGTACAACGCCTTGCGATAAAACCCCTGGGCTTCAAGGACTCTGCCGGCGACATCGCTGAGCAAGCCCAGCCAGTAGAAGACCTGGGCCACGGGTTCATGACTGCGCAAATAGCTATCGCACGCGGCGCGGGCCTCGGCACTTTTGCCTTCGTTGGCCAGCGCGGCGATGTTTGCCAGCAGTGTGGCGGTGTCCGGGTTGGCGACTTTCGTCACGGCAGGTAGCGGCACCAACGTTGCAAAGGGCCGGTTGCGAACGGGCGGCGGTGCCACGCTGGGCACCGGTTGGCGCACGGGCAGTGGCGTCGGCACGAACGTCGCAATGGGCGCAGGCTCCGGTGCGCTTTGACGACTGAACGCAAAGGACTGCGGGATGCCGATCGAACGCATGCCGAAACGGCCGAGCAAGCTGCCCTCGGCCGGGCCGATAAACAGCACGCCATCCACATGAGTCAGACGCTTGAGCACTTCGAACACTTGCTGTTGGGTCGGCTGATCGAAATAGATCAGCAGGTTGCGGCAAAACACAAAGTCATACGGCGGTTCGTTGGCCAGCAACGTCGGATCCAGCAGATTGCCGACCTGCAAACGCACCTGTTCGAGCACTCGCCCGCTGAGGCGATAGCCCTCCTCGCCTTCAGCGCTGAAATGCCGGTCGCGAAAGGCGATGTCCTGGCCCCGGAACGAATTCTTGCCATACAGCGCGCGCCGGGCTTTTTCCACCGACAACGGGCTGACGTCCATGCCTTCGACCTTGAACTGGTGCGGCTGTAACCCGGCATCGAGCAACGCCATGGCGATGGAATACGGTTCTTCACCGGTAGAACACGGCAGGCTGAGAACCCGCAGCGCGCGCATGTTGTTGATGTCGCTCAGGCGTTTGCTGGCCAGTTTCGCCAACGTGGCGAAGGATTCCGGGTAACGGAAAAACCAGGTCTCGGGGACAATCACCGCTTCGATCAGCGCCTGCTGCTCGTCCTGCGAACCCTGCAAGGTGTGCCAGTACTCATCGGCCGTCAGCGCTTTGGATGCCGTGCTGCGCTGGCGCACCGCACGCTCGATGATCGCCGGGCCCACCGAGGTCACATCGAGACCGATGCGCTCTTTGAGAAAATCGAAAAACCGTTGATCGTTGCTCATGGCCGCTCCTCAAGCAGCGCCAGGTCCAACGGCTGCGCTGGAAACAGCAGCGCGCGAACCTGATCGTCAAGCAAGTCGGCGACCCGCACCCATTGCAGCAAACCCTGGTCATCTTCACGCACTGGCCCGAGGTACGGCGCCTGACGATTGTCCAGGCCATAGGGCTGAAAATCCGCCGGGTTGCAGCGCAAGGTATCGGTGGCCTGCTCCAGAATCAGCCCGAGCAATTGCGCCTCAGCGAACTCGTCCGCACGGTAGTTGACCAGCACCAGGCGGGTGCTGGTACGGGCCTGGGCCGGTTGGCCGAACGTCAGCGCACTGAGGTCGATCACCGGCACCACCGCGCCGCGGTAGGCGAACACCCCGGCCACCCATTCCGGCGCGCGGGGAATCGGTTTCAACGGCAGACGCGGCAGCACTTCCGCCACCTCGATCGCCTGCAGGGCGTAACGCTCGCTGCCGATGCGGAACACCAGAAACAATGATTGCAGCGCCGGCTTCACGGCGGTGCGTTTGGCCGAGGGCTCGCTCATCAGACTTTGAATCGCGAAACGCCGCTGCGCAGCCCTACGGCCACCTGGCTCAGCTCATCGATGGCGAAACTGGCCTGACGCAAGGACTCGACGGTTTGGCTGCTGGCATCGCCCAACTGCACCAGCGCGTGGTTGATCTGTTCGGCGCCCGTGGCCTGGGCCTGCATGCCTTCGTTGACCATCAACACCCGCGGCGCCAATGCCTGAACCTGATGAATGATCTGCGACAACTGCTCGCCGATTTGCTGCACTTCGGACATGCCACGACGCACTTCTTCAGAGAACTTGTCCATGCCCATCACCCCGGCCGACACCGCCGACTGGATCTCGCGCACCATCTGCTCGATGTCGTACGTGGCGACGGCGGTCTGGTCTGCCAGACGCCGCACTTCGGTGGCGACCACGGCAAAACCGCGGCCATATTCACCGGCCTTTTCGGCCTCAATCGCCGCGTTGAGCGACAGCAGATTGGTCTGGTCGGCGACCTTGACGATGGTCACCACCACCTGATTGATGTTGCCGGCCTTCTCATTGAGGATCGCCAGTTTGGCGTTGACCAGATCGGCCGCGCCCATCACCGAGTGCATGGTCTCTTCCATCCGCGCCAGGCCTTGCTGCCCGGAACCGGCGAGCACCGAGGCCTGATCGGCGGCGGTGGAGACTTCGATCATCGTGCGCACCAGATCCCGCGAAGTGGCCGCAATCTCACGGGACGTCGCGCCGATTTCGGTGGTGGTGGCGGCGGTTTCGGTGGCGGTCGCTTGCTGTTGCTTGGAGGTGGCGGCGATCTCGGTCACCGAGGTGGTGACCTGTACCGAGGAACGCTGGGCCTGGGACACCAGGGACGTCAGCTCGGCCATCATGTCGTTGAAGCCGGTTTCCACAGCGCCGAATTCGTCCTTGCGCGCCAGGTTGAGGCGACCGCTGAGATCGCCGGTACGCATTATTTCGAGAATCTGCACAATGCGATTCATCGGCGCCATGATCGCGCGCATCAACAAAAGACCACACAACCCGGCACACAGGACTGCGACCAGCAACGAAATGCCCATGATCAGCTTCGCCACGGCGACCGATGAAATGATCGAGTCAGTGGCCGCTTCAGCCGCCAGCCTGTTGAATTCAATGAGTTCATCCAGCTGTTTGCGGCCGGCAGTCCAGGCTGGGGTCAACTGTTCGGCGAGTAGGCGACGGGCCTGTTCGAAGTCCTTTTTCTGGTAGACATCGAGTACCGCTTCGAGCTGCTCGTCATATTGGTCGTGCAGCTTTTCAAACTCGTCGAACCTTGCCTGATCATCTTTCTCGAAAATGGTGCCCTGGTAGCTGGCCATCGCGCGTCCCAGCCGTTCCTCAATACGCTGGTACATATCCTTGTCAGCCTGGGTCATGTCTCGACCGCCACCCAGCCCGATCAGTTGCTGGGTCAGCACGTAATCATCGACCCAGGCACCGCGAATCAGGGAGCTGTAGTGAATCCCGGGAACACTGTCCGAGCGCACAACGTTCTCGCTGGACTCAATCGACAGCAAACGGGAATACGACACCACGACCATCAGCAACATGATGGTGATAATCACCGCAAAGCTCGCCAAGATGCGTTGGCGCAACGTCCAGTTCTTCACAGTCAGTCCTCGGGTGCGGTTCAAATGTTGCGGAGTATAGCTGAGGGCTGTGTTTCATTTATAAGACTGTTGTCTGGGTTGAATCGCAAGAAACGGGTCGTGGATGACAAAAGAATCTGTGGTGCCGCTGAAAATGCCATCGCGAGCAGGCTCGCTCCCACACTCGACCGAGCGGTCCTTAAATACAAAACGCCCGATGCGGGGCATCGGGCGTTGGGGTAAACAGCTGTAAACCTATATGAGGGCTTAGATAGAAGCCTGGCGCACCTGCTTCTCCAGCTCTGCCTTCAACCCCGGTTCAAGCTTCAGCTGACGTGCAAGCTCATCGAGGTAGGATTTCTCCATGAAGCTCTCCTCATCCACCAACATCACACTGGCGATGTACATCTCGGCAGCCATTTCCGGCGTGCTGGCGGCGCGGGCGACTTCTGTCGGGTCGAGCGGCTTGCTGAGTTCGGCATGCAGCCACTGCTGCAGTTCCTGATCGTTATCAAGCTTGCTGAATTCGCCTTCGATCAATGCACGCTCGCGTTCATCAACATGGCCATCGGCTTTGGCCGCTGCAACCAGCGCCTTGAGGATCGCCTGGCTGTGCAATTCGACTTGCGCTGGAGGCAGGCGGTCGAGGGTCTGCGGTTCAGTCTTTGACACGGTGCCCTGCTGGGCCTGCCAATTACCGTAGGCTTTGTAGGCAATGACGCCGAGCGCCGCGAGGCCGCCGTAGATGGCGACTTTGCCGCCGACGTTGCGTGCCTTCTTGCTGCCGAGCAACAGGCCCATGGCACCGGCTGCCAACGCACCGCCGCCTGCGCCCGAGAGCAAGCCGCCGAGGCCGCCCGAACCGCTGCTGCCGCCGAGCAATCCGCCCAAGCCACCGCCGGAGGATTTGTTCTGTGAGCCGCCGGCCTTGTTCTGCAACATGTCCTGACCGGACTTGAGTAGCTGATCGAGCAATCCACGCGTGTTCATTTTCCGCCTCCAAAAAAGGGGTTAACCGGATCAATAAGGCCACCAGCCTAGATCGAAAGTGCCCGGCATTCGGGAGCGAGAGTGCTTCGAGATGTTGCGTAGCGCCTTTGCGCTGATCACGGGCCCTTCAGAAAAATGGATATACACTCAAGCAAATCTATAAAAACCGCCCACCGGGTAATTCCACATGATGACCTTGCGTCAGATTCGTCACTTCATCGCCGTGGCCGAGACCGGCTCGATCTCCGCCGCCGCACAAACCGCGTTCATTTCCCAATCGACACTGACCCTGGCGATCCAGCAACTGGAGCAGGAAATCGGCGTCGGCCTGTTCAACCGCCACGCCAAGGGCATGACGCTGACCCACCAGGGTCACCAATTCCTACGCCAGGCGCACCTGATTCTGGCAACGGTCGACAACGCCAAACGCAGCCTGCAACAAAGCACCGATCAGGTCGCCGGGCAGTTGATCATCGGCGTGACCAGCCTGGTGGCCGGTTATTACCTCGCGGATCTACTCACTCGTTTCCAGCGCGCCTATCCCAATGTCGAGATCCGGGTGATGGAGGACGAGCGCCCTTACATCGAGCATTTGCTGGTCAGCGGTGAGATCGATGTCGGCGTGCTGATCCTCTCCAACCTCGAAGACCGCCACGCCTTGCAGACCGAAGTGCTGACTCACTCGCCCCATCGGCTGTGGTTGCCGGCCCAGCATCCGCTGCTGGAACACGACAGCATCAACCTCGCCGATGTGGCCCGTGAGCCGTTGATTCAGCTGAACGTCGATGAAATGGATCGCAACGCCCAGCGCATGTGGGCCGCGGCCTCCCTGCAACCGCGCATCACCTTGCGAACGGCATCGACGGAAGCGGTGCGAAGCCTGGTGGCAGCCGGATTGGGCGTGTCGATCCAGCCCGACATGACTTATCGCCCATGGTCACTGGAGGGCGACATCATCGAAGCGCGGCCGATTGCCGACCTGAGCCAGACCCTCGACGTCGGTCTGGCCTGGCGTCGCGGCACCGCGCGCCCAGCGCTGGTGGACCCGTTCCTGACCGTCGCCCGCGAGCAACCTCCCGGCGGGCGCAAGCCATCTATTTAATCGAACGCCACCTTCAGTATTTAGAATTTGTCGACCTCGGGTGCGGCGCCTAGTCTTGGTACATCTAGAAGACGGTCGCGCCCCGGTCACAGGGAGCAGCATGGCCACACAAGAAAAGAGAACCCGAAAAATGGCTGGCGCGCAGACCCCGTTGTTCACCGCGTTGTTGATCGATGGCGAATTGGTCGCGGGCCAGGGCTTTGTCGAACCGATCCTCAACCCGGCCACCGGGGAAGTGCTGACGCACATCGCCGAAGCGAGCACCGAGCAAGTCGAAGCCGCCATTCTCGCTGCCCACCGTGCCTTCGCCGGATGGTCGCGAACCACGCCGCAACAACGCTCGAACCTGTTGCTGGACATCGCCAACGCCATCGAAAAACAAGCCGACCTCCTCGCCCGCCTCGAATCCCTGAACTGTGGCAAGCCGTTGCACCTGGCGCGTCAAGATGACTTGAGCGCCACGGTCGATGTGTTCCGCTTCTTCGCTGGCGCCGTGCGTTGCCAGACCGGCCAGCTCAGCGGCGAATACCTGCCGGGCTACACCAGCATGGTTCGCCGCGATCCGATTGGCGTGGTGGCGTCGATTGCGCCGTGGAACTACCCGATCATGATGGCCGCGTGGAAAATCGCCCCGGCCCTGGCCGCCGGCAATACGCTGGTGTTCAAGCCCTCCGAACACACGCCGCTGTCGATTCTGGCCCTGGCGCCCGCGCTGGCCGAGATTCTGCCGCGCGGTGTGATCAACATCATTTGCGGCGGCGGTGAAGGCGTCGGCAGCCACTTGGTCAGTCACCCTAAAGTGCGCATGGTGTCGCTGACCGGCGATATCGTCACCGGGCAAAAAATCCTCCAGGCCGCGGCGAAAACCCTGAAACGCACTCACCTCGAACTCGGTGGCAAGGCCCCGGTGATCGTTTGCAACGATGCGGACATACAAGCCGTGGTCGAAGGCGTGCGCACTTATGGCTATTACAACGCCGGCCAGGACTGCACCGCGGCCTGCCGGATTTATGCACAGGCCGGGATTCATGATCGCTTGGTGGCCGAACTCGGGGCGGCGGTCAGCAGTTTGCGCTTCGCCGGCAAGCGCGACGCCGACAACGAGATTGGCCCGCTGATCAGCACCCGCCAGCGTGACCGCGTGGCCAGTTTCGTCGAGCGCGCCCTCGGTCAGCCGCACATCGAACGAGTGACCGGCGCGGCGGTGCATTCCGGTGCCGGCTTCTATTACCAGCCAACCTTGCTGGCCGGTTGCAAACAGACTGATGAGATCGTCCAGCGCGAAGTGTTCGGGCCAGTGGTCACCGTGACCCGCTTCGATCAGCTCGAACAAGCCGTGGACTGGGCCAACGACTCGGAATACGGCCTCGCCTCCTCGGTCTGGACCCAGAACCTCGACAAGGCGATGCAGGTCGCGGCGCGCTTGCAGTACGGCTGCACCTGGATCAACAGCCATTTCATGCTGGTCAGCGAAATGCCCCACGGCGGCCTGAAACGTTCAGGCTACGGCAAAGACTTATCCAGCGATTCGCTCCAGGACTACAGCGTGGTGCGGCACATCATGGCCCGCCACGGCCAGCATCTCTGACTACGCTTATAAGAAGCCGCTAACGGCCTGCTTCACCACGTTCAAAACTGCCCCGACCATAATTAAAGAAGAGGGAAACCCCATGTTCGTGCACAAGACCGCACTGCTCAGTGCTATTACCACCGCGCTGCTGGCCAGTGCCAGTATCCAGGCCGCCGAACCGCTGAAAGCCGTCGGTGCCGGCGAAGGTCAGCTGGATATTGTGGCCTGGCCTGGCTACATCGAACGTGGCGAAAGCGACAAGGCCTACGACTGGGTCACCGGTTTCGAAAAGGAAACCGGTTGCAAGATCAACGTCAAGACTGCTGCAACCTCCGATGAGATGGTCAGCCTGATGTCCAAGGGTGGTTACGACCTGGTGACGGCATCCGGCGACGCCTCCCTGCGGTTGATCGCCGGCAAACGTGTGCAGCCGATCAATACGGCGTTGATCCCGAACTGGAAGACCATTGACCCTCGGCTCAAGGATGGCCCGTGGTATGTCGTTAACCAGCAAACCTACGGCACCCCGTACCAATGGGGGCCGAACGTGCTGATGTACAACACCAATATCTTCAAAACGGCGCCGGACAGCTGGAGTGTGGTGTTCGAAGAGCAAACCCTGCCGGACGGCAAGTCCAACAAGGGCCGGGTCCAGGCCTACGACGGCCCGATCTATATCGCCGATGCGGCGCTTTACCTCAAATCGAAACAGCCGGAGCTGGGCATCAAGGACCCGTACCAGCTCAATGAAGCGCAATACAAAGCGGCGCTGGACCTGCTTCGCAAGCAACAGCCCTTGGTCCACCGCTACTGGCACGACGCAACGGTCCAGATGAGTGACGTCAAGAACGAAGGCGTGGCGGCGTCCAGCACTTGGGGCTACATGGTCAACGGCCTGGTGGCGGACAAGCAGCCGGTGGCCTCGGTCATTCCAAAAGAAGGTGCAACGGGTTGGGCCGACACCACCATGTTGCACGCCGAAGCCAAGCACCCGAACTGCGCCTACAAGTGGATGGACTGGTCGCTGCAACCGAAAGTCCAGGGTGACCTGGCGGCCTGGTTCGGTTCGTTGCCGGCGGTTCCTGCGGGCTGCAAAGAAAGCGAATTGCTCGGCGCCGAGGGCTGTAAAACCAACGGCTTCGACCAGTTCGAGAAGATCGCCTTCTGGAAAACCCCACAGGCTGAGGGCGGCAAATTCGTGCCATACAGCCGCTGGACCCAGGACTACATCTCGATCATGGGTGGTCGCTGACACACCCCGTACCGATCGTTCCCACGCTCTGCGTGGGAATGCATCACCGGACGCTCCGCGTCCATTCGCGCAAAAGTGACGCAGAGCGTCACGGGCTGCATTCCCACGCAGAGCGTGGGAACGATCATCACCAGCCCTCGATTTTTTGGAGCACCGCACCATGACGCTTGCAGTCCAGTTCACCAACGTTTCCCGTCAGTTCGGCGACGTGAAGGCCGTTGACCGGGTTTCCATCGACATTCAGGACGGCGAGTTCTTTTCCATGCTGGGCCCTTCCGGCTCGGGCAAAACCACCTGTCTGCGCCTGATCGCCGGTTTCGAACAACCGAGTGCAGGTTCTATCCGGATTCACGGCTTCGAGGCCGCCGGGCTGCCGCCCTATCAGCGTGACGTGAACACCGTGTTCCAGGATTACGCACTGTTCCCGCACATGAACGTACTCGACAACGTCGCCTACGGTTTGAAGGTCAAAGGCGTCGGCAAAACCGAACGCCAGAAACGCGCCGAAGAAGCCCTCGACATGGTCGCCCTCGGCGGCTACGGCGCGCGTAAACCAGTGCAACTGTCCGGCGGTCAGCGCCAGCGTGTGGCCCTGGCCCGCGCCCTGGTCAATCGTCCGCGGGTGCTGCTGCTCGATGAACCGTTGGGCGCGCTCGATTTAAAACTGCGCGAGCAAATGCAGAGTGAATTGAAGAAGCTGCAACGCCAGCTCGGCATCACCTTCATCTTCGTCACCCACGACCAGACCGAAGCGCTGTCCATGTCGGATCGCGTGGCGGTGTTCAACAAGGGGCGCATCGAGCAGGTCGATACCCCGCGCAACCTCTATATGAAACCGGCCACAACCTTTGTCGCCGAATTCGTCGGCACCTCCAACGTGATTCGCGGCGACCTGGCGAAACAATTGAGTGGCAATCCACAGCCGTTTTCGATTCGCCCGGAACACGTGCGTTTCGCCGAAGGACCGTTGGCCAGTCATGAAATCGAAGTCAGCGGCTTGCTCCACGACATTCAGTACCAGGGCAGCGCCACGCGCTATGAAGTGAAACTGGAAAACGGCCAGACCCTGAACATCAGCCAGGCCAACGTCCAGTGGCTCGACGTCAGCGCGCAGCATCAGACCGGACAACGCATCAGCGCACGCTGGGCACGGGAAGCGATGATCCCGCTGCACGACAACGCTGTCGGCGGGGTGTGAGATGAACAGCGTGACTCTCCCTCAAACCCCGGCCGGCGGCTCGCCGTTGCGCAGGTTTTCCAACCTGCTGTATCGCCGGCCTAATTTTTACCTGTCGCTGCTGCTGGTGCCGCCGCTGCTGTGGTTCGGCGCGATCTACCTCGGATCGCTGCTGGTTCTGCTGTGGCAAGGCTTCTACACCTTCGATGACTTCACCATGGCGGTCACGCCCGACCTGACCCTGGCGAACTTCGCTGCGCTGTTCCAGCCGTCGAACTTCGACATCATCCTGCGCACCTTGAGCATGGCCGTCGTCGTGTCGATCGCCAGCGCCATCGTCGCGTTCCCGATCGCCTACTACATGGCGCGCTACACCACCGGCAAAACCAAGGCGTTTTTCTACATCGCGGTGATGATGCCGATGTGGGCCAGTTACATCGTCAAGGCGTATGCATGGACGTTGCTGCTGGCCAAGGGCGGCGTGGCGCAGTGGTTCGTTCAGCACCTGGGCCTTGAGCCGGTTCTGCAATTCGTTTTGGGCATTCCGGGCGTCGGCGGCAGCACCTTGTCGACCTCGCACCTGGGCCGGTTCATGGTGTTCGTCTACATCTGGCTGCCGTTCATGATCCTGCCGATCCAGGCCTCGCTGGAACGTCTGCCGCCGTCCTTGCTGCAAGCCTCGGCCGACCTCGGTGCCAAGCCCCGCCAGACGTTCATGCAAGTGATTCTGCCGTTGTCGATTCCGGGCATCGCGGCCGGTTCGATCTTCACTTTTTCGCTGACCCTGGGCGACTTCATCGTGCCGCAACTGGTGGGCCCGCCGGGCTACTTCGTCGGCAGCATGGTGTACGCCCAGCAAGGCGCGATCGGCAACATGCCGATGGCCGCGGCCTTCACGCTGGTGCCGATTGTGTTGATCGCCATTTACCTGACTATCGTGAAACGACTGGGGGCCTTCGATGCGCTCTGATGCAAAAAAACCAGTGCCGCAAACCCACGGGGAGAAAGCCTCGCTCGGCCTGCGCATCGCCGCCTGGGGCGGGTTGCTGTTTCTGCACTTTCCGATCCTGATCATCTTCCTGTACGCCTTCAACACCGAAGACGCGGCGTTCAGTTTTCCGCCTAAAGGCTTCACGTTGAAGTGGATCGGCGTGGCGTTCTCCCGGCCGGACGTGCTGGAAGCGATCAAGCTGTCACTGCAAATCGCTTCCGTCGCGACGTTGATTGCGCTGATCCTCGGCACGCTAGCGTCGGCGGCCTTGTACCGGCGGGATTTCTTCGGCAAGCAAGGCATTTCGCTGATGCTGATCCTGCCGATTGCCTTGCCGGGGATCATCACCGGCATCGCCTTGCTGGCGACCTTCAAGACGCTGGGGATCGAGCCGGGAATGTTCACCATCATTGTCGGCCACGCGACCTTCTGTGTGGTGATCGTCTACAACAATGTCATCGCCCGCTTGCGTCGCACGTCTCACAGTTTGATCGAGGCTTCGATGGACCTCGGTGCCGACGGCTGGCAGACCTTCCGCTACATCGTCCTGCCGAACCTCGGCTCGGCGTTGCTGGCCGGCGGCATGTTGGCGTTTGCCCTGTCGTTCGACGAAATCATCGTTACCACCTTCACCGCCGGCCATGAACGCACCCTGCCGCTGTGGCTGCTCAACCAACTCAGCCGCCCACGGGACGTGCCGGTGACCAACGTCGTCGCGATGCTGGTGATGATGGTGACCATGCTGCCGATCCTCGGCGCCTATTACCTGACCCGTGGCGGCGAAAGCGTTGCGGGCAGTGGCGGGAAATAACCGAATGACCACTGAAGGAATCGAATCTCTGTAGGAGTGAGCCTGCTCGCGATGAGGACATCACATTCAACATTGATGTCAGCTGATACACCGCTATCGCGAGCAGGCTCACTCCCACAATTTGATCGGGCTCCTACAGAGAAAAAACAACAGTTGCGAAGAGGACAAAGCCATGCAAACCAAACTCTTGATCAATGGCCAACTGATCGACGGCGAAGGCCCCGCCCAACCGGTGTTCAACCCGGCCCTCGGTCGTGTGTTGGTGGAAATCAACGAAGCCAGTGAAGCCCAGGTCGATGCCGCCGTGCGTGCCGCCGACAGCGCCTTCGAAGGCTGGTCGCAAACCACGCCGAAAGAACGCTCATTGCTGCTGCTCAAACTCGCCGACGCCATCGAAGCCCATGGCGAAGAACTGGCCAAACTGGAATCGGATAACTGCGGAAAACCCTACAGCGCCGCATTGAACGACGAGATCCCGGCGATTGCCGACGTGTTCCGTTTCTTCGCTGGCGCCAGCCGTTGCATGAGCGGTTCGGCGGGCGGTGAATACCTCCCCGGCCACACCTCGATGATCCGCCGCGACCCGGTCGGCGTGATCGCGTCCATCGCACCGTGGAACTACCCACTGATGATGGTCGCCTGGAAAATCGCCCCGGCCCTCGCCGCGGGTAATACCGTGGTGCTCAAGCCGTCGGAACAAACCCCGTTGACCGCGTTGCGCCTGGCGGAACTGGCGTCGGATATTTTCCCGGCCGGCGTGCTTAACCTGGTGTTCGGTCGTGGTCCTACGGTTGGCAATCCCCTGGTCACACACCCGAAAGTGCGCATGGTCTCGTTGACCGGTTCGATCGCCACCGGTTCGAACATCATTTCCAGCACCGCCGACAGCGTCAAACGCATGCACATGGAACTGGGCGGCAAGGCCCCGGTGATCATCTTCGACGACGCCGACATCGACGCCGCCGTGGAAGGCATTCGCACCTTCGGTTTCTACAACGCCGGCCAGGACTGCACCGCCGCTTGCCGCATCTACGCGCAGGAAGGTATCTACGACACGTTCGTCGAGAAGCTCGGCGAAGCGGTCAGCAGCATCAAGTACGGTGTGCAGGATGATCCGTCGACCGAGTTGGGCCCGTTGATCACCGCGCAACATCGCGACCGCGTGGCCGGGTTCGTCGAGCGTGCCGTGGCGCAGCCGCATATCCGATTGATCACCGGCGGCAAGGCTGTGGAAGGCAATGGTTTCTTCTTCGAACCCACCGTGTTGGCCGACGCGCAACAGGACGACGAAATCGTCCGTCGTGAAGTGTTCGGGCCGGTGGTATCGGTGACCAAATTCGCCGATGAAGCGCAGGTGCTGGGCTGGGCCAACGATTCGAACTACGGCCTGGCGTCGTCGGTCTGGACCTCGGACGTCGGTCGTGCGCATCGCCTGTCTGCGCGTTTGCAGTACGGCTGCACCTGGGTGAATACGCACTTCATGCTGGTCAGCGAAATGCCCCACGGCGGTCAGAAACTGTCCGGTTATGGCAAGGACATGTCCATGTACGGGCTGGAGGACTACACCGTCGTTCGGCATGTGATGTTCAAGCACTAAAAGCATCGCGAGCAGGCTCGCGCCCACAGGTTCAGCGCAATCCATGTGGGAGCGAGCCTGCTCGCGATGGCCTCACCGCAACACAAAACAATAACCACCGATCCGGGCAGCGCCGTGATGGCCCTGTCACGGTTTCGGACATCCGAAATCTGCCGATTTTCCGGAGCTAACACACATGAGTGCATCACCCGATCTCTCTGCAGCCGTGGCCGACAGCGACGCCGAGCAACTGCGCAAGCTAGGTTACACCTCGAACTTCAATCGCAGCATGAGCCTGTGGGAAAACTTCGCCCTGGGCTTCACTTATCTCTCTCCGGTCGTAGGGGTTTATACCCTGTTCGGCCTGTGCCTCGCCGCCGGTGGGCCACCGATGTTCTGGGCTTATTTACTGGTCGGATGCGGCCAGTTGCTGGTGTGCCTGATCTTCGGCGAAGTGGTCTCGCAGTTCCCGATTTCCGGCGGCGTGTACCCGTGGGCTCGTCGCTTGGTGGGCAAGCGCTGGGCGTGGATGGTCGGCTGGATCTACTCCATCGCCCTGTGCGTCACCATCGCCGCCGTTGCGGTCGGCGCCGGTCCGTACCTGGCCGCCATGATGGGCTTTGAACCGAGCAACACCACCAACATCGTCATCGCGCTGTTCCTGACGTTGTTCGCCACCCTGGTCAACCTCAGCGGCACCAAAGTGCTGGCGCGGATCGCCATGTTCGGCTTCCTGTGCGAGCTTGTCGGTTCGGTGATCGTCGGCGTTTACCTGCTGGTTTTCGAACGTCATCAATCGATCAGTGTGTTGTTCAACACCTTCGATATCAGCGTCGATGGCTCGTATCTGCCGGCGTTCCTCACCGCCTCGCTGGCGGGGATGTTCCTGTACTACGGCTTCGAGGCCTGCGGCGACGTGGCCGAAGAAACCCCGAACCCGAGCAAGCAAATCCCGGTGGCCATGCGCATGACCATCTACATCGGCGGCATCGCGGCGATGTTCGCCTGCCTGGCGCTGATCCTCGCCGTGCCAGACATGCAAGCGGTCATCAATGGCACCGACAAGGACCCGGTCACCACCATCCTCAACAACGCCTTCGGCCCGGTCGGTTCGAAAGTGGTGATGGGCGTGGTGATGATTTCCTTCATCTCCTGCGTCATCAGCCTGCAAGCCGCGGCGAGTCGTCTGCTGTATTCCTACGCTCGGGATGAAATGGTCATCGGCAGCTCACTGCTGAAGAAGATTTCCCCTACGACTCAAGTGCCGGTTGCGGCGCTGTTCGTGTCCGGCGTCCTGCCAGCGCTGATCATTGTGCTGGGCTTCTTCTTGCAGGATGCGGTGGCAACCATCGTCAGCTTCGCGGCCATCGGTATCTACCTGGCATTCCAGATGATCGTGCTCGCGGCGCTTTACGCACGCATGAAAGGCTGGAAACCGAGCGGCAAATTCACCCTCGGCGCCTGGGGCTGGGCCGTGAACATCGGCGCGTTGGTGTATGGCGTCGGCGCGATCATCAACATGGCCTGGCCACGCACGCCGGATGCGGCTTGGCATATCAACTATGCAATGGTGTTGAGTACTGCGATCGTGATTGGGTTGGGGCTGGTTTACATGTGGCTGGCCAAGCCGTATGACCATGGGACTGCGCCTGCGGGGGATGCTTGGAAGGTTAGTCGGTAAGGTTTTTTGCTCTCTCGGTACCGCTAGTGGTGCCGGTCGCTTGATGGGCCGCCCGATGGACCAACGCCTCACCCTGAAACTTGATCCTGACCAGCGTCGATACGTCTGGCTGCCCAAGAACGGCAAAACAGTCGAATCACTGATGGTCAGCGAATCAGGGATGTACGCCCTTCTGGTGCACCATTTCGTCCCGGAAAACCGAAACCTGCGCCAGTGGTTGAGCAACGTAGTCATCCCAATGCTGCGTGAATCGAAAGCAGCATCTGTGGATAACTTTCCAAGCCTGAGTTCGTTGCAGTGGGCCGGGATCTCGGTGCCGCTGCTGCATTGGCAGCATCAGGCCTGGGTCAAGTGGCGGGACATGCCTGATCTGATGCAGGTACAACGACCTTTCCCGATCATGGGCACTTGCAGTTGAAGGCGGGATGAAAAAATGAAAAAGGGGCAGACTTCACAGTCCGCCCCTTTGGTTAGTCAGCTCTCCAAATCTCCCGGTCTCACCCCAAAGCATCAATCCTCACCTCGCAACATCAGTTGCCTGCCTAATGTCAGTCGATTAAGAAAATCTCAGCAGATACACGCTCCTTGTAGCAGCTGGCGAAGCCTGCGTCCGGCTGCGCAGCAGACGTGAAATCAGCTTGCGCGGTGCTTCAGGAAGACCGTGTGCTCAGGTGTTACGACTGCTGCGCAGCCGGACGCAGGCTTCGCCAGCTGCTACAGACCGCGTTGGTATCAGGTCTCCTACCGCGCTTAGGATTGGCCACGACAACACGTCATAGCCAAATCCCCTCCTCCTCAAAACCGCGAAACACTCCTCATCGCCTCCACCAGATACCGCATCGCAATCTGGTCGCTTTCCGACAGCTCCCGATAGCGCTCCAACAACTTCATCTCGTCCGAGCTGACCCGACGCCTTCGGCGCGCAGTGCTCAGGCAAGGTAGGATTCCCAGCAACTGAGTGATGCCTTGTACTTTCGCCATGGACGATGTCCTTCTATAAGCCCGAGAAAACTTCAAAAACCGCATCGCCCTCTCCTTTTTGTAGTCGCCGGCCTGAAGGGCAGGGTCGGTCATGAACACAGAATAGGAACTATCACGGCGGTGAAAAGCGATTTTTAGAGTAATTAGTCGAAAAAAGCAGAAATGCCCTATAAATCAGAAAGCACTGTCAGAAAACTTAACCGACATTTCTTGTTTCATTGCCGCGAAGCCAAAGTGCTACCAATCATTTTTTCTACACAACCGAACGGTTTAAGCTATTTGTTATCTGTTTAATGTCCGTTGCGTTTGGCCGAAGGCATGTCCGAACCTTTATTTTTGATCCAGCACGTGCCAGGAACGGCGCGGGATTGTTCACGACAGGTTGAACTTATGCACCGCAGGAATTTGCTCAAAGCATCCATGGCCATCGCCGCCTACACCGGTTTATCAGCCACCGGCCTGCTGGCTTCGCGGGCCTGGGCCGGTACCGGCGCGGCAGATGGCGAGGCTCAGGCATTCGATTTCGAAGCGCTGAAGATCCAGGCCAAGCAGCTCGCCGGCAATCGCTATCAGGACACCAAGCAGGTGTTGCCGCCGACCCTGGCGACCATGACGCCGCAGAACTTCAACGCGATCCGCTACGACGGCAACCACTCGCTCTGGCATGACCTCAAGGGTCAGCTGGATGTGCAGTTCTTCCATGTGGGCATGGGGTTCAAGCAGCCGGTGCGCATGTACAGCGTCGACCCCAAGACGCGTCAGGCGCGGGAAGTGCATTTCCGCCCTTCCCTGTTCAACTATGAAAAAACCACGGTCGACACCAAACAGCTCACGGGCGACCTGGGGTTCTCCGGGTTCAAGCTGTTCAAGGCCCCGGAGCTGGACCGGCACGACGTACTGTCCTTCCTCGGCGCCAGCTATTTCCGCGCGGTCGATGCCTCAGGGCAGTACGGTCTGTCGGCACGCGGGCTGGCGATCGATACCTATGCCAAGAAGCGTGAAGAATTCCCGGATTTCACCAAGTTCTGGTTCGAGACCCCGGACAAAAACAGCACCCGCTTCGTGGTCTATGCCCTGCTGGATTCGCCGAGCGCCACCGGTGCCTACCGTTTCGACATCGACTGCCAGGCCAGCCAGGTTGTCATGGCCATCGATGCCCACATCAATGCCCGCACTGCCATCGAACAACTGGGCATCGCGCCGATGACCAGCATGTTCAGCTGCGGCACCCATGAACGGCGCATGTGCGACACGATTCACCCGCAAATCCACGACTCTGATCGCCTGGCCATGTGGCGCGGCAACGGCGAGTGGATCTGCCGCCCGCTGAACAACCCGGCCACCCTGCAATTCAACGCTTTCGCCGACACCGACCCGAAAGGTTTCGGTCTGGTGCAGACCGATCATGAGTTCGACAGCTATCAAGACACCGTCGACTGGTACAGCAAGCGTCCGAGCCTGTGGGTAGAACCTACGACCGCGTGGGGCGAAGGCTCTATCGATCTGTTGGAAATTCCTACGACGGGCGAAACCCTGGATAACATCGTCGCGTTCTGGACGCCGAAGAAACCGGTCGCGGCCGGCGACTCACTGAACTACGGCTACAAGCTGTACTGGAGCGCACTGCCACCGGTCGGCACACCGTTGGCGAGGGTCAACGCCACTCGTTCGGGCATGGGCGGCTTCATCGAAGGCTGGGCACCTGGCGAGCATTACCCGGAAGTCTGGGCTCGACGGTTTGCCGTGGACTTCACCGGAGGCGGTCTGGATCGCTTGCCTGAAGGCACGGGGATCGAGCCGGTGGTCACGTGCTCGAACGGGCAGGTCAAGGATTTCAACGTGCTGGTGCTCGATGACATCAAGGGCTACCGGATTACCTTTGACTGGTACCCGACCAATGACAGCGTGGAGCCGGTGGAGCTGCGGCTGTTCATTCGCACCAATGACCGGACGTTGAGTGAAACCTGGTTGTACCAGTATTTCCCGCCGGCGCCTGAGAAGCGCAAGTACACCTGAGGGTAATTGGTTGTCTGGGCGGGCCTCTTCGCGGGCAAGCCCGCTCCCACAAGGATCGGCGGTGTCGCACAAAATGAGTGAACTCCACTACACCCCTGTGGGAGCGGGCTTGCCCGCGAAGACGGCCGAACAGGCAACAAACACTCCTGCACAGAAACGCAAAAGCCCCGATCACAACGACCGGGGCTTTTTGGTTTTACCGCCTCAATCAGTCGCGCAAATCCGACTCATGAATCGGCTGCTCACGATGGGTAGCCCGATGATACTGCGCCGGCCAGATGGCCTTGCGTCCACCCAGGTCATCATCGGCATGCAGCGGCCAGTACGGATCACGCAACAGCTCGCGGGCCAGAAAGATGATGTCAGCCTGACAGGTGCGCAGAATGTGCTCAGCCTGCGCCGGCTCGGTAATCATTCCTACCGTGCCGGTGGCAATGCCTGACTCTTTGCGTACACGTTCAGCGAAGCGGGTCTGATAACCGGGACCTGTAGGAATCTCGGCGTTGACCGCCGTACCGCCCGACGAGACGTCAATCAGATCTACGCCCAACGCGTGGAGGCGTCGCGCCAGCTCTACGGTTTCATCCGGGTTCCAGCCGTCTTCCACCCAATCGGTGGCCGACACCCGCACGAACAGCGGTAGCTCTTCAGGCCATACCGCACGCACCGCTTCGGTGACTTGCAGCACCAGCCGGATGCGATTCTCGAACGAGCCACCATATTGATCGCGCCGCTGATTGCTCAGGGGCGAAAGAAACTGATGCAACAAGTAGCCGTGGGCGGCGTGTATTTCCACCACTTTGAAACCGGCGGTCAGCGCTCGCTTGGCCGAAGCGACAAAGGCCTGAATGACCTCGGCAATCTCGCTTTCATCGAGCTGCTTGGGATGGGTGTGCTGCGGGTCGAAAGCAATCGGCGACGGCCCCACCGGCATCCAGCCACCGTCTTCGGGTTTGACGCTGCCATGTTTACCGATCCACGGCCGATGGGTGCTGGCCTTGCGCCCGGCGTGAGCCAACTGAATGCCGGCCACAGCGCCTTGCGCCGCAATGAAGCGCGTGATGCGTTGCAACGGTTCGATCTGTTCATCGTTCCACAGGCCGAGGTCCTCGGCGGTGATGCGCCCGTCGGCCGTGACCGCCGTGGCTTCGGTAAATACCAGGCCGGCGCCGCCGACAGCACGGCTGCCGAGGTGGACGAGGTGCCAGTCATTGGCCAGTCCATCGACGCTGGAGTACTGGCACATCGGCGATACCGCAATGCGGTTGAGCAGGGTCAATTGACGAAGGGTATAGGGTTCAAGCAGCAGACTCATGGGGCACCTCTCGAATCAGTGGGCAGGCTCCAGGGTTCTGTTTGAAAGTCGACGAGTGACAGGAAAAAGGTGCAGCACCCGCCCCCGCGGGCAAAAAATTCGACAAGACGTCACAAGGAGAATCAAGCAGTGCTTAGAGACTAGTCGACATCGGGGGATGAGGGAGGGTTCCGAGGGATTCGGTGTCAGAAAGATCGCTATCGCGAGCAGGCTCACTCCCACAGGGTTTGCGCAAATCCTGTGGGAGTGAGCCTGCCCGCGAAGGGCTTAACGCGGTTCGATGTGGGCAATCATCAACTGCACCGTTTCGTTGCCACGAAACTCGTTGAGGTCGAGTTTGTAGGCCAATTCCACCCACTTGATGGTCGGATTCGGCCAGATGTCGCGGTCGATTCCGAAGGCAATGCCATCCAGTTTTACCGAACCGCATTCACTCTTCAGTACCACTTTGAGGTGCCGCTCGCCGACCACTCGCTGCTCGACCAGCTGGAACACGCCGTGGAACAACGGCTCCGGGAAGTGCTGCCCCCAAGGTCCGGCATGGCGCAGGGCGCGGGCCAGTTCCAGGTGGAATTCCTCGACCGCCAGCGTGCCGTCCGACAACAATCGCCCGGTCAGGTCTTCTTCGCGCAATTGCCTACGCACTTCCGCGTCAAAGGCTTCGGCGAACAACGGAAAATTCGCTTCCGGCAGCGTCAGGCCGGCGGCCATCGCATGGCCACCATATTTGCTGATCAAATTCGGATGCTGCGCCGCCACCACGCTCAATGCGTCGCGAATATGAAAACCCTGAACCGAACGTCCCGAGCCCTTGAGCAAACCATCGCCGGCATCGGCAAAGGCAATGGTCGGACGGAAATAGCGATCTTTCATACGCGATGCAAGGATTCCGATGACACCTTGGTGCCACTCGGGATCGAACAGGCACAGGCCGAACGGCATCGACTCGACCGGCAAATCCTTGAGTTGAGCCAGCGCTTCACGCTGCATGCCCTGCTCAATGGATTTGCGGTCCTGGTTCATGCCGTCGAGTTGTGCGGCCATTTCACGTGCCAGACCAGCGTCTTCGGTGAGCAGGCATTCGATGCCCAGGCTCATGTCATCCAGCCGCCCCGCCGCGTTCAGACGCGGACCAACAATGAAACCCAGGTCGGTAGAGGTGATGCGCGTGTGATCACGTTTGGCGACCTCGAGGATCGCCTTGATCCCCGGCCGCGCACGCCCGGCGCGAATCCGCTCCAGGCCTTGGTGCACCAGAATCCGGTTGTTGGCATCCAGCGGTACCACGTCGGCGACGCTGCCAAGAGCCACAAGGTCCAGCAACTCGCCGATGTTCGGCTGCGGCTTGCTCTCGTACCAACCGAGGCTACGCAAACGCGCGCGCAGGGCCATCAGTACATAGAAAATCACCCCGACGCCGGCCAGCGCCTTGCTCGCAAACTCGCAACCCGGCTGATTCGGATTGACGATGGCATCGGCCAGCGGCAACGCGTCACCGGGCAAGTGGTGGTCGGTGACCAGCACTTGGAGCCCGGCCTTTTTCGCCGCCGCCACGCCTTCAACGCTGGAGATCCCGTTGTCCACAGTGATCAGCAACTGGGGTGTACGGGTCAGCGCCACTTCGACGATTTCCGGCGTCAGGCCGTAGCCATACTCAAACCGGTTCGGCACCAAATAGTCGACGTGCGCCGCGCCCAGCAGGCGCAAGCCCAACATGCCCACGGTGCTGGCCGTCGCGCCATCGGCGTCGAAGTCACCGACGATCAGAATCCGCTGACGCTGCTCGAGCGCCGTCACCAGCAAATCCACCGCGGCATCGATGCCTTTGAGTTGCTGGAACGGAATCAGCCGCGCCAGGCTCTTGTCCAGTTCAGCCTCGGACAGCACGCCCCGCGCCGCGTACAGACGGGTCAGCAGTGGCGGCAGATCACCGAGGAATGGCAGGGTATCGGGCAACAGGCGAGGTTCGATGCGCATGGGGTGACAGGTGCTTCTCTTGGAGACGTAGGACAAAACCGGATAACGCGGACCAGCAGCGAATAATCAGCCGCGTTCGCCGCTCAGCCACTGCAACTGGACTTCGTGCTGACCACGGTCGTCGGTGACGAAAATCGTTCCTTCGCTGATCATCACGTCCCACTTGATAACCCGGGGCATGTCTTTGGCCAGGGTTTCCAGCACTTCCTGCGGAACTGCAGCGATGTGCACGTTTTTCAGGTTTTTGATCGCCGGGATCACTTTGGTCTCCCAGACGCGCAGGCTGCCGTAGGCCAGCAGGCTGGTGCGCTCGGTGCGACGCGAGCACCAGGTCAGGCGATCGGCGTCTGGCTGGCCGACTTCGATCCAGTGCAGGACGCGGTCGTCCAGGCTCTTTTCCCACAGGGCAGGTTCGTCCACGTCTGACAGACCGCGACCGAACGACAACTGCTCGTTGTACCAAAAGGCGTAGGCCAGCAGCCGCACGGTCATACGCTCTTCGGTCTCCGAAGGGTGACGGGCGATGGTCTGCTTCACGCTCTCGTACACGCTGCGGTCGAGGTCGGTAAGGTTCAGTTCAAACTTGTAGGTCGTGGACGGCTGGGCCATGAACGGGCTTCTTGATACGGGGAAAGGCGGCAAGTCTAACCGATGCGGTAGGCAATCCACGAATTGAAGGCGATCAACCTTGGTCGTCTGACGTTCGGCTATGTTAAAACCCTGTCTTCGCTCAACCTTTGTCCTACAGGATCCAGCATGCCGCTCACCGGAAAACCGCTCTCAGGGCTGAAAGTCATTGAATTGGGTACGTTGATCGCCGGGCCGTTTGCCTCGCGCATTTGCGGCGAGTTCGGTGCCGAGGTGATCAAAATCGAGTCCCCCGATGGCGGCGATCCGTTGCGCAAATGGCGAAAACTGTATGAAGGCACCTCGCTGTGGTGGTTCGTCCAGGCGCGCAACAAGAAATCCCTGACCCTGAACCTCAAACACCCCGACGGGCTGGCGATTCTGAAAAAACTGCTCAGCGAAGCGGACATCCTGATCGAGAACTTTCGCCCTGGCGTGCTGGAAAAGCTCGGCCTGGGCTGGGAAGTCTTGCACGCACTGAACCCGAAACTGGTGATGGTGCGTCTCTCGGGTTTCGGTCAGACCGGGCCGATGAAGGATCAGCCAGGCTTTGGCGCCGTCGGTGAATCCATGGGCGGCTTGCGCTACATCACCGGGTTCGAAGACCGACCACCGGTGCGCACCGGGATTTCCATCGGCGACTCTATTGCCGCGCTCTGGGGTGTGATCGGCGCATTGATGGCCCTGCGTCATCGCGAGGTCAACGGTGGCCTTGGCCAAGTGGTGGATGTGGCGCTGTATGAAGCGATCTTCGCCATGATGGAAAGCATGGTCCCGGAATTCGACGTGTTCGGTTTCATCCGCGAACGCACCGGCAACATCATGCCGGGCATCACGCCCTCGTCGATCCACACCAGTGCCGACGGCAAACATGTGCAGATCGGCGCCAATGGCGACGCGATCTTCAAGCGTTTCATGCTGGTCATTGGACGCGAGGATCTGGCCAACGACCCTGCGCTGGCCAGCAACGACGGACGCGATAACCGTCGCGACGAGATTTATGGGGTGATTGATCGCTGGGCCAACTCGCTGCCGCTGGACACCCTCATCGAGCAGTTGAATCAGGCCGACGTACCGGCCAGCCGGATCTTCAGTGCCGAGGACATGTTCAGTGATCCGCAGTACCTGGCCAGGGAAATGTTCCTCAAGGCCAAGTTGCCGGACGGCAAAGATTTCAAGATGCCGGGAATCGTGCCGAAACTCTCAGAGACACCCGGAACATCGGAATGGGTCGGGCCGCAGTTGGGCGAACACAATGCGCAGGTACTCAACGATCTTGGTTATGACAAGGAACAGATCGCAAAGCTGCGTGAAGACGGGGCCATCTAAGCTGGGCTGCCTGCTGGCGCGCCCCATCAACCACTGCCTGTTGCGCGGCGGGCGAGCATTGTGCGCGTTTGCGTTTTTCTTGCTGCTCGCTGGCCAGGCTCAGCCAACGTTGGCGCAACCAAAAGAAACCCTGGTCTGGTTACTGCGCGACCTTCCACCGCTGATGATTTTCGAGGGTTCGAAAAAGGGCCAGGGAGTCATCGATCAGCTATTACCCATGCTGATCGCCCGCATGCCGCAATACGAACACACCCTGATGCGAGTCAATCGCGCTCGCGGCTTGCAAATGCTCCACGAGCCCTCCCTCACGTGCGATGCGGCGCTGAACTGGAGCAAGGAGCGCGCTGGCTGGATCGCGTTTTCCATTCCGGTCTTTCGCGCCATGAGTAACGGCCTGGCAGTGCGGCGCATCGATCGGGAGGTGCTGACGCCCTTTATCAAGGACGGCGAAGTGGACCTGGCGGCCCTGTTGGCCAGTGGCCGAGAGAAACTGGGCATTATTGCCGAGCGCAATTACGGCGAATATCTCGACGCACTGCTCAAACAAGCGCCAGCCAATTCACTGACTCTCCATTACGGAAACGATGCGTTGGGCAGCCTGTTGCAAATGCAACGCCTGGGGCGCTTGCGGATGCTATTGGGATACCGCTCGGAGATCCGCTACCAGGCCCAGCAGCAAGGGATCGCGGAAGATGAATTGCAGTTCTACCCGATTCGCGGCACGGGCAAATACCTGTCCGGTTACATCGGCTGTACTGACACCCCTCAGGGCCGGCAGGCGATCATCGAAATCAACCAGCTGTTGCGCACCCTGCCCCACGATCACTTGAGCGAGGCATATGCCGCCTGGCTGGACCCCGAAAGCCGCAGCGACTACCTGGAAGCCAGCCGGGTATTTTTCCTGCAGCAGGCCGAGCAATGACAAATCGCAGACAAAAAGAAACCCCGAGAAGTGGGGAGACGACTCGGGGTTAAACGTGGCCTACATAAAGACCAGTGGCAGCAAGCTACAAGCACCGGAGCACAATGCTCGATCCTGCTGTTACAAGGTCTGACTGACCTGAGCGAAGGAAGGTTCCCACAAAAAACAATTCAATTTCGGTTGGCCAGGATCTTGTCCTGGGCAGCATTGCGCAACGCCGCGATGACACAGGGCTCCAGCCTGCCTTCGGCGATCAGCACGTCGCGATGCAATCCGTCGACGACATCCGTCAGCAGACGCTTGCTGGTCAGCTGGGCCTGATTGAACGCCCGTTCGACCACGATCGCGCCGGTCGCATTTTTCAGTGTCACCAGGCATTCGCCATGGGTTCCCGACGGGGTCAACGTTACCTGATACGGGCTCAGAGCTTCACCGAGCAATAGACTGATACTTTCCATCTCGATCACCACTCAATAGTCCGAAAACAAAGTGCCAGAGGCGTTCCTACAGTAAATGACCACGGGCTCGAGAAGAAAGTTCTGGATACCGACTGCTGGTGAACCTGCGCTGCGGGTCAATAGAGCATGCACGGCCAAGATGACAGATAAAAAACAACCGCGTCATGCCTGCTGCTTGCGCTTGCCGATATCGGTCCATCCTCCCAGCAGGCCCCGCAATTGTCCGTCGGCACCGTAAAAAGGCACCGTCCACTGATAGATATGCCTGACGCCGTTGTTGAACTTCAATTGACGCTCACTGAAGCGCGTCTTGCGCGTACCGAGCTGGGCCATGAACTCTGCGTGCAGCAGTTCAGCGGTCTCTTTGGGCAAGACGTCCAGTTCAATCAACTGTCGTCCCTGAACCTGGTCGAAACGGGTCGATAAGCCCTCCTCATAACTTTTGTTGCACATGATCAAACGCCCCTCCAGATCGCGAACAAACATCGGATCGGGCATGGCGTCCATCAACGCGTGCTGGAAGGCGAGTTGATCACTCAGACTTTTTTCGGCATCCAGGCGCTGCTGGATCAATATCGTGAGCCGTCGGTTCCAGAGCAGGGACAACAAGCCGAACAGACTGACGATAAACATTCCCCAGCAGCCCCACTCGGCGAGTCGATGCCAGGTGCCGGGCACCTTGACGGGGACAATCCCATTGAGCCATTTCAGGCGCATGGCGCGCAGTTCGGCAGGATCAAGCGCCTCAAGCGCCTTGTTGAGGATGCTCGACAGCTGAGGTTGACCTTTGCGAACGGCCAGGTGGTCCGCCTCCCATTTGCCCTCCACCGTATACCCGACCTTGAGTTGCCCGGACGGATAGAGGTGGGCTCCGGTTTCGTTTTCGATGGTGGCATAGGCCTCGCCGCTCTCGACCAGCGCCCGGGCCTCCGCGTAGGTTTTGACCGAGCGCAGCTCGATGTCCGAATAGTCGCGGCGAATCGTAGCCTCCAGCGCATGCCGGGTCGGCAACACCAGAACCCTTCCCGACAGCTGCTTCAGGGATTGCACCTCTGGCGCTCCGGCCCGCCCGACGAACACCCAGCCAGCACCACCGAACGCATGACTGAAATCCAGAAACATCTTGCGTTCGTCATTCATCGCCAGCGTCGTACTCATGTCCGCCGCACCACTTTCCAGGCGCCCGAGCAACTGATCGGTGGAAAACGATTCTTCGTGAACAAACCGCAACCCCGTCATCGCGCTGATGCGGTTGAGCAGATCATTGTTCAAGCCATTCCATTGGCCGTGCTTATCCTTGAACAGGTACAACGGATATTGCACCGAGGCGACGACGACATTTGAATGCTCGGCAATCCATTTCAACTCCTGAGCATCCAGCTCGATCCTTGGGCCAGCAACCAATCCTTTAGTATCAGTTGCCGCCAATTGCGACGCGCTCCCCGATTGAGCAAAGCCCAGGGTGCCGAGTAAAAAAAACATCCAGCACGCGGCTGGTTTTAACCCTCTGAAAAACAGCATTGCCACTTCCTTCGTGATCAACTCGCCCGTCCTTCATAGGGCGAAAACCCAGCAAGTGTGACATGCAGAAATGAGAAAGCCCGTCAGGAGACGGGCTTCAAAATGTGACAGATTTAATTGGTTACAGAGGCTTGCCGCGGTTGCCATGCTTGCTGACAAAGGCCTGCACGGCTTTCAAGTCATTTGGCAGCACGGTGCAGCGCTCATCTCGCTCAAACAAATCAGAAAGATGTGCAGGTAGTTCGAGTGCTTTTCCTACACCTGCTTTTTCCACTGCGTCGGGGAATTTGACCGGATGCGCCGTACCGAGGATCACCATCGGGATATCCAGGTTGCGACGGCACTCGCGCGCTGCCTTCACGCCGATGGCAGTGTGCGGATCCAGCAGTTCACCGGTTTGCTCGAAAACCTCGGCAATGGTTTCGCAAGTTTGAGCGTCGTCCACGGCCAGCGAATCGAACAGTTTGCGAGCCTCGGTCCAGCGTTCCTGTTCGACACTGAAACCGCCACCTTGCTTGAAGGTGTCCATCAACCCGGCGATCGCTGCGCCATTGCGACCGTGCAGGTCGAACAGCAGGCGTTCGAAGTTGGACGACACCATGATGTCCATCGACGGCGACAGCGTGGCGTGCAGGGTGTCCTTGACGTACTGATTGCCGCTCATGAAGCGGTGCAGGATGTCGTTGCGATTGGTAGCGACGATCAACTGGTTGATCGGCAGGCCCATGTTGCGCGCCAGGTAACCGGCGAAAATGTCGCCGAAGTTGCCGGTCGGCACCGAGAACGATACCGAACGTGCCGGGCCGCCCAACTGCAGGGCTGCATGGAAGTAGTAAACGATCTGGGCCATGATTCGCGCCCAGTTGATCGAGTTCACGGCCACCAGACGCGTGCCTTTGAGGAAACTCTGGTCGGCGAAGCTGGCCTTGACCATTTCCTGGCAGTCATCGAAGTTGCCTTCGATGGCGATGTTATGGATGTTCTCGCCGAAGATGGTGGTCATCTGGCGACGCTGCACTTCGGACACACGGTTGTGCGGGTGCAGGATGAAGATGTCGACGTTTTCGCAATGCTTGCAGCCTTCGATGGCGGCCGAACCGGTGTCGCCGGAGGTGGCGCCGACAATCACTACGCGCTCACCCCGTTTTTCCAGCACGTAGTCGAGCAGACGACCCAGCAGCTGCAAGGCGAAGTCTTTGAACGCGAGGGTCGGGCCGTGGAACAGCTCCAGCACCCATTCGTTACCGTTCAGCTGACGCAATGGTGCCACGGCGTTGTGGGAAAACACGCCGTAGGTTTCTTCGAGGATCTTTTTGAAATCGGCATCCGGGATGCTGCCGGTGACGAACGGGCGCATCACCCGGAAAGCCAGCTCGTGATACGGCAGGCCGGCCCACGAAGCGATTTCTTCCTGGGTGAAACGTGGCAGGTTTTCCGGGACGTACAGACCACCGTCCGTGGCCAGACCGGCCAGCAGGACGTCTTCGAAATTCAGGGCCGGTGCCTGGCCGCGGGTACTGATATAACGCATGACTGGCTCCAATAGACAGTGTTCGCAAACCCGGGCCCGCAGGCGAGCCCGGTGAACGATAACGGCTTAGTTCAGGTGCTCGACGCGGATCCGTACGACCGGACCGACTACGCCCGCCAAGGCTTCCAGGGCGGCGATCGCGTCGTTCATGTGCTGTTCCAGCACGCGGTGAGTCAGCAGGATCATCGGCACCAGGCCGTCGTGTTCTTCGACTTCCTTCTGCATGATCGATTCGATGTTGATGCCGCGTTCCGACAGGATGCTCGCCACCTGCGCCAACACGCCCGGATGATCCTTGGCCTGGATGCGCAGGTAATAGGAGCTTTCGCAGGCCTCGATCGGCAGGATCGGGTGGGCCGACAGCGAATCCGGCTGAAAGGCCAGGTGCGGTACGCGGTTTTCCGGGTCGGACGTCATGGCGCGAACCACGTCCACCAGGTCGGCGATCACCGACGAAGCGGTCGGCTCCATGCCAGCGCCAGCGCCGTAGAACAGGGTCGAACCGGCAGCATCACCGTTGACCATCACTGCGTTCATCACGCCGTTGACATTGGCGATCAGGCGGTCGGCCGGGATCAGCGTCGGATGCACACGCAGTTCGATGCCGGCCGCGGTGCTGCGCGCCACGCCCAGGTGCTTGATGCGATAGCCCAGCGCTTCGGCGTAGTTCACGTCAGCGGTGGTCAGCTTGGTGATGCCTTCGGTGTAGGCCTTGTCGAATTGCAGCGGAATACCGAACGCAATGGACGCCAGGATCGTCAGCTTGTGGGCCGCGTCGATGCCTTCAACGTCGAAGGTCGGATCGGCCTCGGCGTAACCCAGGGCCTGTGCCTCGGCGAGTACGTCTTCGAAGGTGCGGCCCTTCTCACGCATTTCAGTGAGGATGAAGTTACCGGTGCCGTTGATGATGCCGGCGACCCAGTTGATGCGGTTGGCCGACAGGCCTTCACGGATCGCTTTGATCACCGGGATGCCACCGGCCACGGCGGCTTCGAACGCCACAATCACGCCCTTCTCCCGGGCCTTGGCGAAAATTTCATTACCGTGAACGGCGATCAATGCCTTGTTCGCGGTCACCACATGTTTTCCGTTCTCGATCGCTTTGAGTACCAGCTCGCGGGCAACGGTGTAGCCGCCCATCAGCTCTATGACGATGTCGATCTCAGGGTTCGTGGCCACTTCGAAGACATCGTTGGTAATCGCAATACCGGTCGTCTGGAACTGAGGCTTTGGCGTGCGCATGGCAATTTGTGCCACTTCGATTCCACGCCCGGCACGACGAGAAATTTCCTCGGCGTTACGCTGAAGTACGTTGAAGGTACCGCCACCGACGGTCCCTAACCCACAGATGCCTACTTTGACCGGTTTCACTGTGAACTCCCCATAAAACGGCCGACTCAAGGCCGGCCGTGAAAACAACCGCATACTCGCGGCTCTCTATTAATGGCTCGGCGAACGCTGCCGTCGAACCATGATCGTCAATGGCTGACCGTGACGATGCGAATTTATTTCGCGTCCAGCGCCAGTTTGGCGACTTGTGGCGCTGGCTGGTAGCCCGGAATGACCTGGCCGTCGGCCAAAACGATGGCCGGTGTACCGTTCACGCCAATCGACTGGCCGAGGGCGAACTGCTTGGAAACCGGGTTATCGCACTTGGCGGCCTTGATTTCCTTGCCGTCGACCATCTTGTCCATCGCCGCTTTCTTGTCTTTGGAGCACCAGACCGCTTGCAGCTGCTCATCACCCGGCGAGCCCAGGCCCTGGCGCGGGAACGCAACATAACGCACTTCGATGCCGCGCTTGTTCAGCTCAGGCACTTCAGCGTGCAACTTGTGGCAGTACGGGCAGGTGGTGTCGGTGAACACGGTGATGTGCGATTTGGTTTCGCCGATCGCGGGGTAGACCACGGTTTCCGCGACTGGAATGGCGTTGACCAGTTTGGACACGCCCAGGCGTTCGGTCTTCTCGGTCAGGTTGACCGGTTTGCCGTCCTTGAGCTGGAACATATAACCCTGAACGACGTACTGGCCATCGGCGCTGGCATAGAGTACGCGGCTGCCCTTGAGCTTGACTTCGTACAGGCCCGGCAGCGGGCTGGCGGAGATGCTTTCTACCGGCACTTCGAGCTGGAGGTTTTCCAGGCTTTTACGAATGGCTTTGTCGGCCGCGTCATCGGCGACGGCAAAGGTGCTGACCAACGCAATGGCTGCGGCGGCGAAAATCTGGGTCAGACGCATGAGAACTCCTGAAGGCGGACAAATGGGACGATCAGAACGCCCGTGCCGAAACACCGGGTCATAAACGCCCATCGTGCAAACCGGCAAAGCCTACCACATAAGGCCCCTGTGGCCGAATGCGCCTGATGCAGGACATCTCGCTCACGATGCACGACGCCTTTATGTAGCAGCTGGCGAAGCCTGCGTTCGGCTGCGAAGCAGTCGTAAACCCTGAAGCTCGCGGTTTAACTGAAACACTGCGGTGTTTGATTTCACGACTGCTGCGCAGCCGAACGCAGGCTCCGCCAGCTGCTACAAGGGTTGTGTTCATCCGCGCGGGTGATGTTTGGCGTGCAGGTCCTGCAAGCGGGCGCGGGCGACGTGGGTGTAGATCTGCGTGGTCGACAGATCGCTGTGGCCGAGCAGCATTTGCACCACCCGCAGGTCGGCGCCGTGGTTGAGCAAGTGGGTGGCAAAGGCATGACGCAGGGTATGCGGCGACAGCGACTTGCCGATCCCGGCAACCTTGGCCTGGTGCTTGATGCGATACCAGAAGGTTTGCCGCGTCATCTGCTCGCCGCGCTGGCTGGGGAACATGACATCGCTGGGACGCCCGCCAAGCAGCTCCTGGCGGCCATCGCGCAGGTAACGCTCGACCCAGACAATCGCCTCTTCGCCCATCGGCACCAGCCGCTCCTTGCTGCCCTTGCCCATCACTCGCAGCACGCCTTGGCGCAGGTTGACCTGCTCCAGCGTCAGGCTGATCAGTTCCGTCACGCGCAAGCCGCAGGCATAAAGCACTTCGAGCATGGCGCGGTCGCGTTGGCCGATGGCTTCGCTCAAATCCGGAGCCTTCAACAGCGCTTCTACGTCTGCTTCCGACAGGGATTTGGGCAATGGCCTACCGAGTTGAGGCATATCGACCCGCAACGTGGGGTCGACCGCGATCAACTTTTCCCGCAGCAGATAACGATAAAAGCCGCGCACACCCGAGAGAAACCTCGCGGTGGAACGGGGCTTGTAATTTTGCTCCAGACGCCAGGCCAGGTGATCGAGGATCAACTCGCGTCCGGCGTTGATCAGCTCCAGGTTTTTTTCCTGCAGCCAGCCGTTGAACAGAGCAAGGTCGCTGCGATAGGCATCGCGGGTGTTATCGGAAAGACCTTTCTCCAGCCACAGCGCGTCGAGAAACTGGTCTATCAAAGGATGATCGATGGCGGGCATAAAGGCTCAGGCAAGACCGACAGTACGGTCAGGGAAGATAAATCGCAGGCAACAAAAAAGCAGCCCGTAGGCTGCTTTTTTCTGCATCGGAAGCTGGACTTAAGCCAGTTTTTCCTTGATGCGAGCTGCTTTACCGGACAGGTCACGCAGGTAGTACAGCTTGGCTTTACGTACGTCACCGCGACGTTTAACGGCCATGCTGTCGATTTGCGGGCTGTAGGTCTGGAAAGTACGCTCTACGCCAACACCGTTGGAGATTTTACGAACGGTGAAAGCACTGTTTACGCCGCGGTTACGCTTGGCGATAACAACACCTTCGAACGCTTGCAGACGCGAACGGTCGCCTTCCTTCACTTTCACCTGAACGACAATGGTGTCGCCCGGGGCAAAGGTAGGGATCTCTTTGGTCATCTGCTCTGCTTCGAGTGCAAGGATGATTTTGTTAGTCATGCTGTGCTCCTAAGGTAAATCGTCGGATCTACCATCGATACGTTGTTAACTATCGTCCCGCTCGCGGATGTATTCCTCGAGCAGCTTCTTCTCTTCTCCAGAAAGCGAGCGGCTTTCCAGAAGATCGGCGCGTCGTTCAAAGGTCCTACCAAGGGACTGCTGTAAACGCCAACGCCGGATATGCGCGTGATTGCCACTTAGCAATACGTCGGGAACACGCTGATCCGCATACACCTCCGGTCGGGTGTAGTGCGGGCAATCCAGCAAACCATCCGTAAAGGAATCTTCCTCGGCGGAGTCCGCATGCCCTAAAGCTCCAGGCAGCAGTCGTGTAACCGCATCGATCAGGACCATCGCCGGCAGCTCGCCGCCAGACAGTACATAGTCGCCAATCGACCACTCTTCATCGACATGAGCATCAATAAAACGCTCGTCAATGCCTTCATAGCGGCCGGCAATCAGGATCAATGCATCCAGATTCGCCAACTCGCGTACCGCCGACTGAGTCAGTTGACGGCCTTGGGGGGACAGGTAAATCACCTTCGCCGCCTCCCCGGCTGCTGCCTTGGCCTGAACCAACGCATCTTCCAGGGGCTTGATCTTCATCACCATGCCCGGACCACCGCCAAATGGGCGATCGTCCACAGTGTGATGTCGATCCGTCGTGTAGTCTCGCGGATTCCAACAGGTGAGCTGCAAGAGCCCCTGTTTCACCGCACGACTGGTGATGCCGTACTCGCTGATGGCGGAAAACATCTCGGGAAACAAACTGATCACTTCTACGCGCAAGTTAGCCACGCTTAGAAGTCCGCATCCCATTCCACCTTCATCTCGCCTGCGGCAAGGTCGACAGCCAACACGCATTGCTCCGTATAGGGCAACAGGCGTTCGCGATCATCCAGGCTGCCAGCGCAAGGCTTGACCACCATTACATCATTGGCGCCGGTTTCCAGAAGATGATCGATTTTCCCGAGCAATTGCCCGAGTTGATCAATGACCTTCAGACCTTCCAGCTGGTACCAGTAGTACTCGCCGTCGGTCAATTCAGGGAACAGGTTGCGCGGCACGCAGATCTCATAACCGGCCAGAAGACGCGCTTCTTCACGATCATCGAGACCCTTGAGCTTTGCGACCAGGAACTTGTCGTTCCCGCGTCCGCTGACCAGCTCGACCTGTTTCACATTGCCTTCGCGCTTGAGCGTCCAGGTTTTGTACTGCAACAGGTTTTCAGTCGGATCAGTAAAGGAATACACCTTCACTTCGCCGCGAACGCCATGAACCGAGTAAATTTTGCCGATAACGATCAAATCATCAGCAACAGCTGGCGTCGCGTTCATATTGCTCAGGCCGCAGCCTTAGCCGCGTCTTTCAGCAACTGAGCAACACGCTCGGAAGGCTGTGCACCAACGCTCAGCCAGTAGGCTACGCGCTCTTGGTTCACGGACAGACGGACTTCTTGACCACGAGCAACAGGGTTGAAGAAACCAACCTGTTCCTTGTGCGAACCGTCGCGCGGGTTGCGGCTGTCGGTTACGGTCAAGTGGTAAAACGGGCGCTTTTTGGAGCCGCCAAGGGCAAGACGGATTGTTAGCATGTGAACATCGTTCCTGTAGTCGGTGCTGCAAATCTAAAGGCACAGCGGGCATAGGTGCCCGAAAGGCCGCATATTCTAAGGAATATCCGGACTTTTGCAAATGTCTTTTTCCGGCGGTCTTTCGGCCGCCATCAAGATTTGCTATAGAGCCGTCGTTGAAAACGGCCAGTCAGCTCCCGCCAAGTGCGGGTTTGCTGGAGATCCCACTTCCGTGTGGGAGGTGCAAGGGCAAGCCCTTGCGTAAATTATTTACATTCTTGGCATGCCGCCGCCGGGCAACATACCGCCCATGCCGCGCATCATTTTGGCCATTCCGCCTTTTGCGGAGAACTTCTTCATCATCTTCTGCATCTGCTTGTGCTGCTTGATCAAGCGACCGATGTCCTGCACCTGAGTGCCGGAACCCATGGCGATCCGGCGTTTGCGCGAACCGCTGATCATCTCAGGGTCGCGGCGCTCGGCCGGGGTCATGGAATTGATGATGGCTTCCATCTGCTTGAATTGTTTCTCTGCCGCACCCTGGGCGTTACCCATCTGCGCCAGGTTCATACCGCCCATGTTTGGCAGTTTGTCCATGAGGCCGCCGAGGCCGCCCATGTTTTTCATCTGTTGCAGCTGATCGCGGAAGTCTTCGAGGTCGAAGCCCTTGCCCTTCTTCAGCTTCTTGGCCAGTTTGTCGGCCTTGTCCTTGTCGAGGGTCTGTTCGGCCTGCTCGATCAGGCTGAGCACATCGCCCATCCCGAGGATGCGCGAAGCGATACGCTCCGGGTGGAACGGCTCGAGCGCGTCGCTCTTCTCGCCCATACCGATGAACTTGATCGGCTTGCCGGTGATTGCGCGCACCGACAGTGCAGCACCGCCACGGGCATCACCGTCGACCTTGGTCAGGATCACACCGGTCAGCGGCAGCGCGTCGCCAAAGGCCTTGGCCGTGTTGGCGGCGTCCTGGCCGGTCATGGCGTCGACCACGAACAGCGTTTCGACCGGGTTGATCGCGGCATGCAACGCCTTGATCTCGCCCATCATCTCTTCATCGATGTGCAGGCGACCGGCGGTATCGACGATGACCACGTCGATGAATTTCAGTTTTGCTTCTTTAATAGCCGCTTGCGCGATGTCGACCGGCTTCTGGCTCAGGTCGGACGGGAAGAAGGTTACGCCGACTTCACCCGCGAGCATTTCCAGCTGCTTGATCGCCGCCGGACGGTAAACGTCCGCCGACACGACCATGACCGACTTCTTCTTGCGCTCTTTGAGGAAGCGCGCGAGTTTGCCGGCGGTGGTGGTTTTACCCGCGCCCTGCAAACCGGCCATCAGCACGACGGCCGGAGGAACGGCGCTCAGGTTCAAGTCTTCGTTGGCCGCGCCCATCAGGCTTTCGAGTTCGGCCTGGACGATCTTCACGAAGGCCTGGCCCGGCGTCAGGCTGCGCGACACCTCGGTGCCGACGGCGCGTTCCTTGACCGAATTGACGAAGTCCTTGACGACCGGCAGGGCGACGTCAGCTTCGAGCAACGCCATGCGCACTTCGCGCAGGGTGTCTTTGATGTTGTCTTCGGTCAGCTTGGCCTTGCCGGTGACATGGCGCAGCGTCTGCGAGAGACGGTCGGTTAAGTTTTCAAACATTGCGCGATCCTTTCAGGCCCTGTGTAGACCGGGATAATGGCGGCCCAGACCGGAATAAACATGTGCTCGGCGAGCCTGCGGCGTGGGCAGGTCGCGGATTATAGCGAAGACTGCGTCTGGCGGACACCTCGTCGTCAGCTTGTATGGTCTTTCGTGCTGTAGGGGTTCTATGCCAAACTCAGCGCCTTTCGGGCTTGCCTAACAGGATTTATGCTCCCCTTGTCACCCAGTTTGCTAGTTACCCTCGCCGCCGCCTGCTTATACGCCGCTGCGACCCTCTATCAGGGCACTCGCCTGGCCACCGGTGCCAAGGCGAACAAACGCCTGCTGGTCACGCTCGGCGTGCTCGCCGTGCTGGCTCATAGCGCCAGCCTGTTCACCCACCTGCTGACACCGATTGGCCTGGGCCTGGATTTTTTCAGCGCCGCCAGCCTGATTGCCGCCGCGGTGATTGCCCTGACGCTGTTGGCCTGCTCACGGATCCCGGTGGAAAACCTGCTTATATTGCTGTTCCCGCTCGGCGCCGCCACCGTACTGCTCGCACAGCTCGCCCCCGCCGGCACCGTGCAGATCATCGACGAAGAGCCGGGCATCCTCGCCCATATCCTGCTGTCGATCCTCGCCTACGGCATGTTCACCATTGCGGTGTTCCAGGCGTTGCTGCTACTGGTTCAAGACCATCAGCTCAAGCACAAACACCCGTCCGGCCTGATCAAGAACTTCCCGCCGCTGCAAACCATGGAAAGCCTGCTGTTCGGTTTCCTCTGGGCCGGCTGGACCCTGCTGTCGCTGTCGCTGATTTCCGGCTGGCTGTTCGTGGACAATCTTTTCGCCCAGCACCTGGTGCACAAAACCTTGCTGGCCTGCCTGGCCTGGATCGTTTTCAGCGTGTTGCTATGGGGGCGCAATCGCCTCGGCTGGCGCGGACACAAGGCCATTCGCTGGACCCTCGCCGGTTTCTGCCTGCTGATGCTGGCCTATTTCGGCAGTAAACTGGTCCGTGAATACATCCTGCATATCTGACGGGCGGCATTAATGGACGACTTGCCCATAGGGCCGATGCTCGCGGTAATGGCCCTGCTGATTTTATGGTCGGGGCTGTTTACCGCCATCGAAGCGGCGCAACAGCACTTGCTCGCCCAGCGAACCGCTTCGCGTTCGAGCGACAAACCTGTGGCAAAGCTGAGCTTTTCGCTCAATAGCCTGATCCTCTGCAACACCTTGTGCCGCGCACTGGTGGTAGTCATCAGCACCTTGCTGGCGATTTTCACTTGGGCGGAAAACGGTCCATGGGTCGCCTGCCTGGGGGCTGGCACTGTGCTTCTGGTGTTCGCCGACTACCTGCCGCGCACCCTCGCCGCCCGTTATCCGGACGCCGTCCTGGCCCTGGGCAACACCTTGCTTGGCGCGCCACTGAAAATCATCTATCCCGCCGCCTGGCTGCTCAATGGCATCAGCCAGCTGCTGATGCGACCGTTCGCCCGCAAAGTCAAAGTGGTGCAGCAGAGCGAAGACGAGACCCCGAATGATCGGCACGACGATCACGAACACGCCGCCTGCCGCCCGCATCCGCTGTCAGGCATCCATGCGCTGGACAACATCACGGTCAACGACATTCTGGTGCCACGCAGTGACGTCGACGGGGTCAATCTGGATGACTCCCTCGAGGAGATCATCGAGCAGCTTCGCGCCAATAAACGCACGCGCCTGCCGGTTTTCCACAGCGACATCAATCAGGTCGAGGCGGTACTCAATACCCGGCAGATCCGTCATCTGCTGCCCGACGCCAGCCTGACCCGTGAAGCACTGCTGGCAGCGTGTCACGACCCCTACTTCGTGCCGGAAAGCACACCGTTGCAATTGCAGCTGCTGAATTTCCACAAACAACAGCGACGCCTGGGCATGGTGGTCGACGAGTACGGTGAAGTGCTTGGCATCGTGACCCTGGAAGACATTCTCGAAGAAATCGTCGGCGAGTTCGAAAGCCAGCACAGCCTGGATAACCCGCATATCCACCCACAGGCCGATGGCCGCCTGGTGATCGAAGGTGCAGCGTCGATTCGCGAACTGAACAAGAGCCTGGGCTGGCACTTGCCGAGCGACGGCCCGAAAACCCTCAACGGGTTGGTGACCGAGGCCCTGGAGACGATTCCGGACAGTGCGGTATGCCTGAAGATCGGGCGTTATCGGCTGGAGATTCTGGAGACTGAAGACAATCGCGTCACGCGGGTTTTGATCTGGCATACCAGCTCAGTTCCAGCAGTTATTTGAACCCTGCCCCCAACCTGTGGCGAGGGAGCCATCGCCAGTCCTTGACCCCTTGTTCGATCGTTAGCCTCCTTCCTATAATCCCCCCCAGCTTACCCAAGCC
>NZ_JBYTAJ010000020.1:0-115308 GCF_058788075.1 Pseudomonas sp. FW305-20 | reverse complement strand
GGTCATCGTCAAGATTAAATTCCGAAACCCCTATCTGCGTATGCAGGTAGGGGTTTTGTTTTTGTCCGCGGGAAAGTTCGTACAGCAATCCCGGACGGCTCCCGGCTGTCACAGTCTCCCGACAATGCTAAGGTTCGGCCCTAGCTTTTGTATTTTTCCAAGGAAGCCTTTATGCCGGACGCGACGTCCCTCAGTGCTGGTTTTATGGTGGTTCACGGCAATCGCCTGGACGAGTTGCGCAGCCTGGTGGTCAGCTGGATGCGGCGTTACCCGCTGGCTCCCTTGGAAAATGAAATTGCCCTGGTACAGAGCAACGGCATCGCTCAATGGCTGAAGCTGGCACTAGCGGAAGATCCTGAAGATGACGACATGGGTGGCTGCGGAATCGCCGCAGCCATCGACGTTCAGTTACCGGGTAGCTTCATGTGGCAGCTCTATCGCATGGTGCTTGGGCGTGACGAAATCCCGGTCAAATCCCTGCTCGATAAAGCTCCCTTGACTTGGCGTCTGATGCGCCTGCTTCCGCAGTTGATCAATCAACCGCACTTCGAACCGCTGCAGCGCTTCCTGACCCATGACACCGATTTACGCAAACGCTATCAGTTGGCCGAGCGGCTGGCGGATTTGTTTGACCAATACCAAGTGTATCGGGCCGATTGGCTTGAAGACTGGGCCGAAGGTCGTCATCAACTACGAAATGGCAGAGGTGAAACCAAACCTCTGACCCCGGCTAACTGCTGGCAGGCAGAGTTGTGGCGTGCGCTGTTGCTGGATGTGGGTGAACAAGGCATGGCGCAAAGTCGAGCCGGCGTCCATCAGCGGTTTATCGAGCGCATCAACAGCCTCGACGTAGCCCCTGGCGGATTGCCTTCGCGGGTAATCGTTTTCGGGATTTCTTCTCTGCCTGCTCAAGCCCTGGAAGCACTGGCGGGGCTGGCCCGTTTCAGCCAGGTTCTGCTCTGCGTACACAACCCGTGTCGTCACCATTGGGCAGACATCGTCGCCGATAAAGACCTGTTGCGGCATCAATACAAGCGTCAGGCTCGCAAGAGCGGAATGCCGGTAGTGCTCGACCCGCAAACCCTTCACCAGCATGCCCATCCACTACTGGCGGCTTGGGGCAAACAGGGGCGGGACTATATCAATCTGCTCGACAGCTACGACGATCCCAGCAGCTATCGCTCGGCATTCCGCGATGGCCGTATTGACCTGTTCAGCGACAGCCAGCCACAGAACATGCTCAATCAATTGCAGGACGACATTCTTGAATTGCGTCCCTTGAACGAGACTCGCGAGCGCTGGCCAGCTGTCGATCCGGCGAAGGACGAGTCGATCCGTTTTCACATTGCCCATAGCGCCCAGCGCGAAGTGGAGATCCTCCACGACCAGTTGCTCGCACGCTTCAGTGCTGATCCGGACTTAAGGCCTCGCGATGTGATTGTGATGGTCCCGGACATCGACAGCTACGCACCGCATATTCGAGCGGTGTTTGCTCAGCTTGAACGCCACGACCCGCGTTTCATTCCCTTCACACTCGCAGATCAAGGCCAACGCGGCCGTGACCCGCTACTGATTGCTATCGAACACCTGCTCAAACTGCCCGACAGCCGTTTCCCCGTGAGTGAGATCCTCGATCTGCTGGATGTTCCTGCACTGCGCGCTCGCTTCGGTGTAGAGGAACGCGATCTGCCGACACTGCATCGTTGGATCGAAGGCGCAGGCATCCGCTGGGGCATGAATGCCGAACAGCGCGCGGGTCTCGGTCTGCCGCAGGAGCTGGAACAAAACAGTTGGCGTTTCGGCCTGCGACGGATGCTGCTCGGTTATGCCGTAGGCAGTGCCGGTGCTTGCGAGGGTATCGAACCCTACGACGAGATCGGTGGTCTGGACGCCGCGCTCATCGGCCCTTTGGTTGCGCTGCTGGACGCATTGGAGATTGCGCACCAGGAGCTCTCTCAACCTGCCGCTCCCAAACAATGGGGCTTTCGCTTGCACGCACTGGTTCAGTTGTTTTTCCTGGCCAGTAACGAACATGACGACTACGTATTGGCCCAACTCGAAGAGCTGCGTGAAACCTGGCTTGAGACCTGCGAGTCAGTTGGTTTGCATGATGAGCTGCCATTGACCGTGGTCCGTGAAGCCTGGCTCGCCGGCCTCGACCAAGGCCGCCTGTCCCAGCGTTTCCTGGCCGGTGCAGTTAACTTCTGTACCTTGATGCCCATGCGCGCGATCCCGTTCAAACTCGTCTGCCTGCTGGGCATGAATGACGGGGACTACCCGCGTGCACAACCGCCACTGGACTTCGATCTCATGGGCAGTGATTACCGCCCTGGCGATCGCTCCCGACGCGAAGATGATCGCTATCTACTGTTGGAAGCCCTGTTGTCGGCACGGGACCAACTCTATATCAGCTGGGTCGGTCGCAGCATTCGCGATAACAGTGAACGCCCCGCGTCGGTACTGATTGGCCAATTGCGCGATCATCTGGCCAGCGGTTGGCGACTGCATGATGTCGACGAAGATTTGCTTGAGGCCATCACTCAGGAACATCCGTTGCAACCGTTCAGCGCCCGCTACTTTCATGAAGGCGATGACTTGTTCAGCTACGCCAATGAATGGCAGGTATTGCATCAAACCGGTGAGCCGTCGACTGATACCGAAGTCCTTGATCCGTATGTTCAGGAGGAGCCGCTAAGTCTCGGACAACTGCAGGACTTCCTGCGTAATCCTGTGCGGCATTTTTTCAGTCAACGGCTGAAAGTGTACTTCGAAGCGGCTGAAGTGCCCTTGGCTGATGAAGAGCCATTCGTACTCGACGCGTTGCAACGTTACAGCCTCAGCGACAGCTTGCTCGAAGCGGCGCTGGGACATCTGGAAAGCACCGACCAGGTACTGGAAGCGCAGGCAAAACGTCTGCAAAACAGTGGGCTCCTGCCTATGGCCGGATTTGGCGAATGCCTTCAGCGAGAGTTGATCGAACCGTTGCCGGATCTGTTGCAGCGTTATCAGCAGCTTTTGGCGTTATGGCCAACACCTCTGACCAACGCTCTGCCAGTGAGTCTGGAGTTGCAGGGGCTGCGCCTGGAAGGCTGGCTCAGCGGTCTGCATCAGCGAGCGGACGGTGGTTTGCTGTCCGTCACTACAATCCCCAACAGCATCGGCTCAATCAAGTCGCGCAAATGGCATCGGCTGACACGGCCATGGGTCAATCACCTGGTTGCCTGCGCCAGTGGTATGGCGATGACCACTGCATTGGTGGCCAGCGACGACAGTCTGCTGCTCGGTCCGATGCCGGAGGATGCCGCCTTGCGGATTCTGGGCGACCTGTTAATGGCTTGGCAGACGGGCATGCGTCAACCATTGCCGATTGCGGTGAAGACCGGCTTCGCATGGCTGGGTCAAACTGATCCGGTCAAAGCCCAGACCGCAGCCCGCAAAGCCTATGAAGGCGATGGCCTGACCACCGACGGCGAGCGTCGCGAAAGCCCCGCACTCGCCCGACAGTTCGCCGACTTCGACTCGCTTGCCGCAGACGAAACGTTCCCGGATTGGGGCAACGCGTTGTACCGGCCGTTGCTTGAAGCGCCTTGGCGTTCATTGAACAGCGAGGAGCCGCGCGCATGACCACAAAACCTCTGGCCTTGGCATTTCCCCTGCGCGGCAGCCAATTGATCGAAGCGAGCGCCGGGACCGGCAAGACCTTCACCATTTCCGCGCTTTATCTGCGTCTGGTCCTTGGCCACGGCGCAGAGTCGAGCGGCTTCGGACGTGAACTGTTGCCGCCGCAAATCCTGGTTGTGACGTTCACCGATGCCGCGACCAAAGAACTGCGCGAGCGTATCCGCACGCGTCTCGCTGAAGCTGCACGGTTTTTCCGTGATGAAACACCGGCGCCCGACAGCCTTATCGCGGAGCTTCGTGAGGAGTACCTTCCCGAGCAGTGGTCCGGATGCGCGAACCGCTTGGACATCGCTGCGCAGTGGATGGACGAGGCGGCAGTTTCGACTATCCACAGTTGGTGCCAGCGCATGTTGCGCGAGCACGCGTTCGACAGTGGCAGTCTGTTTACACAGACCCTGGAAACCGATCACAGCGATTTGCTGGGCGAAGTCCTGCGCGATTACTGGCGTCTGTTTTGTTACCCGATGCAAGGTGATGCGCTGAACTGGGTGCGTGGGAATTGGGGTGGTCCGGCAGCCTTGCTGCCTCGAGTACGTGGTTTGTTCGCCAGTGAGCGAGACAGTGTTGAAGGTAAAGAACCTGCCGAGCTGATCACGGCGTGTCTGCAAGAGCGACGGGCAGCCTTGCTCGAACTCAAGATGCCCTGGCGCCAGTGGGCGGACGAACTGCTTGCCATTTGTCACCAGGGTGTCGCGAGCAAGAGCGTCGACGGTCGCAAGATGCAGGCGCGCTATTTCGAACCCTGGTTCGAAAAGATCAGGGCCTGGGCTGAAGACGAATCCCTTGAGCAGCTGGATATCGGCACCGGATTCACGCGCCTGACTCCCGACGGTATGGCCGAAGCCTGGAAGGGTGAAGTACCCCGTCATCCCGGGCTGGACGCCATGCCCGGCCTCAAGACCTGCCTCGATGGATTGCCGACACCTGATGCCGCCGTGCTGCAACACGCCGCCCAGTGGGTCGGTACACGGTTCGAGGAAGAAAAGCGTCGCCGTGCGGAGATGGGCTTCGATGACATGCTGCTTCGCCTCGATGCAGCATTGCAATCCGATGGCGGCGAGCGGCTGGCGACCCTGATTCGCGAGCAGTTTCCAGTGGCGCTTATCGATGAGTTCCAGGACACCGACCCTGTGCAGTACCGGATCTTCGAGAGCATCTATCGCATCGAAGACAACAATCCCGAATGCGGCCTGTTCCTGATCGGCGACCCCAAGCAAGCTATCTACGCGTTCCGCGGTGCCGACATCTACACTTACCTGCGCGCCCGCCAGGCAACCACTGGCCGACTGCATACTCTGGGTACGAATTTCCGTTCCAGCCATGGCATGGTCCGTGCGGTGAACCATGTGTTCGAGCGCGCCGAATCTCGCGAAACCGGTCGGGGCGCGTTCCTGTTTCGTGAAAAGAGCGGCGAGAACCCGGTACCGTTCCTGCCGGTCGAATCCCAAGGGCGCAAAGAAGTTCTGCACATCGACGGCCAGGTCGTGCCCGCCCTGAACATCTGGCACCTGTCCGCCGATCAGCCGCTGTCCGGCGCGGTGTACCGACAACAACTCGCCGCCGCCTGCGCCAGTGAAATCACCACTTTGCTTAACGGTGGGCAGCACGGTCGCGCGGGTTTCATACAGGACGGCAAGGACTTCAGAGGTCTGTTGCCAGCGGATATCGCGATCCTGGTCCGCGACGGTAAAGAGGCCCAGGCTGTGCGCGGCGAACTCTCCGCCCGTGGCGTGCGCAGCGTCTATCTGTCGGATAAGGATTCAGTGTTCGCCGCCCAAGAGGCCCACGACGTACTGACCTGGCTCAAGGCTTGTGCCGAGCCGGATGTCGAGCGTCCACTGCGGGCCGCGTTGGCCTGCATCACGCTGAACCTGTCGCTGGCTGAGCTGGAACGGCTGAATCAGGACGAACTGGCCTGGGAAGCGCGGGTCATGCAGTTCCGTCATTATCGCGAGCTCTGGCGCAAGCAGGGCGTGTTGCCGATGCTGCGGCGATTGCTGCATGACTTTCAGCTGCCTCAGACATTGATTCTGCGCAGTGACGGCGAGCGGGTGCTGACCAATTTGCTGCACCTGTCCGAATTGCTGCAACAGGCGGCCGCCGAACTCGATGGTGAGCAAGCGCTGATCCGTCATTTGTCCGAGCACCTGGCGTTGTCCGGTCAGGCCGGCGAAGAGCAGATCCTGCGTCTTGAGAGCGACGAACAACTGGTCAAGGTCGTGACCATTCACAAGTCCAAGGGGCTTGAGTATCCCTTGGTGTTCCTGCCATTCGTTTGCTCGGCGAAGCCAGTGGATGGCAGTCGTCTGCCGCTGCATTACCACGACGCCACCGGCAAGGCCCAAGTGACCTTGAAGCCGACGGCCGAGTTGATTGTTCAGGCGGATGATGAGCGACTGGCCGAGGATCTGCGCTTGCTTTACGTGGCCTTGACCCGGGCGCAACACGCCTGCTGGCTCGGAGTGACGGATCTCAAACGCGGCAATAACAACAGCTCGGTGCTGCACCTGTCGGCATTGGGTTATCTGCTGGGCGGCGGAGTGCCATTGGCCGAGTCGGCAGGCTTGAAGCGGTGGCTGGAAGACCTGCAGCAGGACTGTCCTGCGCTGAGCTACGGTGAAATGCCTGAAGCGACCGTCGAGCACTACCATCCACCTCGCAACGATGCGACGTTGCTTGCTCCGCTGATACCCAAGCGCAAGGCCAGCGAAAACTGGTGGATTGCCTCTTACAGTGCCCTGCGCATTGGCGACAGCATGAGCGTGGGCACTGATGAAGCGCCGGAAAGCCCGCAAGCGCAAAAGCTCTTCGACGACGAACGCCTCGATCCGCAAGCACCACGCGAAGTAGTGGCCGGCGGCGCGGATATCCATCGATTCCCTCGCGGCCCGAACCCCGGCACCTTTCTCCATGGTTTGCTCGAATGGGCCGGTGACGAAGGTTTTACCGCCACGCCAAAAGCGGTGGAAGACGCCATTGCCCGTCGTTGCAATCGACGTGGCTGGGAAGGCTGGATAACCGCCCTGAGCGATTGGCTGCAGCATCTGCTTACCTCTCCGCTGCATATCGGTGGTGGGCAGGCTCCCGTGGTATTCGAGCAATTGACCCACTACCGCGTCGAGATGGAATTCTGGTTCGCCAGCCATAAGGTCGATGTGCTCAAGCTCGATGAACTGGTGCGCCAATACACCCACAACGGCGTGGCCCGGGTGGCTGCCGAGCCGGTGTTGCTCAATGGCATGTTCAAGGGCTTCATCGACCTGACGTTCGAACACGACGGCCGCTACTACGTCGCCGACTACAAATCCAACTGGCTGGGCGTCGATGACGCGGCCTATACCGAGCAGGCCATGGAGCAGTCGATTCTCGACAACCGTTACGACCTGCAATACGTGCTGTACCTGTTGGCCCTGCATCGCCAGCTCAAGGCGCGACTAGCCGATTACGATTACGACCGGCATGTCGGCGGTGCGTTGTACCTGTTCCTGCGTGGTACGCGCGCGCCCAGCCAAGGCGTGTATTTTGCCCGTCCACCAAAAGAGTTGATCGAACGTCTCGACCGGCTGTTCCAGGGCAAGCCAGAACCCAAGGCCGAACCCGCCTGGGAACAGGGAGTTTTGCTATGAGTCGCACCTTCGCTGATTTGCTGCCGACTTCGTTGACAGCCGAAAGCCTCGTGGATCTGGCGCCGTTGAGTCGCGCCGATGACTTGCTGCTACTGCTGACGCGCTGGGTTGAGCGCGGCTGGCTGCGAGCGCTGGATAAAGCCTTCGTCGCTTTTCTTCACGAGCTCGCTCCCTGCGATGATCCACTGGTGCTGCTGGCCGCGGCGTTGGCCAGCCATCAACTGGGCCACGGTCATGTGTGCCTGGATCTGTTCGAGACGCTCAAGGAACCGGACTTCGCCCTGTCGCTACCACCGGAAGGTGATGTGCAAAGTGGCGCAATGTTGTTGCCGTCGCAATTGCTTGAGGCGCTGGACGGTGCCCATTGGTGCAAGGTCCTGGCTTCCAGCAGCCTGGTCGCATTGGCGGTCGATGGTCGTGAGGCGGCGCAACATCGGCCATTGGTGTTGTCGGGCAAACGCCTGTACTTGCGTCGCTACTGGGCTTACGAACGGCGTATCGATACGTCGCTGCGTCAACGCCTGGTCGAACACGAAACCACACCGGATGATTTGCCCCAACGCCTCACCAGCTTGTTCGGCCCAGCCAGGCCCGGGGAAGTGATTGACTGGCAGAAGCTCGCTTGCGCCCTCGCCACCCGCAGCGCTTTCAGCATCGTTACCGGTGGCCCGGGGACCGGAAAGACGACGACGGTCGTGCGTTTGCTCGCGTTGCTCCAGGCGCCGGCGGTGGAGGCGGGCAAGCCGCTGCGCATCCGTCTCGCGGCACCCACCGGCAAGGCTGCAGCCCGACTGACGGAGTCCATCAGTCAGCAGGTCAGAACACTGGAAGTCGATGAAGCCGTACGCGTGAAGATCCCGTCAGATGTCACCACTGTGCACCGTCTGCTCGGCAGTCGCCCCGGTACTCGACACTTCCGTCACCACGCCGGTAATCGCTTGCCGCTGGATGTGCTGGTGGTGGACGAAGCCTCGATGATCGATCTGGAAATGATGGCCAACCTGCTCGATGCGTTGCCGGCTCATGCCCGTCTGGTGCTGCTCGGTGACAAGGATCAACTGGCATCGGTGGAGGCCGGCGCGGTGCTGGGCGACCTGTGCCGCGACGCCGAGGCCGGTTGGTACAGCCCGCAGACTCGCCGGTGGCTGCAAGCGGTCAGTGGTGAAAGCCTGGATGCCAGCGGTTTGCGGGAAGACACCCAGGGCACTCATCCGCTGGCCCAGCAAGTTGTGATGCTGCGTCATTCGCGTCGGTTCGGCGAGGGCAGCGGCATCGGCCAATTGGCTCGTTGGGTCAACCAGCAGCAACCCGAGGAAGCTCGCAAGTTGTTGGCAGCGCGAAGCCATGACGACGTGTTTTCCCTGCCCCTCAAGGGGGAGCAGGACCGGGCGCTGGAACGCTTGCTGCTTGAGGGGCATGGCGATGGACCGCAGGGTTATCGGCATTACCTGAGTCTGTTACGCAGCCTGCGGCCACCGCTCGACAGCACGCTTGATGATCCCTGCTGGACCGATTGGGCTCGCCAAGTCCTGCAAGCCTTCGACACCTTCCAGTTGTTGTGCGCCGTACGCAAAGGGCCGTGGGGCGTTGAAGGTTTGAATCAACGCGTGACCGCCGCGCTGCTAAAGGCCCGGCTGATCGACAGCGACCAGCAGTGGTACGAAGGTCGACCGGTGCTGATGACCCGCAATGACTATGGCCTGGGTTTGATGAATGGCGACATCGGCATTGCCCTCAAGCTGCCGGAACGCGAGGGGCCAGAGGTTGGGAAACAGGTACTGCGTGTGGCGTTCCCGCGTAATGATGGTCAGGGTGGCGTACGTTTTGTACTGCCGAGCCGGCTCAATGATGTGGAAACTGTGTACGCCATGACAGTGCATAAATCCCAGGGCTCGGAATTTGCCCACACCGCGTTGATTCTGCCGGATGCCCTGAACCCTGTGCTTACCAAGGAATTGATCTATACCGGGATTACCCGCGCCAAAAACTGGTTCACCCTGATCGAGCCGCGTACCGGCGTATTCGAAGAGGCGGTGAGGCGCAAGGTCAAACGCTTGAGCGGGTTGATGCTGGAACTGGATGAGGGTGTCGAATCAAGGGATTGAAAGGGACGGCGTCAGGCGCCGGAAACTGACTGAAGTGCCGTAGGACGCCGCCTCGCTGGCGTTTGAACGCTGTGCTATCGTTGCGGCATCATTTCGCTACGATCGAAGAGAATCCCTGCATGAAGGTCGCTGTCTGGACGACACAGCGCGTTACCAGGTGCAAACACGTGCTGTTCGCCGGCCTTCTCTGTTTGTTCACCGGCATCGTTTTCGCTCAGTCGCAAACGCCTGTGAGCATGGCCGATCAGCGCGCACAATCCGTCACTCAGGTGGTCCTCGGGATTCTCAGTTATGCCCGCTGGCCTGTTGAGCCAGCACAACTGCGCTTGTGCATTGTGGGCCCCACCGAATACACCGACGATCTGGTCAAAGGCACGACCCAGGCCACCGGTCGCCCCGTCACGGTGCGACGTCTGTTGGCCGACAACCCGTCGATTACCGGTGAGTGCGATGCGGTGTATATCGGCAAACTGACCAGTGATGAACGTAGCCGGCTATTCGCTTCGCTGGCAGGGCGTCCGGTGCTGAGCATCAGCGAACGCGACGACCCCTGTACCGTCGGCAGTCTGTTTTGCCTGCGGGTCAGCGATGAGCAAGTGTCCTTTGAAGTCAACCTGGATTCCGTCGCCCGAAGCGGCGTGCGTATTCACCCCAGTGTGCTGCAACTGTCCCGCCGCAAGCCGGCGGCGCCATGAGTCTTTTCAAGCCGGGTAACCGCCCAACCTTGCGCTCGGTCATCGGGCGCGGACATTTGATCGTCGCACTCGTGGCCGTGGCCATGGCCAGTATCTCGCTGACGTTGCTCGGCGTACTGGCCTTGCGGGTCTATGCCGACCACAACTTGCACCTGATTGCGCGCTCGATCAATTACACCGTGGAAGCGGCGGTGGTGTTCAACGACAAGTCTGCCGCTAGCGAAGCGCTGGCATTGATTGCGTCCACCGAAGAAGTGGCCGATGCCCAAGTGCTGGACGAGCAAGGCACGTTGCTGGCTCGCTGGGAGCGGCCGGAAACGGGCTTCTTCTCGGACCTCGAAATGCAGATTGCCAAGGCCTTTCTGGAAAAACCGATCAGCATGCCAATCGTCCATCAAGGTCAGGCAATTGGAAGCATCCAGCTCACCGGTCACGGGGGCAGCCTGTTGCGGTTTCTGCTCAGCGGTCTGCTCGGCATCGTTTTGTGTACCGCCGTCAGTGCTTGGGTGGCGCTCTATCTGGCGCGCCGACAACTTCGCGCAATCACGGGGCCATTGCGCAGCCTGGCGTTCGTGGCTCACGCCGCCCGCAGCGAGCGAGCCTTCGATCAGCGTGTGCCTCCCGCCGCCATCGCCGAACTCGACAACCTGGGCAATGACTTCAATGCCTTGCTCGATGAGCTTGAATCCTGGCAGACCCACCTGCGAAGCGAAAACGAAACCCTGGCCCACCAGGCCAGCCATGACAGCCTCACCGGGTTGCCGAATCGGGCGTTTTTCGAAGGACGGCTGATTCGAGCGCTGCGTAATGCCAACAAACTCAACGAGCAAGTGGCGGTGCTGTTTCTCGACAGTGATCGGTTCAAGGAGATCAATGATGGCTTCGGTCATGCCGCTGGCGATGCGGTGTTGGTGGCCGTGGCCAATCGGGTTCGAGCGCAACTGCGCGAAGGGGATCTGGTGGCACGCCTGGGCGGTGACGAATTTGCCGTCCTGCTGACGCCGCTGCACCGGATCGAGGATGCCGAGTGGATTGCCGACAAAATAATCACCAGCATGGAAGCACCGATCCCGTTGCCGGGCGATACCCAGGTGTTGACTTCACTCAGCATCGGCATCGCCGTGTACCCCGACCATGGGACCACACCCGGTGCTTTGCTTAACGCCGCCGACGCGGCGATGTACCAAGCCAAGCGTCTTTCCCGAGGCGCACAGCACACGGCAGGGTCGGAGCACTCTGTCGCCGATGTTCAAACCAGGAGCTAAATTTTGTGTTCTCACTGACCCGGCGTTCCCTGCGATTTTTCACCTTCACCTTATTGATGGCTTTGCTGACATTGAGCGGTTGCCAGACGGCGCCGCAAAAAGGCCTGACTCCGGCGCAGATCGCTGTGCTCAAGCAGCAAGGCTTCGAATTGACCGATGAGGGCTGGGCCTTTGGCTTGTCCGGCAAAGTGCTGTTTGGCAGTGACGACGACAGCCTCAACCCAGCCAGCACCGACATCGTCGAGCGTATCGGCAAGGCATTGCTGGGGGGTGAAATAGAACGAGTGCGGGTCGACGGTCACACCGACGCCTCGGGCAAAGAGTCTTACAACGAGCAGCTCTCGTTGCGCCGCGCAAAAAGCGTCGGCAAGGTGCTGACCGTTGTCGGGATGAAGGAACAAAACATCCTGCTGCGCGGCCTCGGCAGCAGTGAACCGGTTGCTTCCAACAACACACCGGCCGGCCGTACCGAGAACCGCCGGGTGTCGATCGTGGTGAGCGCCGACTAATCGGCGAACAGGGTCTCGCGACTTTCACCCATCAACAGACCCTGATTCCGCTCAGTCACCTCCCGGATGTAATCCCACAACAGGGTGATGCGCTTGAGCTTGCGCAGATCCTCGCGGCAGTACATCCAGAACTGTCGAGTGATGTTGATCTCCTTCGGCAACACCGGCAGCAATCGCGGATCCTGGGCGGCCAGGAAGCACGGCAGAATCGCCAGCGACCGCCCTTGCTGCGCGGCCACGAATTGCGCAATCACACTGGTGCTGCGCAGGTTGGCACTGGCGCCGGGCAACACATTCGCCAGGTACAACAGCTCCGAGCTGAACGCCAGATCGTCGACATAACTGATGAATGAATGTTTACCCAGGTCAGCCGGGCGGCGGATCGGTGGGTGCTTGTCCAGATAATCCTGCGTCGCGTAGAGCTGCAATTTGTAGTCGCAGAGTTTGCAGCACACGTATGGCCCATGCTCCGGGCGCTCCAGGGCGATGACGATGTCCGCCTCGCGCTTGGACAGGCTGATGAAGTGCGGCAGCGGCAGGATGTCCACGGAGATTGCCGGGTAGGCGTCGACGAAATGGCTCAGCTGTGGAGTGATGAAAAAGCTGCCAAAGCCTTCGGTGCAGCCCATGCGCACATGCCCGGACAACGCAACGCCAGAACCCGAAACCTGTTCACAGGCCATGTGCAGCGTGCTTTCGATCGACTCGGCATAACCGAGCAACCGCTGGCCTTCGGCAGTCAGGACAAAACCGCTGGTCCGGGATTTCTCGAACAGCAACGTGCCCAACGCAGCTTCCAGCGAGCTGATGCGCCGCGACACCGTGGTGTAGTCGACCGCCAGGCGCTTGGCTGCGGTGCTGGCCTTGCGGGTGCGGGCGACTTCAAGGAAAAACTTGAGGTCATCCCAGTTCAACGAGCCTAGAGACGTGATGTTTTTTTGCATGATGGACCGGCTTTTATGTGCGTTCTTATTAGAAGTTTGCACATCTATACTCCAAAAACAGTCCGAGAACCAACTCGCGACACACGTCTCGTTTCAAGGCGACAGTCTCGCCTTGGCTATACAGATAGCTCTCTAAATAAGAACAACTTCCGGAGACCCAACATGAACGCTTCGCTCACGCCAAACGAAACCACTGTCCAAACGGTAAAGCTGTTGATCGACGGCGAGTGGGTCGAGTCCCAGACTACCGAGTGGCACGACATCGTCAACCCGGCGACCCAGCAAGTGCTGGCGAAAGTACCATTCGCGACCGCGCAGGAAGTCGACGCTGCGATCAGTGCTGCCCATCGCGCCTTCCAGACCTGGAAGCTGACGCCGATCGGCGCGCGGATGCGCATCATGCTCAAGCTCCAGGCGTTGATTCGCGAACACTCCAAGCGCATCGCCGTGGTGCTCAGCAACGAGCAAGGCAAAACCATCGCCGACGCTGAAGGCGATATCTTCCGCGGCCTGGAAGTGGTCGAGCACGCCTGCTCCATCGGCAGCCTGCAAATGGGCGAGTTCGCCGAGAACGTTGCGGGCGGCGTCGATACCTACACCCTGCGTCAGCCAATCGGCGTTTGCGCCGGCATCACGCCGTTCAACTTCCCGGCGATGATTCCGCTGTGGATGTTCCCGATGGCCATCGCCTGCGGCAACACCTTCGTGCTCAAGCCGTCCGAACAGGACCCGATGTCGACCATGCTGCTGGTGGAACTGGCGATCGAGGCCGGCGTTCCGGCAGGCGTGCTCAACGTCGTTCATGGCGGTAAAGACGTGGTGGATGCGCTCTGCACCCACAAGGACATCAAGGCTGTTTCCTTCGTCGGTTCGACCGCCGTCGGCACGCACGTCTACGACTTGGCCGGTAAGCACGGCAAGCGTGTGCAATCGATGATGGGCGCGAAGAACCACGCCGTTGTACTGCCCGATGCCAACCGCGAACAAGCGCTGAATGCGCTGGTCGGTGCCGGTTTCGGTGCGGCCGGGCAACGCTGCATGGCCACCTCCGTGGTGGTGCTGGTGGGCGCGGCCAAACAATGGCTGCCTGACCTGAAGGTGCTGGCGCAGAAACTCAAAGTGAATGCCGGCAGCGAGCCGGGCACTGACGTCGGTCCGGTGATTTCCAAAAAGGCCAAGGCGCGGATTCTGGATCTGATCGAGAGCGGCATCAAGGAAGGCGCCAAGCTGGAGCTGGACGGTCGCGATATCACGGTTCCTGGTTTCGAGAAGGGCAACTTTGTCGGCCCTACCCTGTTCTCCGGCGTCACCCCGGAGATGCAGATCTACACCCAGGAAATCTTCGGTCCGGTGCTGGTGGTGCTGGAAGTCGATACCCTCGATGAGGCCATCGCACTGGTCAACGCCAACCCGTTCGGCAACGGCACTGGCCTGTTCACCCAAAGCGGTGCGGCGGCGCGTAAATTCCAGACGGAAATCGACGTCGGCCAGGTCGGCATCAACATCCCGATTCCGGTGCCGGTCCCGTTCTTCAGTTTCACCGGTTCGCGCGGGTCCAAACTCGGCGACCTCGGTCCGTATGGCAAGCAAGTGGTGCAGTTCTACACTCAGACCAAGACTGTCACCAGTCGCTGGTTCGATGACAACAGCGTCAACGACGGTGTGAACACCACCATTAACTTGCGTTAAGGAGCCGGTCATGAAAATCGCTTTTATCGGTCTCGGCAACATGGGCGCGCCGATGGCGCGCAACCTGATCAAGGCCGGCCATTCGTTGAACCTGGTCGACCTGAACAAAACCGTCCTGGCGGAGCTTGAGCAACTGGGCGGCAGCATCAGCGCTTCGGCGCGTGAAGCGGCTCAAGGCGCAGAATTGGTAATCACCATGCTGCCCGCCGCGGTGCATGTGCGCAGCGTGTGGCTGGGTGAAGACGGCGTGCTGGCGGGTATCGCCAAGGGCGTGCCGGCAGTCGATTGCAGCACCATCGATCCGCAGACGGCGCGTGATGTTGCCGCGGCGGCGGCCAAGCAAGGCGTGGCCATGGCGGATGCACCGGTGTCGGGCGGTACCGGTGGTGCGGCAGCCGGGACCCTGACGTTTATGGTCGGCGCCCCCCCTGAGCTGTTCGCCACCCTGCAACCCGTGCTGGCGCAGATGGGCCGCAACATCGTTCATTGCGGCGAAGTCGGCACCGGGCAAATCGCCAAAATCTGCAACAACCTGCTGCTGGCGATCTCGATGGTCGGTGTCAGCGAAGCGATGGCGCTCGGTGATGCGCTCGGCATCGACACCACGGTGCTGGCCGGGATCATCAACAGTTCCACAGGGCGTTGCTGGAGTTCGGAAATGTACAACCCGTGGCCGGGCATCGTCGAAACGGCGCCGGCCTCGCGCGGTTATACCGGCGGTTTCGGTGCCGAACTGATGCTCAAGGATCTGGGGCTGGCCACGGAAGCAGCACGTCAGGCGCACCAACCGGTGATGCTCGGCGCGGTGGCCCAGCAGTTGTATCAGGCGATGAGCCAGCGTGGGGAAGGTGGCAAGGACTTCTCGGCGATCATCAACAGCTATCGCAAACCGCAATAAGGAGTTTTCCGGGATTGTGGCGAGGGGGCTTGCCCCCGTTGGAGTGCGTAGCGCTCCCCCGCATTCCCTCAGGCATACCGTGTAGGCAGGTTTTACGACGGCTTCGCCGCCGAACGGGGGTAAACCCCCTCACCACAAAAGCTGGCTCCCACAGGGGCAGCATTGTTCCTATCGACATTTACCGGGAGATCACGTCGGGTGATCTCCCGGTTTTTTTGCATCAGGCAAACACGAAATACTTGCGCACGGTTTCAACCACTTCCCACGTGCCTTTCATGCCCGGCTCGATGACGAAAATATCACCGGCGCGCAGATGGATCGGCTCTTTTCCTTCTGGGGTGATGATGCAGTACCCCTCGCGGAAATCGCAGTATTCCCACTTCACGTATTCCACATACCATTTGCCCGGCGTGCAGATCCAGGTGCCCATGATCTTGCTGCCGTCTTCGCTGGTGTAGGCGTTGAGGTTGACGGTGTGCGGGTCGCCTTCGAGTTTTTCCCATTTGCAGGCGTCGAGCACCGGCAGTGGATGGGTATCGCGAAGAACGGTAATAGGTGCGGTCATGTGGACTCCGGGGCAGTGGACTAGAGAACTGAAGTCGCACCCTATAGCGCCCGTCTGCCGCTCAGTTGTCTGTACTCGACATTGAGCTGTCCAGAAACGCGCATTGCCCTCAAAGATGAAAGCCCAAGGGTAAAGTCTGCCCCTCAGGGGAGAGTCAAGGCGTGCAGCAAGGCCTTCGCATAGCCGGGCAGCGTCTCAAAGTCCCGCGCACAGAGCAGGAGTTTGCGTTGAGCCCAAGGTTCCTGCAGGGCGAGACTTTTGAAAGATTGTTCGTCGCGCCAGCGCTCAACCGCCGCAAGCGGGACGATCGCCAACCCGGCCCCCCGAGCGACCATGCGCATCATGCCATCGAAACCGTCGGCGCGGATGCGCATTTGCATGCGTGACCCGGTGTGCAGCGCCTGTTCTTCCAGGTACACCGCCAACGCGCTGTTGGCGTTCAGGCCGACATAGTCGTGGTGCAAGGTGTCGCTGAAGCTCACGACATCTGCGGGTGCCAAGGGATGATCGCGGGGCATGATCAGCACCAGCGGATCGTCGCGAAACGGGCGGGTCTGCAGGTCATCGGTGTCTACGGCGTCGGAGACGATGCCCAGGTCTGCGGCACCTTGGCGCAAGGCGTGGGTGATGCGTGCACTGGGCAGTTCTTGCAAATCGATGTCGAGGTTAGGCTGGTCGCGAAGAAAGTCCGCAAGCAACTCCGGCAGGTATTCGGTGATTGCCGTGGTGTTGCACAGTAGCCGCACCTGGCCTTTGACGCCGTTGGCGTATTCCGCCAGGTCCTGCTGCATGCGTTCGGCTTGTTGCAGCAGGACGCGGGCGTGTTGCGCCAGGGCCTTGCCGGCCGGGGTCGGGCTGACCCCGCGACGACCTCGCTGCAGAAATTCGATCCCCAACGATGCCTCCATGGCGCGGATGCGCGCACTCGCCGCCGCCAGGGACAGATGACTGCGAGCCGCGCCGGCGGTGATGTTGCCGCTGTCGAGGATGTTCAGGTAGAGGCGCAGGTCGGTCAGGTCGAAGTGCATCGTCAGTCCCAAAGATCGTTCCCACGCTCCTGCGTGGGAATGCCTCACTGGACGCTCTGCGTCCGCTTTGGCATGCGACGCGAAGCGTCACGGGCTGCATTCCCACGCAGAGCGTGGGAACGATCATGCCTCTTGCTGAGCAAGAGGCTGCCTCAGTATATGGCAGATTTTCAAGCAGCCAATCCAGGCTCACGATAGCGCCATGAATACTCTCGCCGCGTTCTATCAAAACCTCGGTCTGGCCCTTTCTTTGATGGTCATTGCGACCTTTTTGCTGGCCGGCATGATCAAGGGTGTGATCGGCCTCGGTCTGCCGACCATCGCGATGGGTTTGCTCGGTCTGGCTATGGCGCCGTCGCAGGCTGCCGCGCTGCTGATCATCCCCGCAACGCTCACCAATGTCTGGCAACTGGCATTCGGCGGGCATCTGCGAGGGTTAATCAAACGCCTGTGGCCGATGCTGCTGGCGATCTTCATCGGCACCGGGGCCGGCACGTTGTGGATCGGCATGGCCGGTGGTCATTGGGTCGTGCGGGGATTGGGCGCTGCGCTGTTGCTCTACGCGTTGAGCGGGTTGTGTCTGCCGACCTTGCGTGTCGGCCGTCACACTGAGCGTTGGCTCGGTCCGCTTGGCGGTCTGTTGACGGGCGTCATCACCTCGGCCACCGGCGTCTTCGTGATTCCGGCCGTGCCTTATCTGCAAGCCTTGGGCTTGAACAAGGATGAACTGGTGCAGGCGCTGGGTCTGTCGTTCACCGTCTCGACCCTGGCCTTGGCCGGCGGATTGTTATGGCGCGGCGCACTGGGCGGTGGCGAGTTAAGTGCGTCGTTGCTGGCGCTGATCCCGGCGGTGCTCGGCATGTTGCTGGGGCAATGGCTGCGCCAGCGGATCAGCGCCGTGCTGTTCAAGCGTGTGTTCTTTATCGGCCTGGGCGTGCTCGGCGGCCACTTGCTGATCAGCGGGTAGCGGACGACGGGCTGAGCATGTCGATCGTGCGGATATCGAAATCCCGTTCCAGGTACTCATCGCGTTGCTCGAGGAATTGCTTCATGTGCGGCAGGTTCGAGTGCACGTCCAAGTGAGCCTGGGACTGCCAGATCTCGTAGAAGATAAACAGCGTCGGGTCCTGTTTGTCGCGCAACATGTGGTACTCGATGCAACCGGGTTCGGCGCGGCTTGCTTGCACATAACCGCTGAAAAACGCTTCGAAGGCGTCGGATTTTTCCGAGCGGGTCTTGGCGTGCAGGATGAAACCTTGCATTTCACTCATCAGAAATTTCCTCAAGTTCAGAATCGACGCAAGTTTATGGCAACAATCGGCTGTCGATTCGTGCGTATTGGTCAAATGAATTTTGTGAATTCAGCGCTTATTCAGCGCGAGGCAGATCGCTACTCTGCCGTCATCGAATTCCAACCTTCCGAGACTTCCCATGAAAAAAGTCCTGTTGCTCAATGGCGGCAAAAAATTTGCCCACTCCGATGGCCGTTACAACGCCACCCTGCATGAAGCCGCACTGAGCGTGCTGGATCGCGGCGGCGTCGACGTGAAAGCCACTTTCATCGACGAGGGTTACGACCTCGCCGAGGAAGTTGCCAAATTCCTTTGGGCCGACGTGATCATTTATCAGATGCCCGGCTGGTGGATGGGCGCGCCCTGGACCGTCAAGAAGTACATCGACGAAGTCTTCACCGAAGGCCATGGCAGCCTGTACGCCAGTGACGGTCGCACCCGTTCCGACGCGTCGCAAAAGTACGGCAGCGGTGGTCTGTTGCAGGGCAAGCAATACATGTTGTCCCTGACTTGGAACGCGCCGCAGCAAGCCTTCGACGATCCAACCGACTTCTTCGAAGCCAAGGGCGTGGACGCGGTGTACTTCCCGTTCCACAAGGCCAACACCTTCCTCGGCATGACCGGTTTGCCAACGTTCCTGTGCGTTGATGTGATGAAGCGCCCTAATATCGAAGCCGATGTGGCGCGCTATGAGCAGCATTTGACCGAGGTGTTCGGCCTGCCGGCGTAAGGTTCCTTTTGCCCCACATCCAGCTACTATCAAGCCAGTTTTGAATGAGGGGCATCCGTGAAAGCCAGATCCGATGAATTGCAGATTTTCGTCTGCGTGATTGAATGCGGGTCGATTTCCGCTGCGGCCGAACAGGTCGGGCAAACGCCTTCGGCGGTCAGCCGTACGCTGTCGCGGCTGGAGGCGAAACTCGATACCACGCTAATCAACCGCACCACGCGACGCATGGACCTGACCGAAGAGGGCAAGTATTTTTTCGAGCACGCCAAGCTGATTCTCGATCAGATGGACGAGCTTGAAGAGCGTCTGACCTCGCGTCAGCAAACCCCGTCCGGGCGCCTGCGGATCAATGCCGCGTCACCGTTCATGCTGCACGCCATCGTGCCGTACATCGACGAGTTCCGCCGGCTCTATCCGGACATCCAGCTGGAGCTCAACAGCAACGATCTGATCATCGACTTGCTCGAGCAAAGCACCGACATCGCCATCCGCATCGGCACGCTCGCCGATTCGACCCTGCACGCTCGATCGCTGGGCTGCAGTCCGCTGCACATCGTCGCCAGCCCGGCCTATCTTGAAAAACACGGTGTACCGGCTGAAGTGGCGGATTTGTCCGGGCATACGTTGCTGGGTTTTACCCACAACGAAGGCCTCAACCAATGGCCGCTGCGTTACGTGCACGGTGATCGTTGGCCGATTCAGGCGTCGATCAGCGCCTCCAGCGGCGAGACGATCAGGCACTTGGCGCTGGAAGGCCAAGGCATCGCCTGCCTGTCGCACTTCATGACGATTGATGACATCCGCGCCGGACGTTTGCAGGTGCTGCTGGCGGATTTCAACAGCGGCTATCGCCAGCCGATCAACGCGGTGTACTACCGCAACTCGCAACTTGCCCTACGGATTCAATGCTTCCTGGACTTCATCCAGGGCAAATTGGCGGCTTATGCGAATGCGGATTTCAAGGGCTGATTCGTGATCCCTGCGCAAGAGTGAATTGGGCGATGCCGTCTGTTTCCACTGGCATCGGTCCTCGATACTGGCTGCATCACTTATTAACGCTGGGAGTCTCTCCATGAACGTATTCGTAACCGGCGCAGCTGGTTTTATCGGTGGCTCCATCGCCACCGGCCTGGTCCAGGCTGGCCATATGGTGACTGGCCTGGTTCGCAGCACCGAACAAGCCAATGAACTGAGCGCTCTGGGTATCACCCCGGTGCTCGGCACGCTTGACGACAGCGCCCTACTGGCCGAACAGGCCCGCGCTGCCGATGCCGTGATCAACGCCGCCAGCAGCGACCATCGCGGCGCGGTAGAAGCGTTGCTCGATACACTTCGCGGTTCCAACAAAGTGTTCCTGCACACCAGCGGTTCGAGCATTGTCGGCGATGCGTCGGGCGGTAAATCCAGCGACGTTATCTATTACGAAGATAATCTGCCCGAGCCGACTATCGACAAAGCTGCGCGCGTGGCCATCGACAACCTGATCCTTGCCGCAGCAAAGGACGGGGTGAACTCGGCAGTGATCTGCAACACCCTGATCTACGGCCACAGCCTGGGCGTGAATCGCGACAGCGTGCAGTTGCCGCGTTTGCTGAAACAGGCGCGTAAAAGTGGCGTGGTCCGGCATGTCGGTACCGGCCAGAACATCTGGTCCAACGTGCACATCGAAGACGTGGTTGCCCTGTACCTGCTGGTGCTGACCAACAACGTACCGGGCACTTTCTACTTCGTGGAAAGCGGTGAAGCGTCGTTCATCGACATGACCACTGCGATTGCCCAAGCGCTGAATCTGGGTGAGCCACAAGACTGGCCGCTGAAAGAGGCCGAAGCCGAGTGGGGGTATGAAATGGCCAACTATGGTTTGGGTTCCAACAGCCGGGTTCGTGGTAACAAGGCGCGCGAACTGCTGGGCTGGGTGCCGAAGCGGACTTCGGTGATTGAATGGATTCGTGACGAGATGGTGTGAGTTCGCTCTAGACCGCGTCATCGTTCATCGCGGGCAAGCCACGCTCCCACAGGTATTGTGTCGTTCATCAGTTTCGCGAACGACACAATACCTGTGGGAGCGTGGCTTGCCCGCGATTGCGTTTCTGACGACCCAATAACTGGCCGGGCCGCCCCCAATTCCGTAACATCCGCCCCCTCTTTTCCCGCCTGTATTTAGATCAGCCATGAAACCCAAACATCTGCGCGCCGATACCCTGGCCGGGCTCACTACGTCATTCGCTCTTCTGCCCGAATGCATCGCCTTCGCGCTGGTTGCGCACCTCAATCCATTGATGGGACTTTACGGCGCTTTCATCATTTGCACCCTGACCGCGCTTTTCGGTGGGCGGCCGGGCATGGTGTCCGGTGCCGCGGGGTCGATGGCCGTGGTGATCGTTGCGCTGGTGGTTCAGCACGGTGTGCAGTATTTGCTGGCGACCGTGTTGCTGGGCGGGTTGATCATGCTGGCGTTCGGGCTGCTGAAGCTGGGCAAGCTGGTGCGCATGGTGCCGTACCCGGTGATGCTCGGCTTCGTCAACGGCCTGGCGATCATCATTGCCCTGGCGCAGCTGGAACACTTCAAGAGCGGTGACGTCTGGCTCAGCGGCACACCGCTGTACCTGATGGCGGGGTTGGTTGCCGTGACGATGGCCATCGTCTACGTGCTGCCGCGCCTGACGCGCGCCGTGCCGCCGGCGCTGGTGGCGATTCTGGGTGTCGGGCTGGCGGTTTATCTGCTCGGCTTGCCGACCCGCACCTTGGGCGACATGGCGCACATTGCCGGCGGTTTGCCGACCTTTGCACTGCCAGACATTCCCTGGAGCCTGGACACCCTGCGCATCATCGTGCCTTACGCAATATTGATGGCGTTGGTCGGCTTGCTGGAAACCCTGCTGACCCTGAACCTCACCGACGAGATCACCGAGAGCCGTGGCTACCCGGATCGCGAATGTGTGGCGCTGGGCGCGGCCAACATGGTCTCCGGCGTGTTCGGCGGCATGGGCGGCTGCGCGATGATCGGGCAGACCGTGATCAACCTCAGCTCCGGTGGTCGCGGTCGGCTGTCCGGTGTAGTGGCCGGTGTGCTGATTCTGCTTTTCATATTGTTTTTGTCGCCGTTGATCGAGCGCATTCCGCTGGCCGCGTTGGTTGGGGTGATGTTCGTGGTTTCGCAGCAGACCTTCGCCTGGGCCTCGCTTCGGGTGTTGAACAAAGTGCCGCTGAATGACGTGCTGGTGATCATCGCGGTAACGGTCATAACGGTGTTCACCGACCTGGCCACTGCCGTGCTTTGCGGGATCATCATTGCGGCGCTCAACTTCGCCTGGCAGCAGGCCCGCGAGCTCTATGCCGACAGTCATCTTGAAGTCGACGGCAGCAAGCTCTACCACCTGCATGGCACGCTGTTCTTCGCCTCGACTACGCCTTTTCTCAACCAGTTCGACCCCGCCAACGACCCATCCGTAGTGACGATCGATTGTCGCCACCTGAGCTTCGTCGACTACTCGGCGATAGCTGCGCTAAAAACGCTGCGTGAACGCTACACCAAGGCCGGCAAGCACCTGCGCGTGCTGCACTTGTCCGAACGCTGCAAGAAGCTGCTCAAACGCGCCCGGGTCAGTCACGACTGAGGTCTCCAGCAAAATCCCTGTGGTAGCGAGCCGGCTCCGGGCGGCGCTCCGACGATGGCGGTGTATCAGTCTCATCACTGTTGACTGACTCTCCCTCATCGCGAGCAGGCTCGCTCCCACAGGGAAATCGGGGTGTAAATTCGCCTATCTGATTTGCATATTTAGCGACCTCGCATACCTCTGCGCGACAACCCTTATCCCTTCACGAAAATTACTTTCACCTCGTTTGAAAATCACGCCTCGAAATGTTTTATGAGTTTCACAACCCATTCGACGTGACCCTTTCGAGGAGTACCGCATGACACCGTCCTTCGGCTATTGGCTGCTGGTTTACGCCGCCATCGCCATCATCGCGCTGATCGTTCTGATCGCCCGCTACCGACTCAATCCGTTCATTGTCATCACCCTGGTGTCCATCGGCCTGGCGCTGCTGGCGGGGATGCCGCCGTCGGGCGTGGTGGGGGCGTATGAGGCGGGTGTCGGCAAGACGCTGGGCCATATTGCGCTGGTGGTCGCGCTGGGCACGATGCTCGGCAAAATGATGGCCGAGTCCGGCGGTGCCGAGCAGATGGCGCGAACGTTGATCGACCGCTTCGGTGAGAAAAATGCCCACTGGGCGATGGTCTGCATCGCTTTCCTTGTCGGACTGCCGCTGTTCTTCGAAGTCGGTTTTGTCCTGCTGGTGCCGATCGCATTTACCGTGGCGCGGCGCGTGGGCGTGTCGATTCTGATGGTCGGTTTGCCGATGGTCGCCGGGCTCTCGGTGGTCCACGCGCTGGTGCCGCCGCACCCGGCGGCGATGCTGGCGGTGCAGGCCTATCAGGCCTCGGTGGGGCAGACCTTGCTCTACGCGATTTTGATCGGGATTCCGACTGCGATCATCGCCGGCCCCCTCTACGCCAAGTTCATCGTGCCGCGCATTCAACTGCCGGACGATAACCCGCTGGAGCGTCAGTTCCTCGAGCGTGAACCACGCGACGGCCTGCCGGGGTTCGGCATCACCATGGCGACCATTCTGCTGCCGGTGGTGCTGATGCTGGTCGGCGGCTGGGCCAATCTGATTTCTACGCCGGGCAGTGGTTTCAATCAGTTTCTGTTGTTCATCGGCAATTCGGTGATCGCCTTGTTGCTGGCGACCTTGCTGAGCTTCTGGACTTTGGGCCTGGCCCAAGGCTTCAGCCGCGAATCGATCCTCAAATTCACCAACGAATGCCTAGCACCGACCGCCAGCATCACCTTGCTGGTGGGCGCGGGCGGTGGCTTGAACCGGATTCTGGTAGACGCTGGCGTCACCGACCAGATCGTCAGTCTGGCGCAGGTGTTCCAGCTGTCGCCGCTGTTGATGGGCTGGCTGTTTGCTGCGTTGATGCGCATCGCCACCGGTTCTGCCACGGTGGCCATGACCACTGCGTCGGGTATCGTTGCGCCGGTGGCCATTGGTCTGGGTTATCCCCATCCAGAGCTGTTGGTGCTGGCGACGGGCGCGGGGTCGGTTATCTTTTCCCACGTCAATGACGGCGGTTTCTGGTTGATCAAGGAATACTTCAACATGACCGTCGCCCAGACCTTCAAGACCTGGACGGTGCTCGAGACCATTATCTCGGTCGTCGCCTTCGGTCTGACCGTTGGCCTTTCTTACCTGCTTTAGCCGGAGCCGCCCGCCATGGACATCCTCTACCAGATCCGCGCCCGTCAGGATTCCTTCAGTGCGGGCGAAGGACGCATCGCTCGGCTGATGCTCGACGACGTAGGATTTGCCTCCGCCGCCAGCCTGGATGAACTGGCGCTGAAAGCGGAAGTCAGCACCGCCACACTCTCGCGTTTTGCTCGCACCGTCGGCTGTCGCGACTTGCGCGATCTGCGTCTGCAACTGGCCCAGGCCAGCGGCGTCGGCAGTCGTTTTTTGGACCCGGCGGGCACGCCCGAGCAGTCGGCGTTTTATGGACAGATCGTTGGCGATATCGAGTCGACCTTGCGCCAGCATCTGTCGGCCTTCGATGAGTCGCGTTTCGCCGACGCGGTGAAATTGCTGGGCAAGGCGCGGATGATTCACGCCTTCGGCATGGGTGGTTGCTCGACTTTGTGCAGTGATGAATTGCAGGTGCGGCTGGTGCGATTCGGCTACCCGATTGCGGTGTGCCACGACCCGGTGATGATGCGCGTCACCGCCGCCAGCCTCGATGCCGAACGCGTCGTCATTGCCTGCTCGCTGACTGGCATCACCCCCGAACTGCTCGAGGCCGTCGAGCTGGCGCGCAGCTACGGCGCACGAATTCTCGCCATCACCCGGGCCGACTCGCCGCTGGCGCAATTGGCGGATGTGCTGCTGCCGCTGCAAGGTGTCGAAACCTCATTCATCTACAAACCCACGGCGGCGCGCTACGGCATGTTGCTGGCCATCGACGTGCTCGCCACCGAGCTGGCGCTGGCCAATCCTGAAGACAATCAAGAGCGTCTGCGGCGGATCAAACTCGCCCTCGACGATTACCGCGGCGGCGACGATCATTTGCCGCTGGGAGACTGACCTGATGTACGACACGCTGATCCGCAACGCCCTGATTATCGACGGCAGCAACGCGCCCGGTTATCCCGCCGACGTGGCGATCCTGAACGGCCGCATCGAGCGCATCGGCGACTTGCACGATGCCAGCGCCACCGAAGAAATCGACGCCACCGGTCGCGTGTTGGCGCCAGGTTTCATCGACGTTCACACCCACGACGACACCGTGGTAATCCGCCAGCCGCAGATGCTGCCCAAGCTCAGCCAGGGTGTGACCACCGTGATAGTCGGCAACTGCGGGATCAGTGCGTCACCGGTGAGTTTACGCGGCGATCCGCCCGACCCGATGAACCTGCTCGGCACCGCCGCGGCGTTCGTTTATCCGAGATTCAGCGACTACCGCGCAGCCGTCGAAGCGGCGAACACCACGCTGAACGTGGCTGCACTGGTCGGCCATACGGCGCTGCGCAGCAACCACCTCGACGACCTGTTTCGCACCGCCACGGCGGACGAAATCAGCGCGATGCGCGAGCAACTGCGCGAGAGTCTTGAGGCCGGCGCATTGGGCCTGTCCACGGGGCTTGCCTATGCCAGCGCGTTCTCGGCTTCCACCGATGAAGTCATGCAACTGACCGAAGAGCTGACCGCTTTCGGCGCGGTCTATACCACCCATTTGCGCAGCGAATTCGAGCCGGTGCTGGAGGCCATGGATGAGGCGTTCCAGATCGGCCGTCATGCCAAAACACCGGTGATCATTTCCCATCTCAAATGTGCCGGCGCCGGTAACTGGGGGCGCAGTCCACAACTGCTAGCGTCCCTCGAACACGCGGCGAAAACCCACCCGGTAGGCTGTGACTGTTATCCCTACGCGGCGAGTTCATCGACGCTGGACCTCAAGCAAGTCACCGACGCTCATCGCATCACCATCACCTGGTCAACGCCGCACCCTGAAGTGGGTGGTCGTGACCTGATGGACATCGCCGCCGAGTGGGGCGTGCCGTTGCTTGACGCCGCTCGACGCCTGCAACCGGCCGGCGCGGTGTATTACGGAATGGACGAGGCGGACGTACGAAGAATCCTCGCGCATCCGCTGTCGATGGTCGGTTCTGACGGATTGCCGGAAGACCCGTTTCCGCATCCACGCTTGTGGGGCGCATTCCCACGCGTGCTCGGACATTTCAGTCGCGACGTGGGGCTGTTTCCGCTGCATACCGCCGTGCACAAGATGACCGGGTTGTCGGCGGCCCGATTTGGCTTGAAGGAACGTGGCGAAATCCGTGAAGGACATTGGGCGGATCTGGTGTTGTTCAATCCTGCGACCATTCGCGATGTGGCTGATTTCAATGATCCGCAACGAGCGGCGGAAGGTATCGATGGGGTTTGGGTCAACGGTGCCTTGAGTTACAGCGAAGGCCAGGCAAACGGAAGGAGGGAAGGGCGGTTTCTGGCGAGGGACGGGGACTTGCGTGATGGTTTCCAGTAAACATTCCGAGTGCTGCGTCACAGTGATGGCACATTGAGACTAAAGAAAGCCATCACCAAGCCGAAGCGCTGACATCTCGCCCAGCTACACTGTGGGCCTTATCAGTCTGGGAGCAACGCCATGAGCTTCGGCAAAACCACCCCCATCCTGCGGATTTTCGATGAAATCAAGGCCGTGGAGTTCTACGTCGACTTCCTGGGATTCAAGATCGATTGGCAGCATCGTTTCGAGCCCAACTTTCCGTTGTACCTGCAAGTCTCCCGAGGCGAATGTGTGCTGCACCTCTCCGAACACCATGGCGACAGCACACCGGGCTCGGCGTTGCGGATCGAGACCGATGAGCTGGAGGCATTCCAGCAACAATTGCTGGCCAAGGAATACAAATTCGCACACCCACAGATCCAGGCGATGCCGTGGGGCAGCCAGGACATGACGATCAGCGATCCGTTCGGCAATCGGTTGGTGTTTACCAATGCGATTTGCGTGTAAGGCCGTTCGGCAGCTCTGCGAGTTTTGATGGAACAAGGTGTCCTGCAATCAATGATTTCATTGATTGCAGGAGGCATCACGATTCGAAAAACCTGGACGATCCGGTTTGTGCTGGCCCATGCAGTCAGTGCGCGAGATTCAAATCCTTCTGAATGGGTTTGGCTGTTGGAATTGAATTGCATAGATGCTGGGAAGCAACGCCGTGGCATCAAGCCTGGACAGATGAGGCACGGGAACATTTGCGAAGTTGAATGACGTGTAATTTGAAATGGCCCAAATGTCACTGGACTGCTGTTGCGATGACATTTGATCCCAGACCCAACTGCTTACTCCGGCCGGGCTGTTGAGGTCATTTTGAATGTTCTGATGCAAAGGAGGCTGCATTGATGGCCGTACTCCAGTGTACAGAGGGGTGTGAGTGGCGACGTTGGCGAGTGAAATCGCATAGGCTGGGTCCTGGGGCATGGCAGGTGTGGTATTGAATGCCTGCAATTGTGGGTGGTTGTAGCGGCTTTGGGAAAGTCGATCCGGGATCGGGTAGGACACCCAGGGGTCGACGACGAGCGGATCCCGCGTGGGATCACCCAGCAGGGTGAAGGTATGTCCTGGTATTTGCGCTATATGGATAGGTGTCCCGAATCCGCGTAATGAAGAGGCCGCCAAACGTGAACTGACCGCTGCAAATTCATCGCACATACCTGCCCCGGCTGCCACGGCATGTTCTGCCCTGACTTGGGGTGATGGATATGCACCGATATTTGTTCGTAGTTGGTGGGTGAGTCCCCAAGAGTGTTCACGGCTATTAAGTATGTCCCCTATCTGGTTGCCAGCCCCCATGTAGAGCAGTCCTCGCGTGGTCCAGGTAAGGTCATAGGCCAACACGTAATTGTTTATATCTTGTGTATTCGTTATGAATCTCGAGTTGAACGTGTTGTGTGCGGTGACTATCTGGGTGCTCAGAGGTGCAGCTGCCGTGGCGGCGGTACTGAATGGTTCGATTTCGTACTTCATCAGACCCAAATAATCCTGATGAGTGACAGGGTTGTTGCCGACGAATCGATACAGATTCAACCCATCCGTGGTTCCCGCCGGATCAGGGCTGATCCAGCGCTGCAACCACGGCGCGTAATAGCGATGCCCGTAGTAGTAGAGGCCACTGGCATCGCGTTCTTTGCCTGAGTAGCGAACGGTTCTGTATTTCGCCTCCAGCGTGTTGCGCGCTGCCCTCCACGCAGTACCGCCAAAGGGGTAGTAACCCTCCTCGCTTATCAGTCTGCCCTCGGCGTCCAGTTCCAGGGTCGTTGAGCCCAGGTGGTCGGTGAAGTTATAACGCAAAGCGTCATTCGTGATCTGTGCTGGAGTGCCTTTGCTCCAATGAAGGCAGCGTACCGTCGAGCCTCCAGCCTGCAAGGTGATGACCTCAAGTTTTTCAGTGGCACTTTCACGAAGCTCTAGTCCCGGTAAATAGCTCACGTCCTGGACATGGGTGATGGTGTGCACTTTTTTAGTCTGCCGTTTTCGGACACGCTGACCGTTGCCGTCGTAGAGATAGGTTTCTGCATCCGCGCCCTCACTGTCGCGTTCGACCAGTTCCACACGTTGTAATTGGTTGCGCGCGTTCCATTGCAGGGGTTGGCCTGTCTGCAACCATTGCAGGTTGCCGTTGGCATCGAAGCCCTTTGCAAAGTCGGCTGGAGCATCGCCTGTTTTCCATGGCAATGCGCGATTGCTGCCAGAGGCGATATGCATATTGCGGATGTAGTTGTTGCCTTCGCGGCGATGCTGCAGCTTGATCAGGTTTGCACGTTCATCGTAGGTGTAATGCTCAGTGAAGTTGAGCAGTCGGCTCCGGTCACCCTGCCTTGTCGACCAATCGGGAAGAGGGGCGCGAATGCTTGCTCCCTGCTCTTCACGGCCTGAAGCCTGGACCAGTTGATAAAGGCTGTCGTAGACATAAGTGTTGACCGGCTTTATGCGTTGGTTGGCGTTGTGTTGTACCGGTTTCGTGTGGTCCTCGACGCTCAACACATTGCCGACCGCGTCATAGGCATAGTGCAGTTTCTGGAGAATGCTTCCCCCCGTCCGTGAAATTGTCCGCCGGTTCGTGCGGCCGTTCGCAGGCGTATAAGTCGCTTCACTTAAGATCTTGCTTCCCAGGGTTTGCGATTCGATCTGACCCTGCGCGTTGTATTTGACTTGATCGAGAATCACCGTTTGTTGGGTGGCACTCGCGAGTTGCAGGGTGACTTTCCTGAGTTGGCCAGCGACATCGAACCAGAAGCGCTGCGTATGCCCTTTGGCATCTGTCTGTTCGAGGGTTTCACCAGTGGGTGCGTACTGCCAGGAGGTGGTGTAGGTCTGGTCTTCGAGCAACTTATCGCGATCATCGACTGCTTGCGGCCAGTTCGCAGGCTGTTGCTCCTTCAGGAAATGTCGCGTTTCGCTGAGCAGTTGTCCTGCCTGGTCATACTTGGACAACAGTCGTTTTCCCGCCGGATCATCATGGCGAATCAAGCGTCCGCACTGGTTGTTTTGCGTATGGGCACTTGAGTTATCGGCATAGGTAAAGCGCTCGATGGCCTGGAGGACTCCTCCTTTGGACTGTTCGCTGATGACCAGCGGGCGTAGCTGATCGTCATAGTCCGTTTGCCAATGGCTGCCGCGAGAATCCCAGCTTTTCAGGGTTTGACCGGCCTCGCCACAGAAGGCCAGGCGCCAGCCTGCGTCAATGCTGGAGTTCAATAGCAGGGCGCCCGACAGGCTGCGGACCTGCTTCAAATCAGCGGTCTGTGCATTATTGGTGTGCAAGCGCTGCTCAAGCACCTGGCCGTTGATGTCATGCAGGTGGCGGGTAATGCGGGCTTGAGGCTGTGTTATGGATTGATTACGCAAGTAGGTGACTTCGCGGACTTGAAGTCCACGACTGTCGACGACGTTCAAGGTTGGAGTGTGACTGTGAATATGGGAGCTCATTGAGCACCTCCCTGAGTCGTAGTGTCGGGTTGGGTGTCGTTTTCATCCTCGATCGTTGAGTACCAGGGGTGATAGGTGTGCCGACGCTCATCGCCGTTGGCATTGACGACACGAAGGAGTCGACCCAGTGGGTCGTGGAATTGCTGATCACAAAGTCCTGACTTGCGCAGGGATTCATCATTGACGTGGCGATGCCTGGCACTGAAATAGGGGCGGTAGGTACGAATGACCAAGCCTTTGTTGTCGTACTCGACACGCTCACTGACACGCCATCGAAAGCTGACATCACGCTCCTGCAGTGTGTCGTTTTCAAGTTTCAAGGTGCCGTCTTCATTGATGTCCAGGGCTTTTCCTGGGGCGACGCGTTGTTTTTTTTGCAGTTGTCGACCAAAGCCATCCCAGCAAGCGATGGTGATGCGTACCTGTTTTTCGCTGTCGGAGCAGAACCGGTCCGCTTGCATCGTGACGCAGTGAACCGGTTCGCGTTGTACGCCGTCTATTCGCGTCTGAAGAGTTTGCTCGTAAAGCGTATTGATGTTGAGGCCGGTCAGGCGAGCACGGGTACTTGCGCGGATGTGCCCAGTCGGTAGCAGATCATTGTTATCCACTGCTTTTTTGCGCCAGGCCAACTCTTCGCCTGTAACGGCCGGAATACGCCCCATCCAGCTGAGCGAGTCATAGAAAAAGGCACTCGCGATATTCTGGAGTGCCTTGCCCGGATCATCGATGGCGGTGTCGGGGCGATCATCGGTAGGGCGGCTATAGGTGGCCATCGGTTTGAATCCGACATTTTCACTCACGCCATTTTTGTACCAGGTGAGGGCGTGTACCTGTCCCAACTCACTGTATTGCGCTTCCTGGAAATTCCCGTTGGGGTCGCTGATCTGTTTTGGCTGAAGTGTTCGATAGCCAATCTTTGTCGCGCGGGTGGTGCATTGGTCGGGCAGTTCGACAGTGGCGATCAGGCAGGAATAGGGGTCATGGGTGAGGGTCGTCGGGCCATGCTGTTGGCTTTGCCTGAAGGTCTGTGCCCTGTAAAAGCCGGCCAGTTTGTAATACGTGGAAAAGCTGCGACGTACAGACCAGAGTGGATTGTTTTTGTCCCAGTCTTCGTCAGGCGGTAAAGCAATGGGCATTTTTCGGTAGCCATTGTCCTGGAGAAGTTTGGTGACATCAAAAGACGTATCCTCCGATTTGTGTTCGTCGTAGACGCTCAACGCCAGCTTATTGAATTCGGCGGTTTCCTGGTGATCAATCAACCCTTCGACGCTCGCCTGACCGTCATCGAAGGTGCCGCTTGCATCGGGTTTGCGGTAACGCTGTACAGACAAACCGGTCAGGGTCCGCCTGTCTTCCCAGGTCTTTGAAGTGCTCCGTTCAAGCAGGTTTTCATAATGGATATCCTGGGGGGATAGCCCTGCGGCCAAGGGCGATTTAGGCAACCTCAAAGCATTGGTGCGCTGTAGGTAACGCAGGCCAAGGCGTAGGGCCTGTGCTGTAGCTATGTGAATGAACTGAGCCTTGGTTTCGCTCAGGTAGTAATACTGCTGATCCTCGTCATGGGCATCGCGCCACCATTTTTGCAGCCAGGTATCCGTGAAAGGAGGGGCGTCGGCAGGTGTTTTTCTCCGCGCATAGCTGATCTCCAGACTGTGGGTGAGGTGGCCGTAGGCGTCCCATTCAAGATTGATCGTGTGAGTACAGCGAGGATCATCAGAGATGCGCTCATACTGGTAGCTTATGGATTCCACAACCAACGGTTGCATGATCGAGTAAGGGCTGTATTTACCCAGGCCCTGGCGTTCAACGACCCGATATCGATGTTGTTGCACTGAATAGGGCTGCCTCTCTTTTTCTGTGCCCTTGTCCAGGCCGAAAATCTCTACCCTCAGAGTCCGGCCGCCAAGCGCTCGAGCGAGCTCGCGCTGCCGGGCATGGGCGTTGGCGAGGGCTGCTTCGGGCGTTGGCGCGGGTGGTCCCCAATGTTCGCCCCAAACCTGGATAGTTGCCTGAAGGCCAATGGCGTCCTTGTCGTTGCGGTCGTAATCACGATTGAGTGGGTCGATAGCTTGGCCCGTATGGAACCAGGTTTTGGTCAGCATCGGTGCGCTATGGGGGCTGGTTTGTGCCCCCTTGCCATGGGTTGGACTGTCGGTTTGCAAGAGCAGACCGAACCCGCGAAATTCTCGTTCGATGCTGTCGTAGAAGCCACGACGATATTTGAATTTCTGGGTCAGACGATTGCCGGTAATTTCGTCGTGCTGGCTCTGCTGTTTGACCAAAAACAGAGGAAATGGAAGGTGGGAGATTGCTGGTTTGTTGTTTTTGAGCAGCTGTTTTTTTTCATCCAGCCATTCCTGGGCAGAGCTTCGATAGCTGACGCTGCAGGCAGCCCCCATATTGTTATTGCTGGTTTCGAGCAAGTAGGGCTTGGTCTCCAAGAAGTCATAGCGCCAATGCCGGGTTGCGTCCCCCGGCACACTGAATATCAGACTCGAACAGCCGAGCCCCAGCAGATCTACGGCGCTGACCTTGCAGAACCGGTCATGGCGCAGTCCTTGGGGCCAGGGCAGTTCGACCGCGGGGGCCAGGCCATTGCCGCCGCGGTTCATGAAAATTTTTGCGCAATCGGGTTGCAGATAAATAAGGTCAGCAGCCCCTGAGCCGTCCAGGTCGGCCAGCAGGATGCGTGACGCATCGAACTGTTCGTATGCAAAGTCCAGGGAGGCGATTACTCGGCCCTTTGCGAAGCGTCCGCGGCCCAGGTTAGGCCAGCATTTCACTTCGTTGTGGCGAACACGGATCAGGTGCTGTTGGCCACTGCCCAGAAGATCGCTGAAGGCCACCAGTTCACTGGGTGAGTTACCGGGCTGAGGCAGGTCATCTTCATCGGCGTGACGTGAAACCTGCGTTGCCGGGGCGAAGCCGGTTATTTTCTGGTTGGCGTACAGGCGCACACTGCGCGGTCCGATCATGATCAGATCGTTGCGCCCACTCCCCATCAGACTGGCTAACTGCCCTTCAGGATGGAAGAACTCGGTGGGAACAGCGGCAAGCGGGGTATAGTTCGACCATTCATCGTTCGAATTCAGCGTAAAGAAACCGCTGAACTCGGGGTGCGCCACGATCCAGTCCGGACGACTGTCATCGTTGAGATCACTGAGATACTGTCGAGGAGACTTTCGCCTGTCCGCCAGCGGTATTCGGGGCAGTTCGCTCCATGCCGCGTACACGATGTGATCCCCGCCTCTGTCGTCCCGCAACGGCTGGCTATAGCGCCAGCTTTGGTCGGTTCGATGAAGAATGCCTGGCAACCCTTCTCCCTTCAGATCGACGAACTGAAACTGGTCCTGGTGGTTGAGTCTGGCCAGTGCCTCGAAAGGTTTGTAGTGTCGAGCCTCGGGCTTGAGCGTGAAACCGGAGTAGCCAAACTCAAGAGGCGGTTGGTATCGATCGGTGTGTGTTTCGCCAAAGGTTTGGGGCAACGCCGCACTCAGACAGCTGTAGGAAAGCGCGCAAGTCTGATACTGGAGCAAGAGGCGGCGAATCAGTACTGGCTTGTCGCCCATTGATGGTTCATTCGGGAAGTAATGAAACATCAGAACCTGTTGGCACAAGCGTTGAGTACGCAACTCAAAACCGTAGGCGAAGTCCGAGAATGGATCACTGCGTACAGCGTACGGTTGCGTCCCTTTGTACCCGGGTGTGTCTTCCAGACGAACGCTGCGTTCGCCGTAGTCGAAACACAGCTCGAAATGCCATTTTTTATCCTTGAGGCCATCGACTTTGCACAAGTACAACTGCGAGTCAGCCGTGAAGTTGCCATAGCAAACGCGACTCAGGTAACGCTGGGCACGGTTATCGGCCGGGCCCCGAGCAGTCACCTCATCAGCGGTGTACTCATAAACAATATGCTCGCCATGAGCATTCATGCTTTCTTCGAGCAACCATTCACCTACCCGCGAGGGGGCGTTGGAGTCTGCGCGGCGCGCTGCCGCTGTTTTTCCGAACAGATGTTGACTGCCGTCAGCGCGGTAGATCAACCAGAAGCCCGGTTGGTCGGTCGCACTGAACCAATGTTCGATCCGGTCGAAAGCCGCTTCGACTCGAGGGTAGTAGCGAACGACAGTGTATTGCTCCAGTGTCTTGCCATTGCTGCTCAGCGCGTATTTGGAAATGAACGCTCCGGTCGTCTTGTTCCGCTCCGGCATCCATACCTCGCCGTCGGGCCCGACGAACAGATCGTCATCGGTGTAGGCCGGGACGCCCAGCCGGGTACGTCGTGCAACTGTGCCAAGGGAAAGGGCCCAACCGAGGCCGAACATACCGTTGCCTTGCGCGTTGCTGTAACGCAGGGTCAAGGCCGGGGCAAATCCGCGACCCGGGGTAACAGGCAAGGGAATTTCAAAGGACGCCGTGCCTCTTGTACCAACCGAACCGAGGTTGTTGCCGATGCTTTGAATGGCGCCGCCACCCTTGGGCAGCGCCGGAGGCGCGATAGGGACGGAGCTCTGTTCGTTCATTGCTCACCCCCATCCACCCTGGCGGTGTATTGCACATGCACGATGATATCGGTAAGTGATTCGAGCATGGCTTTCTGTGAAACATGATTGGGGAAGGACAACTTCCATTTTGAAATCGCGCCGGTGTATTCGAAGGGCAGGTAGCGTTCGTCCTGAAAGTTCAGCGTGAGAAGGCCGCTGTCGTCGATGCCTGTCGAGAGGGCGACCTGCTGGTTGGCGCGTTGGCCTTTTATGGACTTTTTCTCGGCACCGGGCATGACGACTTCACTGGAGGTCTGGGTCAGGAGGGCGCGAATGTCCTCATAAGGGCCCAGAGTCGTCGGCAGGGAGATACTGATGCTCTTGATCCGACGCAGGCAGTGCCCTGGGTAGTCATCGTCAAACAGGGACTGGGTCAGTTCGAATTGACAGGAGCCGTTTTTGATAAGGTCATCTTTGACCCCGTCCTTTGTGACACCATCCTCCCAGACCTTATGGATTGCCCCCGTCTTCGCATCCTTCTCTTTTAGTTGGCGTAACGACACGGTCTTGCGAATTTCCAGCTCGCGCTCGTTGCCCAAAAGGTAGGCGGTCTTCATCTTCACCAAGCCGAGCTTCATCGGCTCCCCGGGACCAAGTCCGCGATAAGTGGTGTTCCAGGTCTTGGGTTGAAAGAACGATTGTGTTGTGGTGTCGGCCATCTCATAGCACCAACATTGTTCGGTGAATTGGCACAGCGACAAAGCGGAGTCATAGGCCTGGTAGTAGAAAATGGACATCTGGCCGGTGAACCATTGGTAAAGCTGTGCGTTGGTAAAGCGCTTGGTGAGGAAGGTATAGGTGGACCTGGCTTGCATGAGTGTCGTTTGTGTTTGTCGCAACTGCAGAGCGGAGGCGATTTCTCGTTCGGCTTCAAGCGCCAGCTGCGCATCGAGTTGCGCGATTTCAAGCCTTGCCTGATCGCGTGCGAGAGTCCACTCCTGATGGCGCCGACGATATTGCGCTGCACGCTCGAGCGCCTCACCTGTGCCATGCGCTGCTGCCGCCAGGCCTTGAGCTCCAGCCATGACCGCAAGAGGAATCCCCTCCACGCGATGTCCACCGTCCGCCATGCCAAAAATGTTGGGGACCACCTTCAAGCCCTGGCCAATCACCTGGGCCGCGTAGGCGGAGGCCTCTGCGATACGTCCCGCCAGGTGCGATGCGGCGGCGGCGGCTTCTTCCGGGTTGATCACCTCATCCACCCGCTCACTGTAATAACGTTCTCGCTCCTGCACGATCGTTTTACTGGCGAGCAAGGCTTCCTTGTTTTTTTGATCGACTTTCAACGCCTGGGTTTGCAGGTCTACGGCAATGTTCGCCATATCCCAGATGTGTTGCTGCTGTGTTTCCTGATAGAAGGCCTGCTCGGCGCGTTCGATGAATGACAACAGCGTGCTACCGAACTGAATCACTGTCTCCACTGCGCTCATGGCCTGGGCATGCATGACGCTGAACCGGTAAGGCGGGATAGTCGAACCCAGGCGTTGATAGATTTCCGGCTCTGCGGCCCGTTGCGGGTTGGCGCCGAGCTGTCCGGCTGGTATCGCTGGAGCGGTGAACAGTGGAAGCCTCAATGGCTTGCCGACGATGTCGAGGTTGTGCCTGAGGTTATGCAGGCGACTCTCGAGTTTTTCCCAGCGCGCGATCAACACAGGGTTGAACGGTAAACGCAAATGGGGGGTGTCTATCGCATGCACCGAAGGAGGGGGGGCATAAGGTCGAACACAAATTTCGGGCACCGGATTGTCGGAGTCGCTTGAGTTGATGTGTTTTTTTTCAGTGCCCTGTTTGTATTCAAACGTTCGCAATTCCTCGTTTTTAGCGGCAATGAAGGCGCCGAGGGTAGTGGGGGTCCAGTCGTCAGTTTGTTTGAGGTCCGGGCGCGGGCCCAGCAGATCCTGGGCGCGGATGTACCAAAGCTTGGCTTGCGCCAGCTCATCGGGGGCCAATGAGCGATAAGCCATGTCGCCGCGATTGATCAAAATATCGATATAGAGCATGTACAAGGCTTTGCGAAAGTGCACCGGATGGCTCAGGGCTATTTGATGCGGGTCTTGTGGGCCTTGAATGGCATAGGTGGATTGGCCAGGCTGTGAAGTGGGAATGGTCAACGGCACGGTATTCCAATAGTTTGGATGACCACCCTTGACATCCTTACGACTGGGGTTGAACAGGTAATGCAACCAGCGCTCGGCTTCGCTGTATTGGGATGACTGGTTGAAACGGTGGGCGACCAGCCATGGCAAGTACAGGAACAACTCGACAAAGTAGCGCCCATAGGCGCCGTAGAAATCCATCTTTTCCTCGCGCTTGCCTTGTTCCATCGCAGGTTCCTGCAAGTGCTGGGAGTCCCAGCTCAGCAACTCGTCCATACTCGTTTCGGCACGATGAATCAAATGCTTGGCGAAGGTGATGTTCAACCGAACAGGGGCGCGAACCTTGGTTTCCTGATAGTTGCTGTGCTTGATATCCGAGTCGGAAAAATCAATGAATTCTGCAGTTCCTAACGTAGTGTGTTTGCTGGATTTGATACGGGGTGGCTTCAGATCGAAGTTGGAAGTCGAGTGCCTGAATTGGAGATTTACATTGCGCTCGGTCTCGGCTTTGACAGGCAGAAATACCGTCACCCATTTTCCGAATTCTGTTTTGAGGCGATCGAGTAGATTTTCAGCATCCTCTTGTTTGGGTGGGTTTTCTGGCACGTTCTTGGGGGAGAATGTTGCATTGGATTCAGAATCTTTATCAATATGCGCGGCCATCCAGAACGGGGCTTTCAGGTTGTGCTCTGTGTTCTCTGTTTTGCCCGTTTCGTTATTGCCAACGTAGAGGACAACGAGTAGTGACTCTGTAGAGTGTGTCCCATCATGGACGGCAACTGTATGTGTAATGCCCTTGAGCTCGGTCAGTGTCTTGGCGTGAAACATTTCGTTCCCGCCGTAGCCCTGTAGACAGGTTTGAGGCGTACTCCAGCTTTCATCGTAATTTTTGTAGCACATGTTCAAACGAAACAGCGGATTGGTGGGCGCCCGACTGTTGGTTTGAACGCCGCTCACAGAGTTTTTGTCCTGAAAAATACACTCAGCCCAGATTACATACAGACGATTGTTGAACATGACCGGACGAATAGTGTGCTCGATGGCGCTTTCGGAGATCGGCAGGTTGATGCGTTTCCAGTCTGACCAGGCCTGTGGCTCTGGCGTATCGTATTTGCTGTCGGAATTAGCTTTAGGATCAGTTGTAGAAGCGGAAGTCGTGGGGGGACTCTCGGGGCGCATGGACATGTCCAGCGAGCGCCAATAGTAAGTATTGGCGGCGCGGGATTTGGCAATGAAGTAATAGGTGCTGTTGGCGAAGCCGATTCCGTCGATATAACCATTGAGCGTCTTCAAATTGGAAATTTCTTCGAATTTCGTCAGATAACTCACTACTGCTGTTTGAACGGACCGGGATGTCAGTTGGTTCTGGTTGAGGTCATTTTCCAGTTGCTGAAAACTCTCGGTCTTGGCTGTGCGAAGGGTCGGGTCAAGGTAGATCGCCGGAAAATAGTGCAGCTGCTGACTGGACGCCCATGTCGAATAGTGGTGCATCACCGTACGCCAGGTTTCGAGCTGATCCGGCGCAATGATCGCCGTGTTATACCCAGGCTCCATATTGGCCAGAATGCTGTTGATGTATTGCTGCAGGCTTGCAATGGCACAGTCCACCTGGCTGGTGGGCACGTCCTGGCTAACCAGCACATCAAGTAACCAGTAGTGATAGAGGTCATTGGCAGTGTTGAGGTGCGTTGCGATATTCAACGTCTTCAAATCTTCATTGTTGGGCACTATTTCATGCAGGTAGAGCGCGAGTTGGGCATCACGCAAGCTTTCGTTGAGTTGCTTTTCAATCGTGGCAGACATGTTCACTCCTTGAGCATGTAGTGGGATCAACGACTAGTAGCCATGACGGCTTCACCGATTTTTTTCCAGTCGTCTGTTGTGCTGTTGTTGTTCAGGGCAGTGGCGTCAAGCAGTGAACCCGTTGTCAGGCCTGTGGCTTTACAGGTTGTGTAGCAACGCATGACCCAATCCAGGTCTTTCACGGTTCGGGCTTGCTGATGTGTCAGTGTTGCTGTCAGCACGGTAACTTGCTCGGTTGTCCAGTTCAGCAAGCCGGCCAGCAAGCTGTTTTTTTCGGCTGTGGTGGCTTCCGAGTTGGCGAATTTCAAATAGCTCAGAACATTCTCTTCAGGGTATTGATGGGTGGTCATCCCATGATTGAAACGATCCAGAAGATACAAACTGCTCAATGTAAGCGTCAGTTTCTGCGTCGTGTCCGACGGCTCCAACCAGTCGGGGTGTTCCAGGAACAAGTGCAGGGCGCTTCTGCTCAGGTGCAACTGAACGGCAGCCTCGGCATGGCGCAGTACCTTGGGCAGCGTTTTGGAAAGTTTTGTTAAGTATGATTCGTTATTCGCATCGTCTTGCGTCGCGATCAGGATCTCGTAGGCCGATGTATTGGCCCATACCAGCACACCCTTTGCACTGTTCATGGGAAGTTGACAGGTTTCCTGTAAAAGCTGTTCGACCAGGTGCAATTGTCGGTCATGGGCAAGTAGCAGCAGGTCTTTAAGCTTCTTCTGGCAGTCGTCTTTGAGCCTGGCGTTTTCGGCAGCGTCGATGTTCAGTACCAGTGGCGCTATGACGCTCTGCAGCACATCAACCAGCTTTTTCGGTACATCGTCTGTGATGGTGGGTGCGAAGTTCTTCACCAGGCCGTTGGCGTCAAGCAACGTGCTGGCCATTAGAGACCACCACGTTGAATCTTCTGGTAGCTTTGGTAGCGACAGCGCATTTATCTCCGCAGTAGTTATCTTGTGCTGGTCAGAATCTTTCTTCAGTTTGGTGAGGTGCTGCTGCATGTTCTGCAATGCATGATCATTGCTGTTCGTGGTGCTCAGGAGGAGGTGTTTCAGCTTGGGGATGGTGTAGACGGATTCACTGAGCCAATTTGTGATCCAGTCCAATTGCATCAGTACATCAAGCATATTGGAGGGATCAGGCCTCAGGGGCTCAGTCTGTTGCAGCTGGGTGTTGAAGAGCGGAAGTACTATATCGCTGCCACTGAGCTCAGTCCTTGTAAGGGTCACCCAAGAAGCATCTCGCTTGATAAGTTCATCGAAATTACCGTGGATCACCTTGATTCCACACCCCGCCAGAGAGACCACGCTATTCGGGGCGGCAGTAACAATGCCGTAGATACTGATCGTGGCAACTTTATCCGAGCCGGAAAGGGCGGGAAACAACACTGAAAACGCATTGACGGTATCTGTGTTGGCGAACCATGAAGTACTTGTTTTCAGTGTTGAGCCTGGCAGGAGCGTGGGGAGGTAGTCATGATAGAACTGCCCAGGCAAGTGAAAGCGTGCGACCACTTCAACACTCATATTGCCTTCGCGGGCAGTCACTTTTAGTGTGCGAATGTTATCGATTGGATTCGTCAGGCAACTCGTCACGCTTTCACCTCCCAACAAGGTAGCCAGCGTTGTGCAGTCGGCGATCGAGATACCGAACATTCGAGCGATCCGCGCTTGTCTGTAGATTGAGGACAAGGTGTCCAAGGCAACCTTGAGAGAGCCAAGGTGTTTCTGCGTGTTCTTTACGACCTTCAATAGTGAGTCCTCGGCCAAGGGCAGACCAAGGCTGGCACTCAAGTGTTGGAGGACCGTGTGCGATGCCTTATCAGTATCATCGGTCGAGAATGACCGACCATCGAGTGCAAGATGTTTTTCAAAAAGACGGGTTTGATTGAATACTCTGTCGAACAAGGAAACTTGATCGCCGATAGCATAGGGGGATAGCTGATAAAGTACAGCCGCGAACTCGTCGGCGTTAATAGAGTATCGACGCTTTAAATGGCGATAGACCCCTAGGGTACGCAGGGTATGAGTGTCGAGATGCATATCGTGATTAATGGGCGTCGACGAGTTGAACGCGCTGATGATCAGGGTATCCAGTTCGACGAAAGAAATATCCAGCCAGCGTTGCAGGCGGATCATTCGTTGCATGCGTTGGAGTCGCTCATATGACGTAGCGGTAATCTCCTTGGCGACGACTTTCATGTTGTCAATGATGTTGCTGAAGGAAGGACCGTGGACGTAACGAGCTCCATACAGTCCGTCAAGTGCAATGGGCGTTGGATAATTGCTGGAGAGGCGGGGGGAGTTTTTGCCTTGCGCAAGCAGTGCTTCAAGTTGCTCTGCGTTCAACCCGGTGTGCTTCAGAAAGGTGTCAAGATCCTTCAGGCTGTTTTTTTTTGCAGTGCCATAGATTTTTTTCCAATAGTTATCCGAGGGGGTGGCTATCAGGTCTTCGATCAACAAATCCTGCTGTTTTGGACTTAGTCCAGACATCAGCTGTTGTGCGACACTCGGGGTGGAGTTCCTTATCTGGCCATACTTAAAGTTGACTGTCTGTGTGAGCGGAAGGTGTGTTGTGATGCGGTAGTTCAGTTCGCCCAGCGACGGTTTTTCCCCACTGAGTCCTAACAGGCATTGATGATGGGAAATTTCATAGGGCAGAGCGAAGGGGTAACTTCGTAACGCCAGTAGCTCATACGTGGATTTTTCTTTATCGGGGCCGTCCTTCATCGCCTCCTTAATGTTTTTTTCCAAGAGGTCGTTGACTATTTTGAGCATCGGCTGTGGGGTGAAAGTGTTGTGCTGGTCAATTACTAACTCCGCGAGTTCCGGCCGTCGCGTTTTCAAACGTATCCGGTTGTCGGTTGGAGTTTTAGCTTTTGTTTTTTTATCTGTTTCTTTTTCTTTTTCTGTTTTAGTTTCTGTTTCTGTTTCTGTTTCTGTTTCTGTTTCTGTTTCTGTTTCTGTTTTAGTTTCTGTTTCTGTTTCTGTTTCTGTTTCTGTTTTTTCTTCTTTTTCTGTTTTAACCGCAATTTCAGTTTTTGATTGCGAGGCACTCATTTCCAGTTGTTCGGCAAATAAATAGAGCGCTCTAAGATAAGCGACAGGCGAGTCGATGGATGCGATCGAATCGATTTTGCAAGAGTCGTCCCAGTTTTCCTTGAACAGGTTGGTGTAAGTGGGACCTTCTTTCTCGACCGCGCGAATGCCTGCCGGGTGCCAGCGGTGTTGGGGTTCCCCTGAGGATAATTGTTTCTCCCGATACAGATGGCTGATCTGGGCGGCAAGGCATTTGGCATCGTTGTAGAACTTGACGAGGCTGGCGCTGGAGATGACCAGCGGTTTTGCATATTTGCTCTTGAACTCATTCTCGACTTTTTCCTTAAAGCCGTTTTCGGTAAGTCGGGTAATGTCGAATACAGAGGTGAACTTCAGTTTGTCTTTAAATAATTCTTCCAGTTCCGTTTGTTTTTCGGGGGTGAGGGGCTTGATAAGGGATTTGATAAGGGACTGCAGTAGCGGGTATTTTTCCATGCCGATGAACACTCCTATAAGTGGAGTATCGACATTACTGCGTGTTGCAATTGAGCTCTGTCAGCTCTTTAAGGTGCGACGCAGGGAAAAGACGTCGCTGGCTCGGGAAGGGGGCCTATCGACCTGTAGGATTTCGACACACAGCGCTCCCCCAACCAGCACGATGGCTGAAAGGGGAGCGAGCAGGTTTTTAGACCCGGAAGTGGCTGACCATCTGCTGCAACTGACTGCCCAACCGCGCCAGTTCAACACTGGACGCCGCCGTTTCGTCGCTGGCGGCGGCGGTCTGTTCGGACACGTCGCGCACGTTGATGATGCTGCGGCTGATCTCTTCGGCGACGGCGCTTTGCTGCTCGGCGGCGGCAGCGATCTGCTGGTTCATCGACTGGATGTTGGACACCGTGCGGGTGATGTTTTCCAGTGATACGCCAGCCTTGCGGGTCAGCGCGACGCTGCTGTCGGTCAGGGCGCGGCTGTTGTTCATCACGGCGGACACTTGTTGCGTGCCGTTCTGCAGACCGGCCACCAGGCCTTCGATTTCTTCAGTGGACTTCTGCGTGCGCTGAGCCAGGCCACGGACTTCGTCGGCCACCACCGCAAAGCCACGACCGGCTTCACCGGCACGGGCCGCTTCGATGGCGGCGTTGAGCGCCAGCAGGTTGGTCTGTTCGGCCACGGCCTTGATCACGTCCATGACGCTGCCGATCTTGTCGCTTTCCTGTTGCAGCACACTCATGGCTTCGGTGGAGCGCGCCACTTCGGTGGCCAAGCGTTCGATCTGGGCGATGGCTTCGTTGACCACCTTGTCGCCTTCACGAGCTTCGCCGTCAGCAGCGGCGGCCGCCTGGGAGGCTTCTTCGGCATTGCGCGCGACTTCCTGCACGGTGGCCGTCATCTCGTGCATGGCGGTGGCCACTTGATCGGTTTCGATCTTCTGGCTGTTGACCCCGGCGCTGGTTTGCTCGGTTACGGCGGACAGTTCTTCGGCAGCGCTGGCGATCTGGGTGACGCCGTCGCGGATGCCGCTGATCAAGTCGCGCAGGGTTACGCCCATGCGAGCGATGCCTTGTTGCAACACGCCGAGTTCGTCGCGGCGCGTCACTTTGACGTCCTGGGACAGGTCGCCGCTGGCGATGCGTTCAACCACGGCCAGGGTGTCGCGCAGCGGGCCGGTAATCTGACGGGTGATGATCACGGCAGCGATGATGCCCACCAGCAACGCCAGCAAGGTGCTGATCAGTTGCAGGGTGCGAGCCTGGGCGCTTTCGGCGTCACGGCGGTCGAGCTGGATCTGATACAGCTGGTCGCTCAGGGTCACGATAGCCGCACCCTGCTCGGTCATTTCCTTGCGCGCCTGCACCGCATCGCTGTTCGCCGCTTTATAAGCCTGCAAGGCGCTGCGGTAGTTGCTCAGTGCGGTTTCCAGCTGACGCAGGGCGTCTTGCTGAGTGTCGGCGAAATGCACGTTGAGAGGTTTCAGGCTGGCGATGGCCAGGTCCAGTTGGCCGATGGCTTTTTGTTCGGTCTCGGCGTTAGTGGTCGCGGTGTAGCCGCGCACTTCGTAGCGGGCCAGCAAGAAGGCTTCCTTGGCTGCCGTGATGGCCTGGAATTGTTCGAAGCGTTGGTCGCTCAGCGGCATTTGCTGCACGGCGGTATTGATGGCGTTGATCAGCGTATTCGCGGTCTCGGCATTGGCGCCCATGGTGTCGCGTGCGCTGTTCCCGGTGCGGTACGCGCTGCGCATTTTGTTCAGGGACGTCTTGTAGGCGTCGATGACGGCGCCTTGCTCTTTGAGCAGCTTGAGGTTTTCCGGGCTCTTGAACTTCACCAGCAGCGCCTGTTGCTGAGTGGAGAAGGCCTCGAGCGTGGTCTGGACGTTCTGCGCGGCGGTTTCGTCGCCATTGGTCAGCATGTATTGCAGGCGAACCACGCGCAGCTTGGTCAGGCCGGCATTGAGCTGGGTGATATCGCTCATCCAGTTGCTGCGGTCAATCAACCCGCCCAGGCTTGTCCAGCCGGTCAGGGCGAGGACGCAGGTCAGGGCCAGGACCAGGCCGAACCCCAAGCCCAGCTTCATGTTCACGCTGATATTGCCGAGCCAGCTATTCATCAAAAATCCTCCAGGAACGTTGTGCTTCTAGATCGTCGGTTGGCTGGAAGATTGTTGTTTTTGGTCGCCAGCAAGGTGTGTAGCAGGACTGTATCGGCAGCAATTGCGAGAGCTGAATGGTTTTTGTAAGGCGGATATGTAACAAGACCTTCGTGCGGTCTTAAGCTTTTTTTCACATGAGTTTCACCGGCTGCCGACGCCAGCCTCTCTAATCTCGCGGCATCGAATGACAGTGATGCGTGCCGGCGAGGCGGTTTGATGTGGAATTGAGACTGAGTCTGTTCGGGATAAAACGCTCGATTGATCTGAGCCGTTTTGCCCGCTATCGCAATGCGGCTGTCGTGCTCGCCTCGGCGCTGTTGGTGATTCCGCTCACTATGTGGCTGTTGCAGCCGGCCGCTGTGCCGGATCTGGCCCACGGCAACGTGGCCGGCGCACGGGCGTTGGCGGCCAATTGGGCCAAGGGCGACGTGATCGTGCTGGTGCGTCACGTCGAACGCTGCGATCACTCCAGTGCCGCCTGCCTGAGCGGTAACGATGGCATCACCGATCGCTCTCGCGGCGTCGCGGTGGGTGTCGGTGCGCAGTTCGAACGACTGGGGCTGAACAGGGCTGACATCTACAACAGCCCGGTCATCCGTACAGCGCAGACCGCTGGCTACATGTTCAACAAGGTCGGGGTCGGGGAAGACTGGTTGATCAATTGCAGGGGCACCATGCTGCGTGACGCGCTGGCGCACAAGGTGGCCGGGCGAAACCTGATTCTGGTGACCCACAGCGAATGCATGTCGCAACTGGAGAAAGACCTCAAGTTGCCGGCCTCTACGCTGGGCTACGGCGCGTCTTTGTTTATCTCCGCCGAAACGCCCCAGGCACCTCGCATGCTCGGTTTCATCGAAGCCTCGGACTGGCGCTCGGTGACCGTTAAATGAATTCACTTTCTGGGTCTTACCGTTACCGCTTTTACTGGGTGAACTTCGGCATTCCGCTGGCCTGTGCGGTCGTGGTTTTCCTGCTGTTCGACCTGACCAAAATCGACATCGCGTTCAATGATCTCTTTTACGACCCGGTCACGCAGACGTTTCCGTTGGATCACGTCCACCTGTTCGAGAAGATCACTCACAAATGGGCGCGGATCATCCCGAACTGGACAGGAGAACTAGCGATTGTCGGCGCCTTGCTGTCGTTTCTCTGGCCGCGTCTGAAGGTCGAAAAACATTCGAAAACCATCGCGTTCCTGGAAAAGATCAAAGTTGCGCCAATACTTCGGTTTGCCAGCAAGCACCGTCGGGATTTCCTCTACGTGGTGTTTGCGTTCTCCATCAGCACCGGGGTGATCCACTACCTCAAGAGCCACACCAGCGTGTACTGCCCGATTGAAACGACCCAGTACGGCGGGAAAATCGAGCACAAGGAGTGGTATGAGAATTTTGATCTGTTGAAAGTCGCGGGTGACGGGCGCTGCTGGCCGGGCGGACATGCTTCGGGCGGCTTCACCCTGCTGGCTTTGTACTTCGTGGCGCGTCGTTACCGCTGGCGCTATTCCAAAGCGGTGATGTACGGCTCGCTGCTGCTCGGTTTCGTCTATGGCACGACGCGGGTTCTGCAAGGCTGGCACTACATGTCCCACACCTTCTGGGCGGGGATCTTCGTATGGCTGGCGTGTTTGCTGACAGCGTTGGCGTTCTATGGGCGAGCGCGGCTGGAGCAACCGCTGGACCAGCGCTCTTCCGGCGTTTCAAAGCGATCATTGATCAACGCCGTCAACACATGATCCTGCCAGCGCCCGGCAATACTCAGGTAGGCCTTGGCATAGCCCTCACGTTCAAATCCCAGACGCTCCAGCAGCCGCGCACTGCGTTCATTGCCAGGGATGTAATTGGCCATGATCCGGTGCAGTTTCTGCTCATCGAACATGTAGCCGATTCCCGCTTCGAGTGCTTCCTGCATCAAGCCCAGGCCCTGATGAGATTCGTCGATGTGGTAACCGAGATAGCAGGCTTGAAATGCCCCGCGAGTGATGCCGCTGAAGTTGCACGCGCCGATCATCTGGCCGTTGTGCGGATCCAGCAACGCGAAATGCACCGCCAGACCCGCCTGGAAAGCGCTGGCTTGCACTTCAAGGCGCGGGCGGATGCGTTCAGGGCTGTGGTAATCGACGGGGCGAATCGGCGACCACCGGGCGAGATGCCTCAGGTTGCGCCGGTAGAACTCGCTTTCCAGCGCCGCCTGTTCAGGGTCGAGCACTGCCAGCGTCAAGCGTTTACAGGGCAGGGAAAGCAGCGGCATAAGGGGCTCCGGTTCACGGGGATCGTCGCGCAAGCATTGCGTGGCCAGCGGGAAAACACAACAAAACCGCAGGCAAAAAAAAGCCCGCGGGAGGGCGGGCAAACCGTAGTTTCTTGAATGAGCGAGCGCAATGTACCCGTTGCTGAAAGGTCGTGGGGTGAAGAAAAATTCATGTCGATGAGTGCTCGCCGCTTCACGCCCGTGAGACTCACCTACGGCAAATGATCCGCCGCAAAGTCCGCTTCCGATCGCGCCCGCAAACGGCCCTTGCGGCAGGCCTGCTGGAATCGTTCGAAGTCGCGGTCATTCTGCGCGGTATAGCTTTGCGCATACTTGAACAACGCGTCGGCCAGCGCATCGCTCTTGCCGATGTAGCCGCTGATGTGTGCGGCGTTACCCGACGATTTTGCGTGGGCGCGGGCCAACGCGCGACCACAAACGCGGCCGTAGGCGGCGAAGGTTTCAGCGTCGAACGTCTCAAGTTCAGCCGAGACTTTCATGTCGCGCAACTGGCGCACATAGAAGTGTCGACCGCTGGGGCCGGTGGTCCAGCCAAGGAACAGGTCACTGGCCGATTGCATCAACCGTTGGCCATCGACCACGCGCTGACCGTTATGCCGCACTCGCGATTTAGTCTTCACATAACTGGCAAGCACCGAACGACGGGCCTCCTTGAACTGCAGGAACAGCGGGAACTCCTGATCGTCGGTCAGCAGTGCCACCAGGCATCGCGTCCCGACACTGCCCACACCGACCACTTTGAACGCCATGTCCTGAACGTGAAAACGCGCCAACAGCTCGCGACGGTCGGCTTGCAGCGTACCGGGATAGTCGCGCATGAACGCGTCGTAAAGTGCACGCCAGTGCGACAAGCGCAACCAGTCGTCGTCGGCATCCAGCAGCGTGGAGTTTTCGTGTAAATGGAAAATTTCCGGCAGGTCATCGCGAATGACCAGACGGCCCTGTGCGTCACGTTCACTGATTTTCGGTAGCAGTTCAGCATGGGTACGCCGTTCAGCTTTTTCGATGGCGCGCTCTACATGCTCCAGGGTCGCTTTGCTCGCTTGTTGCCGCAGATCGCGGTAGCTGATGGACTCGTACCAGGTTTCCATGGCGCTTTGTTCGGCGCATTCGAGCATGGTCTGCTGGTAGGCGCCGACCACTTGGCGGCAGACCGTTTCTTCGACCGTGTCGCCATGACGCAGGTCGCGCGCCGCCACCACGAAACTTGCCACCAGCCGTTTCAAGTCCCACTCCCAAGGGCCGGGATGGGCTTCGTCGAAATCGCTGATGCTGAACAGCAGATTGCGCTCCGGCGTTGCAAAACCGCCGAAGTTCATCAGATGACTGTCGCCGCAGATCGGCGATACCAGACCCATGCTGGGAGTTGCGGCCAAGTCGTGGGCTTGCAGCAGCGCGTTGCCGCGGTAGAAGGTGAACGGCGAGACCAGCATGCGGCCGTAGCGCAACTCGACCAGTGACTTGATGCGGCCTTCACTGGACGTTTTGATCAGCGGCAGCGGGTCGCGATTTATTTTCCCCAGGGCTGCCTGCGAACCGCGGGAGCAGTTCTTGCGAGCATCCTTGCCTTGCTTCAAGCGGTCTTTGAGGGTGGTCATGGGGGCTCGTTTGATGAGTGTTTTCGAACGTGTGAGAGATGAGTGTAGAAGGGCTTCGGATCTGCATCCGAAGTGTTTGGGCTTTGGCCGTGGGGGCGAAACGGGATCAATTCACCAACGAGCAATCCTTCAATACTCAGTCGTCCCCAAAGCCCTCAAAACCCACCCAGCCTCTCCAGGCATCAAGGTGTACTGAACCTGCCGAATTTTCCCCGTCCTGCCCGCATCGGCATCCGTGCTGTCATAAACCGGGAACCGCTGCACCAACGCATTTTCCACCACGGCAAACTCATCTTCGCCCTGGTAGCCCACCGCTGTTTTCGGGTTCTCGCTGACAGCTGGCAGATAAATCTCGCTAAGCGACTTCTTGCGGTTGGCAGCGTAAGCAATGAGCTCGCCGGGCATCCCGCGCCCCGGAGACCTGATGAACACGTAAATCTCTGGGGAGCCATTGCGATCAAGGTCGGCGACCTCGGCTCGGACGATGGTGCCGGTGAGGGGGCGTACGATCTCTGAGTTATCGATTTCCAGACCTTGGGGCGCAATGTGTAGAGCGCGATTTCCATCGACCGACACACTCTTCACATGAAAACCAATGCCCTGCAATTCAAGTGTCTGGTCGAACGGCTGATTGCTGTTCGTCGCATCACCGGCGCTCAGGCTTAATGAAAGGCTGTAGTTGGCCACTTCATTGCGCCGAGCGGCGTTGCGCATCAGGTATACCTGAACCGTGTATTCGCCATCGGCGGGCAAGGGGCCCAAAAAGTGATTGCCCATGATCGATCCGTTAAAGAGCGCATAGTCCGCACCTTTCGCGGTGATATTGAAGTAGGCAGAGGCGTTGGAAGACTTGAAGTCCACAGTCATCATCTGGCCGGCCTTCGCGTTCAGACGGTACTGCGCGGTGAGCGGGCCTTTGATGGAATGGGCGAACTTTACAGTGTCGGAGCCCTTTTTGAAGGCAACCTGCTCGACATGAGGGGCGATCTCGGTGGCGGCGTGTACATGCACCGAAACCATGACGGCCAGGACGGCTGCGATCCATATGTTCATGTTGATCTTCCTGAGTGAAGTTGTTGCTCAAGTGGTTGCAGGTGCACCGCAGCATAGGAGCCGTAGGAATGTTTTGCCGGGTGATGGTGATGCTGCCTGCAGAATTGATCAAACCCCAGATGCAACAAAGCCCGCACTTGGCGGTAATGCTGTTCATTTAAGGTTTGTGACCATTTAGAAACCAACATTAGCGCCGTCAAGAAAGCTCTCGGTGTTGCTCCACGACTCTCGTCCTGCCACACAGCAATGATCAATGGAAAGTTTGTTGAAGGTCACGTGCCCGCCGAGCAAATCATTGCGATGAGCAAACGTGACGACCTTCTCGGGATCGCCGTTCATGGCATGCCGGCTGGATCTCCAGGCATGGAAGTCAACGGGAAACATGATGCTTACCGGGTAATCGGCTTGTCCAAAGCAGGCGCAGACCAGGTCATTGCTGTATACCCCGGAAACTAATCTGGCTCCTCAATCCTGTCCCGCATGGTTAGCGACATAGCCATGACGCACGCAGTTCGAGGTGAACATCGACGATAACTCTGCACCTTCAGTCTCAGCTATGAATGGAGATTGCCTGTCAACGGATCAAATGTGGACGATCGGGTTACTTCGTCTTGTTATCGGGTAGACCATCGTGGTCATGCTCCTGGCTATTGCGAGCGCTGGTGTGCTGATGGCCACAGCAACTGTCATGCTCACCACTTTCACCATGCTCATGTCCGCCATACCCATGCCCACGGTGCATGAAAAAATGCATCAGTGGACAGGCCAGTAGTAGCAGGAATGGCAGATACGGAAGAACGTGAGCCCTGTGTTCGGTGAACAGGAAATAACCGGCGATGGCCAGGAAGCCTAAAAAGTACCAGTTAGTTCCCCTCGCGCGGTGCTGGGGCAAGTTATGTTGATTCATGATGGCACTCCTTGGAGGGAACGGGAGGGACGGCTATAACGTAAGGCCACTTCCAATTCTGCTTAAGCGCTATCGTAGATGTGAGCATAGCGAGCCAGAGCATCGGTTTATGTGTCCAATGCGTTGGATATTTAGGGCGGTGAGTCGCATAAAGCATCAAGGCAGATTCTTCCTTTTCAGTTGCCGATGAGCCTCGGCCATGTCCTTATCAAATTGGCGCATGCCGCGAAAAAGTTGCACCCCGACCAAGACCGGGCACAGCAGGAAAATTGCTGCTATGGCGAACGATTTGCCGGTCAGCCCCAACAGGTAAACCACCGTTGCAATGCCCACAATACTCACCAAAAGACAGATAATTAAAACTTCGCGGTTCATGATTTAGCCTCCTGACTCAAGCCAATGCGGGCACGCTTCAGCAGCGCGGAGTTGGCGATTACCGATAGGGAGCTGAGTGCCATTGCGGCGGCAGCGATGATGGGATTAAGCAGTCCAAAGGCCGCGATTGGAATGCCGATACTGTTGTAGATGAATGCCCAGAACAGGTTTTGTTTGATCTTGACCATGGTTGCGCGCGACAGCTTGATCGCGTTGACCACGTCGCGTACATCGTTCTTGAGCAAGATGATGCCGCCGGTTTCCTTCGCTACATCGGAACCCGAGCCAATGGCGATGCCAATGTCAGCGGTGGCCAGTGCCGGTGCATCGTTGACACCATCGCCCACCATGGCCACGACCTGCCCTTCGCTTTGCAATTGACGGATCACTGCGACCTTGTCGTCCGGCAAGACCTCGGCAATCACTCGCTCAATGCCGACCTGTCGCGCGACTGCTTCGGCAGTACGGTGGTTGTCACCGCTCAGAAGCACGACCTTGATGCCGCTTGCCTGCAATGCCGCAACGGCTTCAGCCGCTTCGGGTTTAATGGTGTCGGCCACCGCAATCACCCCAACCAAACGGTCGTCGACACCGACCAGCATGGCGGTCTTGCCATCGGCTTCCAGGCGGATGAGGTGCTCCTCGGCCGCCTCGGTTGCAATGCCTTGGCGGGCGAATAAACGCCGATTGCCCAGCCAGATTTTGCGACTGTCGATACTGCCTTCGATGCCGTGACCGGCGATGCCATTGATGCCGGTCGCTTTCGGCAGGCTGATGTCGCGATGCCGGGCGGCGCGCACTATCGCAGCTCCCAGCGGATGTTCTGAACCGGACTCCACGGCGGCAGCGAGCTTCAAGACCTCGTTTTCCGACGCTGTGCCGAACGAAATCACGTCGGTTACATTGGGTTCGCCTCGGGTAATGGTGCCGGTTTTGTCGAACACCACCGTACTCAGTTTTTCTGCCCGCTCCAGTACTTCGCCGCCCCGGATAAGGATGCCGTTATCAGCCCCCTTGCCAACACCGACCATTAACGCGGCGGGCGTCGCCACGCCGAGTGCGCAGGGACAGGAAATGATCAGAACCGCGATAAAGGCCAACAGCCCCTGCGGGAAATTCCCCGCAAGAGACCAGCCGACCAGCGCCAACAGCGCGACGGCCACCACCGCAGGCACAAAATAGCCAGTGACCTGATCGGCCAAGCGCTGGATCTGCGCGGTGCTGCTCTGTGCCTCCTCGACCATCCTGATGATCTGCGCCAGTGCGGTATCGGCACCGATCCTGCTCGCCTTGAAAGTGAGCACACCACTGCCATTGAGCGTACCTCCGATCACCGGACTGCCCGGGTGTTTGTCGACCGGCATCGACTCGCCGGTCAGCATGGACTCATCTACCGTTGACTGACCGTCACTGACATCGCCATCGGTAGGGATTTTTTCGCCTGGCTTGACTATCAGGAACTCGCCGGCCATGACGCTTTCAGCGGGCAAGTCGACTTCTTGCCCGTCACGAATCACATGCGCGATCGCCGGTTTGAGATCGAGTAAGCGCCGTACTGCGGCCGAGGACTTTTTCTTGATGATCTCCTCCATGTACCTACCCAGCAGTACGAAGGCGATGATGACCGCCGACACTTCGAAATAGACGTCGCGCTCGGCCACCTTCACCGGCAGGACGTCGGGGAAGAACAGCACCGCGACACTGTAGAAATAGGCGACCGATGTGCCGAGGGCGATCAGGAAATCCATGTTGATGTTACGGGTGCGAATGGCGTTCCACGCCCCCTTGTAGAAACTCCAGCCACCGATGAACTGCACCGGAGTGACCAACAGGAAAAGCCATATACCCCAAGTGAACCAAGGGAGCGCAGGGATCGGTACCCAAGTCAGTAGCGTGGCACCGGCGGCCAGCGCGATGAAGGCGCCCGCACGCAAAAGCGCCAGGGCCAGTACACCGGTGAGGGCGATAGTCACGCGGGTTTTCATCGCCTTCAGTTCTCTTTCTGGCGACTCGAAGGTGCGCAGGCAGGTATCGCTGCAAAAGTAATAGCTGCGCCCACCACGTTCCCGTGACAACGCTGTGGTCTTATCGACCATCATTCCGCAGATCGGATCTTTCGCCATGTTCCCTGATGCAAACGCCGGCTGGTGCTGGCTATGCTGCATGTGTGATTCGTTCATCACTGTCTCCTGCCTGAAGCGGCTATCAAGACTTGCCACAGAGCTTGCCGGACAGCCAGGCAAACAAGGTGCCGACTATCGCGCCCCATACGGTCAAGACCAGCAGTGGCCCGACGAAAGCCGTTAACCCGTAGTCTTGCGGGGCTTGAAGACGACCAAAGTCGAGTCCATGGAACAAGGCGTTGAGAAAAGCGATACCTTGCGCCGGCCATAGCGCATAGAGCAGCGCACAGACCGTGTAGGAAATGGCCATGGTCAGGGCCAGAGCAATGCCGGTTTTCCAGGGAGCGTTCATGATTGTTTTCCTGAACTGGGAGGCGCGTCAGTAGGGATGTCGGGACTGCGGGGGGTTGACCAGGGCAGGAACGCCGGCGTCTGTTCGCAGTAAGTGCGGTAGGCATCGCCGAAGTGCGCAAGCATCTCCCGTTCTTCCCGCTTCGCGAGCTTGGCGTAGACGAGCAGGAGGATTGGAAACATCACCAGGGTGATCAATGTCGGCCACTGCAATAGAAAGCCGAACATGATCAGCACGAAGCCAACGTACTGCGGGTGACGGATCCGCGCATAAGGCCCGTCGAGCGCGAGTTGCCCAGTACTTTGGGCCTTGTAGAGCACCCGCCACGCGGCCGCCAATAACCAGAAGCCGCCAGCGACCAGCAAGTTGCTGATAATGTGAAATGGCCCCCAGTGCGGGTTGACCTTCCAGCCCAGAACGGTTTCGAGCAAATGCCCTGCATCGTGCGAGAGGAAGTCGATACCGGGGAAGTTGCGAGTGAGCCAGGGCATCAACAGGTAGATCGTCAGCGGGAAACCGTACATCTCGGTAAACAGAGCCACCAGGAACGCCGAGAACATGCCGAAGGAGCGCCAATCGCGACTCGTCTTCGGCCGGACGAAGCTGAAGGCGAACAAGATAAACACCAGTGAGTTGATGATGACCAGCGACCAGAGACCGTAGGCCGATTCGGTATGGTTCATGGTAGGTACTCCTCTTTGCCGCGTGTGTTTGCTGTTCGCCTTTTGCTGATGGTCGCCGTGGTCATGGGGCATAAACAGGTGCACAAGTGGGCAGGCTCAACACACATCAGACGGGTGCGATCTGCGTTAACCCAGCCAGCACCAGCCCCATGTGATGTGCCGCAGCGCTACTGCACATTTACTTTTTTATTGGCATTTCCATCATCGACGACTGCTGCTCCATCATCTGCATCATCATGCCCATCATTCCTTTGCCTGCGCCGTCCTTAGCTCCAGACATGCCCATACAACCCATTGCACTCTGCTCCTTGCCCATCATGGCCATGCTGTCCTTCATCACTTTCATGCCTTCTTGCATGGCGGCTTGGCGTTCAACAGGCGTTTTAGCCGATGCCGCTTTGTCATGTGCTGCCTGCATTTTCTGCATTTGCTCGGTCATGGCTTTTGTCATGTCCGTCGATGCGGAGGCTGTGTTCTCGGCTGAGTCAACGGGTGCATCGGCTGGATGATGCGCATCCTCGGCAGAGGCAATGAGTGCGCTGCTAGCCAAGATGGCAGCTAGAACGAATTTAGAATGCATTTGCATGGTGAACTCCTGAGATTGTGGGAGGTAAGCAGGAATAACCGAGCCGCAAAAAAGCGACGCAGCAGGACAGAGCAATCAGTGCTCTGTCACTCTGAGGCAGGGGGGGTTAATCGTTGAAACGGACGAAAGTCAGGCGGGCTGGGACTTTCGGTGGGGCGGGGCGCTTCAGCACAAGAGTGGCGAAGGAGGTTTTTTTCTCAGGGGCAAGCACCCACATTACTACTGCAGCAGTTAACAGTAAAAGAACGGCCCACTGGATAGGATCCAACGCAGGAATCTGCGCTGCAGGTTTTATCGCCGTGGCAGTGTCCTCACAGTTTTGAAGGCAACCACTGGTGTGGAGAGCATGACCATCCACTACATGCTGCTCGGCATGGTGTGGCGCGGCTATATTGTGATTCGGTTGCACCAGACAACCCTGGATTGCCATCACGGCCACAGCTAGCACCCATCCCACAAGGATGAGGTGTAATAGGCTTTGGCGGTGACGGCGGAACCAGTACATGAAGTACACCCTCGACTTATTACGTCGTATTGATTTTCAGTCTAGCTAGCAAAGCCAAGGAGAGGTTGATCAAAATCAAACTAATGGATGGTTCGATGTTGAGGTCAAGGCTCGCCTTGAATCGGTGGTGAACGGAGACTTCATGCTCAGCAGCCTCGATCAGTTCCGGATCCCAGCCATGCTCATTCAGGATGGTGCTGGCCATGGAGCGCATGCCGTGGCTGACCAAGCGGTCTTGGAAACCCATACGTTTCAACGCCATGTTGGCAGTCTGGCTATTGGCGTGGGTACGTGGATTTCTGTCCGACGGAAACACGTACTCCCTGTGGCCGCTGTGGGACTTGTGTGCCTCCAGCAGCGCGAGTGCCTGTTCAGACAATGGGATGTTATGCGGGCGACGTTTTTTCATGCGCTCCGGGGGGGGGATGGTCCAGATCCGTCTGTCGAAGTCGATGTCTACCCATCGGGTGGTTACCGCTTCGGCAGGACGGGTCATGGTGTGCAACTGCCATTCGAACAGGCAGCGGGTCGTTCTTTTGATTGTGGCGTTGGCAATTTCAGCATGAGCTCCGGAAGCTCATCAGGTAATAGCGATAGATCCCAAGGTGCAACGCAACATTCAGAACGAAGCCAAGCGAGCGGAGACAGAACACACATTCGAGAACGTTGCTGCCGCTTGGTTTGAGCTGAAGAAGGACTCCGTCACCCCCAGCGTACGCCGAGGACATTTGGCGGTCGCTCACACTGCATGTATTCCGGACCTGAAAACAACGCCGCTTTCGAAAATTTCCTTGTGCAAGTAGCTCACGTGCCTCAACGACTTTCTTTCGAGCGTTCGCCAACGAGAGCTCTGGATAAGTGCCCAGTCCCATGTTGATACGGTTCTTGGTTATCGGATCGCGGTAGTTGAAGTTCCACAGCATTGAGCCGTTGCTCCTGACCCGGAGGCGCAGGCCGTCACCATCGCTGAGGACGTAATCGTTGGCTTTAGCTTTGACTGCCTTGAACTGGCGGTCGGAAAGGCGGAGGGCTGGAGCAGGCATGAGAGCTACCTCTGACACCATTTTGGTATCCCCCAAAAAGCACCGGATGCCTTGGAAAATCATTGGGAATACCAAACCGCCTGGAACTCAGAAACTCTCCAAAGCTCCCATAAGCGCTGAAAGCCCCGTATTTACTGGATCGCAGGCACAAAAAAAGACGTCCGTGGACGTCTTTAGATGATGAAGTGGTGGAGCCGGGGGGATTTGAACCCCCGTCCGCCAGTACTCCGCTGTCGGTACTACATGCGTAGCCGTGTCTATTAAGTTAACCCTCAGCGACCCGACGGGCAGGGTGCTTTGGGCGAGTTGTGTAAGTTTTAGCCGCTTCGTCCACAACGTACTGCACGGCGATTCTGTTCTATATGACAATCACTTTGGGTTTACAGACATCCCCTGATGATTGCTGGACCCGAAGGTACCAGGAGGGAAGGGCTAAGGCTGCTTACGCAGCGAGAGCGTATTCCCCGTAGGTTTCGTCATTGGCAACTATAGAAAGTTGCAACAGTGGATTTACGAGTTCTGTTACCAACTCGGCATGCACCTAAAGTTTCGCAACCGGCGTCGAATCCTAAACGGCCCCGAGCCTGTTGCTCTGTGAATCAAAGTGAGCAACAAGCCTGCGCAGTGTACGCCAACACACGTCAGAAGGCCAACCCGAAGGTTGGTCGCGAGTGATCATGGGTTGGGTTCATAACTCAGTGTGTCAGCGCCAATCCCTGGATAGCCTCGGTGGCGCATTTCTTGTCGTCTCCGGAGGCTTTTGAAGTTTTGGCGCTGGCCAGCAGTCTTTTGATCTCCGGTGCGTTGGTGGAGGTCGCTGGTAGCGAATTCACTTTGGCCTCGAGCTCCTGCAGTTTGCTCGTACAAAGGTCGTTGTCCGCTGCAAACACGGGAGAGGCCAACATTGCAGCAGACATGAACAAACCAGCGAGTGCGGTACGTTTCATGGATATCTCCTAGTACTGATGGTCTCGGTGCTGCCGTATGAGCGGGCGGTTCGGCCGAGTCGAAAAACAAGCCACGATGGATGAGGCCTACTCAAAAGACCACGGCGCTGCGCAGGAATTCGGTTTTTGGGGAGCAATTTCACCAGCAACGCATACGGATCGCGTTATGGCTTAAATGTGCAGCTCCAAGCGCACGCCAACAAGGCCAACCCGAAGGTTGGCCTTGAGCCGGGTTACTTCCCGCCTTTGTTAGCGTTCTTGATTTGCTGGATGGTTTGTTCGGTCTCGGCGATGCAGTCGTCAGTCCCTTCCTTGGTGCCTTTTGCCTGATCTGCCTTGGCTTTCGTGACGCTTTCCATGACCTGATCAGCCATCTCCGGAGGAGTCTGTGCCTTGGCATTTTCGATGGTTTTCAAGTTGACCGCACAGAGGTCTTCAGCGGCAAACGAGGTGGACGCCATCAGTGAGGCAGTAACGAACAGACCTAACAGTACAGAACGTTTCATATGTAACTCCTTGAACTGAGGGTCCAGGCATCGCTGGCCGTCAGGACGGGCTGCCGAGTATGGGTAAAGCCCGGTAACGTCCGGGCTTATTCTGTGGACTATGGCAGCGCATCAGGGTTCTATTTTTCTTGCATGACCCTCGCCTGCGTTACCCGATCCACCAAATAGACTAGCCCGTGGTAATCAATTCCACCGTGTTGCGTCAGACCTATCTCACACGTGCGGCTGGTCGAAATCCCCTCGCTGCACTGCTGAACCGCATCCTTGAGCGTGCGCAGCGAATGTGCGTTCAGTTCCGGCGTAGTAAAACCCTTATCCCCCGCAAAACCGCAGCAGTGAATGCCTTCGGGAATAACCACGTTTTTGCTGCATTTACGCGCCAGATCAATCAAAGCCTGGCTTTCACCAAGGTGCTGCGTGCTGCAAGTGACGTGCACGGCAATCGACGCTTCCTGCGGCGTGAAATCCAGACGATCCATCAAATGCGTACGAATGAAACGCACCGGGTCGTACAGGTCCAGGCGCACATCGCCCAGGTCCTGAACCAGCCGTAACGTACACGGACTGGTGTCGCAGTAGATCGGGTCGAGCCCGCCGCGGCTGGCGTGCAGCAAGGCGCCGATCAGTTCCTGGCGTTTGTGTTCGGCCTGTTCGGCGTAGCCCTTGGAAGCGAACGGTTGCCCGCAACAGAGATTGTCCAGATTGTCCGGGAAGACTACTTGATAGCCGGCCTTTTCCAGCAGTCCTCGGGTTTTGTCGTACAGCGACATTTGCTCTTTATCACCCGCCGCCGGGCCCATTGCCCGCGACACGCAGGCCGCGAGGTACACCACTCGAGGGCGTTCGTCCGACACGGTCGGGCTGAAGCGAATGGCTTTTTCCGGTTGCGGCATGGCGTTGGTCCACTGTGGGACCTGACCTTTGGACAGGCGCGTCAACGTCGCAGACAGTTTTGCCAATCGTGGCGCCCCCAGCAGCATTCGCGCACCGTTGGCCACATGCAGGGTGAAACGAGCACCTTGCAGCGCAGTGGCGAAATTGCTTTCCAGCCAATTGGCGGTTTTTGTATGAGTTGCCTTCCGGCTGCGGAGCTTTTTCACAAGCTCGCCGGTATTGATTCCTACAGGGCAACGTTGTGCGCAGAGGCCGGTGGCAGCGCAGGTGTCGATGCCTTGGTATTCGTAAGCGGCTTCGAGTTCGGTGGTGTCCACGCCAGCGCGTTTCTTTGCCTGAATGTCACGCCAGATCACGATGCGCTGGCGCGGGCTCAGGGTCAGGCCTTTCGACGGGCAGACCGGTTCACAGAAACCGCACTCGATGCACTTGTCCACAATCTCATCGGCGGCCGGCAACGGCTTCAGGTGCTTGAGGTGGATCTGCGGATCCTCGCTGAGCACCACGTCCGGGTTGAGGATGCCGTTGGGATCGAGCAGGCGTTTAAGCTGCCACATCAACTGGTAGGCATCGCTGCCCCATTCCAGTTCGACAAAGGGCGCCATGTTGCGTCCGGTGCCGTGTTCCGCTTTCAGCGAGCCGCCGAACTCCACTGCTACCAACTGTGCCACGTCGTCCATGAACGCCTGATAGCGTGCGACTTCTTCCGGGTTGTTGAAGCCTTGGGTGAAGACGAAGTGCAGATTGCCTTCCAGCGCGTGTCCGAAAAGGATCGCTTCATCGTAGTGATGTTTGTCGAACAGCTCGATCAGGCGGTTTACGCCGATGGCGAGTTGTTCAACCGGGAAGGTCACGTCTTCGATGATCACCGTGGTGCCGGTTTTGCGCACGGCGCCGACGGCAGGGAAAGTGTCCTTGCGGATCGCCCAGAGCCGAGCGTTTTCCACCGGGTCTTCGGTGAAGTCGACCTGTTTTTCCACCGGGAACGAGGACAACGACGCCATGATGTGCGCCAGTTGTTCCTGCAGCAATGTGGACGATGCGGCGCGGGATTCGATCAGCAGCGCGCAGGCATTGTTCGACAGCTGTTGTACGAAAACGGGCATGCCGGGTTTGTCCTGCACCGAGCGCAGACTGCGCCGGTCCAGCAGTTCCACGGCCGACACCGGCTGGCTTTTCAGCACCGTCACGGCATTGCAGCAGGTTTCCACATCCGGGAACACGATCAGCGCCGAGGCCTTGTTCGGGTGGTCGATCACCGTGTCGTAAGTCACCGCGCTGATGAAACCGAGGGTGCCTTCGGAGCCCACCAACAAGTGGCTCAAGATATCCACAGGCTCGTCGAAATCCACCAACGCATTGAGTGACAGCCCGGTGGTATTTTTCAGACGGTATTTGTGGCGAATTCTTGCCGCCAGTTCGGCATTGGCGCGGGTCTCGCGGCCCAACGTTGCCAGGCGTTCAAGCAGCGAAGCGTGGCTCTCGCGAAACGCTGCAACACTCGTCGCATCTTCAGTATCGAGACGGCTGCCGTCCGCCAGTACCAGACGAATGCCAGCCAACGTGTGATAGGTGTTTTGCGCCGTGCCGCAACACATGCCACTGGCATTATTGGCGACGATGCCACCGATTTTGCAGGCATTGATCGACGCCGGGTCCGGGCCGATCTTGCGCCCGAACGGCGCCAGCCACGCGTTGGCCTGTGCGCCGATCACGCCCGGTTGCAGACGGATTTGCGTACCTTGCCCACGGATCTCGCGACCGTTCCAGTTATCCCCCAGCACGATCAACACCGAGTCGCTGATGGCTTGGCCGGACAAGCTGGTGCCGGCGGCGCGGAAGGTCACCGGGACCAGATCCCGTTGTGCCAGTTTCAGCAGCGTGACGACTTCATCTTCAGACTCGACACGAATCACCAGTTTCGGAATCAGCCGGTAGAAACTGGCGTCAGTGCCGAAGGCCAACGTCGACAGCGGATCGTCGAAACGTCGCTCCTGGGGAATCAGTTGCTGCGCATCTCGCAGGAAAGCCGCGGGTAGATTCATTGGTCCTCCAAGATCATGACCACGAGGTCTTTCGGACCGTGAGCGCCGTAGGCCAGGACCTGCTCGATATCGGCGGTTTTCGACGGGCCGGACACCAGCAGGGCGTTGGTCGGCATGCCTTGGGCCCAATCGAATTCCTGCTGCACTTGATAGAAGTTGTTGCGGATTTCACTGGCCTTGAGCAGGGCGAAATGCACGGGCGGCACCAGGCTCATCAGGCGCGGTTCTTCCCGCGTCGGCCAGAGAATCAGACTACCTGTGGCGGCGATTGCGCCGAGGGTGCCGGTCAGGCTGGCCGGCGTGTCGTTGAACAACTCGGCTTTCCATTCTTCAACCGGACGGTCGTAGGATTTGAGCGTTGGCAGATCAGGATTTTTCGCCCAGTGCTGAGTGACGCGTTGCCCGTGAGGCGTAGTCGGTGCAATCAACAAACTCGGCAACTGACGGTCCAGCAACAACTGAGCAAGCAACGAAGGCCAGCCTTCGCCTGACGTCAGATGGATTTCGGTGTGCACCGCTTCCATCTGTTTGCGCAGCTGTGGGATGCGTTGCTCGGCGGTGTAGGTGTAGGGCGCTGTCACCAGTTCGACGTCAAAATCGTCAGGCACTGGTGTGGTGCCCGTCAGACTGTTCCGCAACTTGGCGAGGATATTTTGCTTGGCGCTCATCAGCGATCTCCCTGTTTGGCCAGATGTTCGCGGGCCATGTCATGCAGTGAGCGGGCAGCGGGTTTCGGTGCGCTGTGGTTTTGCGTCCAGGGGCCGACGTTTTTCGGTGCCAGCGTGCGCAAGCGAGTGGCGAAGAAGCCGAACAGTCGATAAAGCGTGGGAGAACTGTTGAGCTTCGCCCAGGCATTCCAGATAAACCGTTCTTTACGCGAGTACTTGCTGCCCTGGCCGCGCATCACTTGATGAGGGCTGTCCGGGGCTTTGACGTTCTCTTCCCGCAGACGACGCAGCAGCGCCGGAATCGGAATTTTTACCGGGCAGACTTCACCGCAGGCGCCACACAACGACGAGGCACTCGGGTGGTCCGGGACTTTCGCCAGGCCGACCATGTGCGGAGTGATGATTTTTCCGATAGGCCCAGGGTAAACCTCCCCATAGGCGTGACCGCCGATTCGGGTGTAGACCGGGCAATGATTCATACAGGCGCCGCAGCGGATGCAGTTCAGGGTCTGGCGCAGTTCGCTGTCGGCGAAGGCCTGGCTTCGACCGTTGTCGAGCAATACCAGGTGCACTTCCTGGGGGCCGTCGAGTTCATGTTGCTTGCGCGGGCCGGAGATCATGTTGACGTAGGTGGTGATCGGCTGGCCGAGGGCTGAACGGGTCAGCAGTGACAGCAGCGGCACCACATCGCGCAGGTTTTCCACGACTTTTTCGATGCCAGTGACGGCGATGTGAACCGGCGGCACGGTGGTGGTCATGCGCCCGTTGCCTTCGTTTTCCACCAGCAGCAAGGTGCCGGTTTCGGCCACGGCGAAGTTGACGCCGGAGACGCCGATGTCCGCTTCGAAGAATTTCTGCCGCAAGACCTTGCGACCGATCTGAATGAGTTGGTCAACGTCCTTGGTGTATTCCACGCCAAGTTTGTCGTGGAACAAGGACGCGACCTGACCGGCGTTCTTGTGGATCGCCGGCATAATAATGTGTGAAGGCTTCTCGTGGTCGAGCTGGACGATGTACTCGCCCATGTCCGATTCCAGGCATTCAATGCCCTGTTCAGCGAGGAAGTGATTCATTTCCATCTCTTCGCTGACCATCGATTTGCCCTTGATCACTTGCCGCCCCTCGTGAGCGCGGATGATCGAGAGGACGATGCCATTGGCCTCGTCCACCGTTTCCGCCCAGTGCACTGTCACACCGTTGCGGGTCAGGTTCTGTTCAAGTTGCTCGAGCAGGTCGGGCAACTTGGATAACGCGCGGGCGCGGACAGCATTGCCCAGCGCTCGCAAATGTTCTCTTTCGTGGGCATCGCTGAAGGACGCTGCCCGTTTTGTCATCAGCGAATCCATCGCCGTGCGAAAGTTGTTTCGCAGTTGCTTGTCATCCAACGCCTTGTGAGCCCGGATGCGAAAATCTTCTTCCACGGCAACCGTAGGAATAATCGCGGAAGCGGTCATAGAACACCTCCGGTTCGCTGCCAAAGGAAGCTGGCCAGGTGTTGGCCGCGCAATGCTTCCTGCTGTTTCTCCAGCGAGCCGTTGATGTTCATCAGACAACCGCAGTCGGCACTGAGTACCTTGTGCGCGCCGGATTCCTTCAACGAGCGGGTCTTGTCAGCCACCATCGCACCGGAAATGTCTGGCATACGGACGCTGAAAGTCCCACCGAAGCCACAGCATTCACTTTCATGGCTGTGGTCGACTCGCTCCACGTTACGCAGCTGCGCCAATAACTCGCGGCCATGCAAGTGGGTGTTCATCTCACGGCGTGCCGAGCACGACGTGTGCAACGCTACTTTGACGGGCTCGCCACTGTCCTTGAGCTGCACCTTGCAGACGAACAACAGAAACTCGGCCAGTTCATAAGTCCGGGCAGCCAGCGCCTGAACCTGTTTCAGCATGTCCGGCTCGTCCTTGAACAAGTCGGCGTAGTGTTCGCGCAACATCCCGGCACACGACCCCGACGGCACCACCACCGGATAGTCCCCGGCAAACAGCGCCAGTTGCGAGCGTGCCACGGTCCGCGCCTGCTCGGTGTAACCCGAGGTGTAGGCCGGTTGTCCACAGCAGCTTTGCCCCTGCGGATACTCGACACGAATGCCTTCGCGTTCCAGCAAGTGAATCGCGTCCATCCCGGCTTCGGGGTAGAACAAATCCACCACACAGGTTCCGAACAGGTAGACCCGTGACGGTTTCTCGCTGGGGTATTGCCGGGGCTCGGGCAGTGGCGGGGCGACGCGGGTCGCGTTCGGCACAGCGTTGTAAAAAAGCTCGCTCATCAGGCGTGTCTCCGGGTGGTCCCGGTTATCCGTCTGTCGAGGCTGCTGAAATATAGAGAGGCAAGCTTTCAGCAGCCTTACAGACCGGGTTGTGAATAGCTGACGCCGGAATCGTGGTCCGGCGTCGGTTTTTGCTTTTTATCGTGTAGTACTTAGTGCACCAGCATGCCGGTCAACCAGTAGGCCTGGATGTAGGTAATCAAGCCCACGATCGTTGCAAAGAACAGGCTGTGCTTGAGGGTGAAACGGAACAGATCCGATTCCTTGCCCACCAGACCGGTCGCGGCGCAGGCCACGGCGATCGATTGTGGCGAGATCATCTTGCCGGTCACGCCACCGCTGGTGTTCGCCGCTACCAGCAACACGTCGCTGACGCCGATCTGGTGCGCAGTGGTCGCTTGCAGCGAACTGAACAGGGCGTTGGACGAGGTATCGGAACCGGTCAGGAACACACCCAGCCAGCCGAGGAACGGTGAGAAGAACGGGAATGCTGCGCCAGTGCCTGCCAGAACCAGCGCCATGGTCGAGGACATGCCCGAGTAGTTAGTGACGAAGGCAAAGGCGAGCACCATACCGATGGACAGAATCGGCCAGCGCAGCTCGTAGAAGGTCTCTTTCAAAGTGGTCAGACCAGTTTTGACATTGATCTTCAGCACCAGCATCGAGATCAGCGCGGAGAAGAAAATCGCCGTGCCGGTCGCGGAAATCGGGTCGAGTTTGAACACTGCCGGGATAGCGGTCGGGGCGGTCACGATCGGCGCAACCTTGATCACCAATTGATCGAGGTGCGGGATGGCGATGTTAAATACCCAGCTGTACATCGAACCGCCAGCAGCGAACATCGCCTTGAACGGTTTCAGTGTCCAGATGGTGACCAGTACGGTGAGGATCAGGAACGGTGACCAGGCTTTGAGAATTTCACCAAAGCTGTAGGGCGAAGCCACAGTGCTGCGCGGCAGGCCGAAACCGCCAGCGCTGGCACCCACCACGGAAGCCGAGACGGCACCGACGATGTGTTGCCCTGCGGCGCGTTTCGGCTGCCAGACTTTCAGGAACAGCGTCAGGGAAACCAGGCTGGCCAGGGCCGAGGTGATGTCCGGCAGTTCCGGGCCGATGAAGTTCGACGTGAAATATTGGGTGATGGCAAAGCTCAAGCCGGCTACCAGTGCTGCCGGCCAGGTTTCGCGAACGCCGCGCAGGCCGTCCATCATGAACACCAGCCAGAACGGCACGAACAGCGACAGCAGCGGCAGTTGGCGGCCTGTCATGGCGCCAATCTTGAAGGCGTCGATACCGGTGACCTGCCCGGCAACGATGATCGGAATCCCCAGGGCGCCGAAGGCCACCGGTGCGGTGTTGGCGATCAGGCACAGGCCGGCGGCGTACAACGGGTTGAAGCCCAGTCCGACCAACAGTGCGGCGGTAATCGCGACCGGTGCACCGAAACCGGCGGCACCTTCCAGGAAGGCGCCGAAGCAGAAACCGATCAGCAGCACTTGCAGGCGCTGGTCGTCGGTGATCGATAGCACCGAGCTGCGGATCACTTCGAACTGACCACTCTTGACCGTCAGTTTGTAGAGGAATACCGCCGCCACGATGATCCAGGCAATCGGCCACAGGCCATAGGCGAAACCATAGCCGGCGGCGGCGAAAGCCATGTCGACCGGCATCTGGAAGGCGAAGATCGCAACGGCAATGGACAAGGCCAGCGTGATGCTGCCGGCCACGTGTCCTTTGAGTCGGAACACGGCCAATGCCAGGAAGAAAAACACGATGGGGATAACGGCCGCGAGCGCGGACACGCCGAGACTGCCGAGCGGAGAATAGAGCTGTTGCCAGGTTTGCATATGGGGTGGCCCCTAATTGTTGTTGGTCAGGCACTGGTCAGCGTTCTTGGATAATTGGTAATACCAATTTACAATCGCTGTTGGCTAGGGTAAAAGCGTTGTAGGCGGCGTGTCAATTTGCCGCTCTAAAACTTTTGTCGAATACGCGGTGCGCAAGCCATCTGGTCCGCTCGACCAAATGCTGTCTGGCAGGTGCTGAAGCAGCCCTGATAGGCCAGAATAGACACCCCGGCGAGCCGTCGGGATCGTGGAGAATTGAGTTATGGGGTTTGATCAAATTCGTCAGCGCCGTTTGTCTGACGATATTGTCGAGCAGCTCGAGGGGATGATTCTCGAGGGCACGCTGAAGGCGGGTGAGCGTTTGCCGGCCGAGCGTGCGCTGGCCGAGCAGTTCGGCGTGTCACGCCCTTCGTTGCGCGAAGCGATTCAGAAACTGGCGGCCAAAGGCTTGCTGGTCAGTCGCCAGGGCGGTGGCAATTATGTGGTGGAGTCGCTGGGGACAACGTTCAGCGATCCGCTGCTGCATCTGCTGGAAAGCAACCCTGAGGCGCAGCGCGATCTGCTGGAATTTCGTCACACCCTGGAAGCCTCCTGTGCCTATTACGCAGCCATGCGTGCTACGGACGTTGATCGCGAGCGATTGACCGCGGCTTTCAATGAATTGCAGGACTGCTATACGCGTCACGACGAGGTAAGTCGGGCGGAAGAGGGCGCGGCGGATGCGAAATTCCACCTGGCTATTGCTGAGGCCAGTCACAACGCGGTGTTGCTGCACACCATTCGCGGATTGTTCGATCTGCTCAAACGTAACGTGGTGACCAACATCGGCGGGATGTACAAGCAACGCACGGAAACCCGCGACATGCTGATCACCCAGCACCGGGAGTTGTACCTGGCAATTATTGAAGGAAGGGCCGAGCAGGCGCGGGAAGTCTCCAGCCGACACATTTTGTATGTGCAGGAAGTGCTGGAAGAAGTGCGTCAGGAAGTACAGCGCATGGCTCGAGCGGAGCGGCGCAAGGGGATGTAGTGATAAGGGGATGATTGTGGCGAGGGAGCTTGCTCCCGCTCGACTGCGCAGCAGTTGCCGGCAGTCGTCAAGCGAGGGCTGCTTCGCACCCCAGCGGGAGCAAGCTCCCTCGCCACAGGGCAGGAAGATTAATCTTCCTTGCCCTTGTTGCGCACCGCGCGCTGCAACTCGCGACCGGCGTCGCGCTCGCGTTCGGTATCACGCTTGTCGTATTCCTTCTTGCCCTTGCCCAGAGCGATCTCGCACTTGACCATGTGCTTGCTCCAGTACCAGGACAGGCATACGCAGGCGTAACCTTTTTGCTGCACGGCCGTGGCCAGTTTTTCCAGCTCGCGCCGGTTGAGCAGCAATTTGCGGGTGCGGGTCGGATCAGCGATGACGTGGGTGCTGGCGGTCATCAGTGGCGTAATGTGGCTGCCGAGCAGCCAGGCTTCGCCATCCTTGAGCAATACGTAACTGTCAACCAGTTGCAGCTTGCTTGCCCGCAGACTTTTTACTTCCCAGCCGGCCAGGACCAGACCAGCCTCGAACTTATGCTCGATGAAGTAATCGTGTCGCGCCTTTTTATTTTGCGCGATGGTCCCTGTTGGGTGTTTCTTCTGTTTAGCCATAGGGGCGGCATTATAGGGAGTTGCAAGCGAGTCGGCTACGGTATCGCTACGTGCTTGAGCAGGTTGATTGAATCCCGGACAATGCGGCCTCTTTTTTGAACGCTTGGGCGTGATAACGATGTCGACAGACAAGGTTTCTGTCCACGGCAGTTGGGCTAGCCGCTGGGTCTTCATACTCGCCGCGACCGGTTCGGCCGTGGGCCTGGGTAGTATCTGGAAATTCCCGTACATGGTCGGTGTCTATGGCGGCGGCGCCTTCGTGCTGATGTTCCTGGCCTGTATCGCGCTGATCGGTGTGCCGGTCATGCTGGCCGAAACCCTGATCGGCCGTCGTGCACGTCAAAGCCCGGCCAACGCCTTGAAGGTATTGGCGCTGGAAGCCGGGCATTCGGGCAAATGGTCCTGGGGCGCATTCGCCGGGATGATCACGGCGTTGCTGATCCTGTCTTTCTATAGTGTGGTGGGCGGCTGGTCGCTGGATTACATCATCGACATGGGCCGTGGCGACTTCCAGGGTGCAACACCTGATGAGGTCGGCGCTTATTTCGGCAATGTGATCGCTGATCCGTGGCGCCTGACACTTTGGCACACGATTTTCATGCTGCTATCGGCCGTAGTGATCGCCAAAGGCGTGGTCGCGGGGCTGGAACGCAGCTTGCGAATCATGATGCCGCTGCTGTTTGTGATGGTGCTTGTTCTGCTGGGCTACAGCATGACTACCGGGCATTTCATGGAAGGCGTGCATTTCATGTTCGACTTCCACCCGGAAAAAGTACTCGACGGTTTGCTGCCAGCCATGGGGCACGCGTTCTTTTCACTGAGCGTGGGCGTTGGTTCGATCATGATCTACGGCGCGTATATGCCAAAGAATTCATCGATTTCCGGCACCATTGTCGGCGTGGCACTGCTCGATACCTTCGTTTCCCTGGTGGCCGGTCTGGCGTTGTTTCCGATTGTGTTCGCTGGCGGCCTGAACCCAAGCGAAGGTCCTGGCTTGATGTTCGTCAGCCTGCCCTTTGCGTTTGGTAACGTAGCGTTCGGCCAGTTGATGGGCGTAGTGTTCTTCGTGCTCGTAGCGATTGCCGCCTGGAGTTCGGCGATTTCCCTGCTTGAGCCGATGGTGGCTTACTTGGTTGAGCGCACGAAAGTCAGCCGCGCGTGGGTCACCTTCTGGCTGGCATTTATCTGCTGGTTTGTCGGTCTGGGCACGGTGTTTTCCTTCAATATCTGGAAGGAAGCCAAGTTTTTCGTGAACGAAGGCGGGATGTTCCATCTCTATCAATGGGGCGCGGCCGGTGGCCTGGACTTCTTTGGCGTGATCGATTTCTTCACCTCGCGGATCATGCTGCCACTCGGTGGTTTGTGTTTCGTGGTGTTTGCAGGCTGGGTGATGGGCCGTGAAGCGGTACGCGACGAATTGTCGATCCGCAACCCTGCGCTGTTCGCCCTGTCCCTGTTCTTGATGCGCTATGTGGCGCCCATCGGCATTCTCGTAGTATTTGCCGCCCAGCTGTGGAAGTGACGCTGACATGACGACACACATTCAACGTTCGGCCCTGCTGCCGTATCCGGCGCAAGCGCTGTATGACCTGGTCAACGACGTGGCGCGTTACCCGGAATTTCTGCCGTGGTGCTCATCGGCCGAAGTCCTGGAGAGTTCTCCCGAGCATATGCGCGCTAGCGTCGGCGTGGCCAAGGGTGGTCTCAGCCAGCATTTCGTAACGCGCAACACGCTGGTGCCTGGGCATTCGATCGAGATGAACCTCGAGGAAGGGCCGTTCAATCAATTGCATGGCGTCTGGGTGTTCAAGCCCTTGGGCGAGAAAGCCTGCAAGATCAGCCTGGACCTGTCGTTCGATTACGCCGGGCCGATTGTGCGCGCGACCTTGGGGCCGTTGTTCAATCAAGCGGCCAATACGCTGGTGGATGCTTTCTGCCAGCGCGCCAAACAGATGCATGGTTGAGTCGATGATTGAGGTTGAAGTGGTGTATGCCGCCGTTGATCGTCAAGTGCTCATGTCGGTAACTGTGCCGGCAGGAACGACTGTGCGGGCGGCTTTGCTCAAGTCAGGCATCGGCGAGGCGTTTTCCGAGCTGGATCTGGCCAGCTGTCCGGTGGGGATCTTCGGTAAAGTCATTGCTGATCCGGACAAACATCTTGTCCAGGCTGGAGATCGCATCGAAATATACCGGCCATTGCAGGCTGATCCGAAAGAAGTTCGTCGGTTGCGCGCAGCCAAAGCTGCTGAGGCCAAAACCCGGAATCAATGATTCGCTTAAATGCTGGACAATAAAAAACCCGGACATGCCGGGTTTTTTATTGCGTCGCAAATTATTGCGGCGAGGTTTCCAGAGGTTCTGGAGTCGGGACTGGAACGGTTTCTACACCGTCGACATCCTTCTGGATCTGGTCCAGCAACGAACCTGGCTTGACCGGTTTCTCCGGTTTCGGCGTCTCGACGTTTTCTGCTGGTGCAGCAACTGTAGTGCCGCTGTCCTTGCCGAGAATGGCTTCGTCGCGGCTCACGCCTGGCATGAAATCGCCAGAGAGGCTGACAAGTTGGTCATTTGGGTTGAAGATAACGCTAATGCGTTCCTGTTGGCGTTCACCGCCACCCGGTTGCAGGCTGTACAGATAATCCCAGCGATCGGCATGGAACGTGTCGGTCAACAGAGGGTTGCCCATGATAAACCGTACTTGCTTGCGGGTCATTCCCGGGCGTAACTGGTCTATCATGTCCTGCGTGACGACATTGCCCTGCTGGATGTCGATTTTGTAAACCCCGGGGAATGAACAACCGGCGAGTGCGAGCAGTCCCACAAAGGTGAAACTGGTTAGCAAGAGCTTGGTGTTTTGCATCGGTGGGCGACTTCCACTATCTTGGCTGGGACAACGTAAACGCCGATCATACCCGCATTAAGAGAAGCTGCGAAGCAGCATCGCGAGAAAGCTGACCATGGTTGAAAATAGCGAACTACGCAAAGCCGGCCTCAAAGTGACCCTTCCACGGGTCAAAATTCTGCAAATGCTCGATTCCGCCGAGCAACGCCACATGAGTGCCGAGGACGTCTACAAGGCGCTGATGGAGGCTGGTGAGGACGTCGGTCTGGCCACGGTTTACCGTGTCCTGACCCAGTTCGAGGCAGCTGGCCTTGTGGTGCGACACAACTTCGACGGGGGCCATGCGGTCTTCGAACTGGACGACGGCAAGCATCACGACCATATGGTCAACGTCGAGACCAGTGAAGTGATCGAATTCTTCGACGAAGAAATCGAGCGACTGCAGAAAGCAATCGTAGACAAGTATGGCTTCGAGATGGTGGATCACAATCTCGTACTGTACGTACGCAAGAAAAAGTAAGCATGTCGCGCGAACTTAAGGTTCGCGAAACGAGCGAAGGCGACCCCAGGGTCGCCTTCGTGCTTTCTATCGATCTTAAATTTTTGCGGTGACGACCATTTTCCTGGCGTGAGCCAGAGATTCCTTTGTAAGGTCGATGCCTCCCAGCATTCGCGCGACTTCTTCGACACGATCGTTCTTGCTCAACTTGGCGACGGCTGTGTGAGTGGCATCTTCGCCGCGCACTTTGTGTACGAATAGATGTTGATGTCCCTGTGCAGCTACTTGCGGTAAGTGAGTGACTGTCAATACCTGCCCGCGCTCCCCAAGTCGACGCAACAACTGGCCTACGATTTCGGCGGTTGGACCGCCGATGCCCACGTCTACTTCATCGAACACCAGGGTCGGTACCCGGGAGGTTTGCGCGGTGATCACTTGAATTGCCAGGCTGATCCGTGACAGTTCGCCGCCGGATGCCACTTTTGCCAGCGCTTTCAAAGGTTGGCCCGGGTTAGCGCTCACCAGCAGCTCTACCTGCTCAAGACCATTGGGTAGCAGTTCATCGCTACTGTTGGGGCGCAGCTCGATAGTGAAGCGCCCACCAGGCATGCCCAGTCGCTGGATTTCATGCTCCACGGCGCTGGCAAGGCTGCTTGAGGCCTGATGACGCAAATCGCTGAGCTCGCGAGCCTTTTCCTGATAATGACGGGCATAGGAGGCCAGTTCATCGCTCAGTCGCTCGATGGATTCGTCATTGGCGTTCAGGGTTTCGATTTCATCCAGCAAGCGCTGCTGCATCTCGGCGACTTCGGTCGGCTGGATGCGGTGTTTGCGCGCCATGGTATAGATCGCATCAAGGCGCTCCTCCAGGTACTGAAGACGCGCTGGATCGGCATCGAAGTTGTCAAGGAAGCGGTTCAGTTCTCCCACGGCTTCTTCGACCTGGATCTGTGCGCTGGTCAGCAGGCTGCTGGCTTCGCCCAGGGCGCCAATCGAATTATTGACGCTCGAAAGGCGATTGAGGCTGGCAGTAAGGGCGTTCAGCACATTCCCGGAGTCACTTTCGCTGCATTGTTCGACCACTTGCCGACAAATGCCCAGCAGGGTTTCGGCGTTAGTCAGGTTCTTGTGTTCCTGTTCCAGCTGCTCCAGCTCATTTTCGCCGAGGCCGAGGTTTTCCAGTTCCTCGAGTTGATAGCTGAGCAATTGATGGCGGGCGCGCTGCTCATCGCCGGAATTGGAAAGACGTTCCAGCTCCTGGCGGGTCTGGCGCCAGCGTTGGGCGGCCAGATGTACCTGACGGGCAAGGTCTGTTGCACCCGCGTATTCATCGAGCAGGCGACGGTGTGTGTCGGTCTTGAGCAGGGATTGATGTTCGTGCTGGCTGTGGATATCGATCAGCAGTTCACCCAGGGCCTTGAGGTCGCCGAGGGGGCAGGGCGTGCCGTTGATGTAGCCACGCGAGCGCCCTTCGGCGGTGATCACCCTGCGCAGGATGCACGGGCCGTCGCTCTCCAGGTCGCGCTCGGCCAGCCAGGCACTGGCTTCTGGAATATCGACCAGATCGAAGGTTGCCAGGATATCGGCCTTGTCGGCACCGGGACGGACCACGCCACTGTCGGCCCGATCGCCCAGGGTCAGGCCGAGGGCGTCGAGCATGATCGACTTACCGGCGCCGGTTTCCCCAGTGATCACGCTCATCCCGCGATCAAGTTCGAGATCGAGATGTTCAACGATGGCGTAGTTATGTACGGAAAGGTGCACCAGCATGAAGGCCGCTCCCAGGCTTTAGGTCTGGTTATTTATACAGTGTTTTGTTTCTGGCTGACAATGCCCTCCCTTAGCTCGATTTGCTTGGCCCGACGAAATCCTTAGTGCACCCAGGAATGACAATGCAGCTGTTTTTTGTAGGGTTAATAAATAAGCGCCCCTTGAAGCTGGATTTTGCGGCCCCATATAGCTGGGCAGAAGCGTGAGTTGAGCTCGCGGACGATATTGAAAGGAGAAATCTATGGCTGACGAACAGACAGTGGATACGCAAAATCTAGACGCCGATCAGGCTACCCAGGATTCGGGTGATGAGCTGGCGGCTCGTATTCAAGTGCTCGAAGAGCAATTGGCTGGTGCTCATGATCAGGCTTTGCGTGTAGCGGCTGATCTGCAGAACGTCCGCCGTCGCGCCGAGCAGGATGTAGAAAAGGCTCACAAGTTCGCCCTGGAGAAGTTCGCCGGTGACTTGTTGCCGATCATCGACAGCCTGGAGCGTGGTCTGGAGTTGTCCAGCCCGGACGACGAAAGCATTCGTCCAATGCGCGAAGGCATCGAGCTGACCCTGAAAATGTTCCAGGACACCCTGAAGCGTTATCAGCTGGAAGCGATCGATCCGCATGGCGAACCGTTCAACGCTGTTCAGCATCAGGCAATGGCCATGCAGGAAAGCGCCGACGTCGAGCCGAACAGCGTGCTCAAGGTGTTCCAGAAGGGCTATCAGCTCAACGGTCGCCTGTTGCGCCCGGCCATGGTCGTAGTCAGCAAGGCACCGGCACCGGTTTCGCCTTCGATTGACGAGCAGGCTTGAAATTAGCCGCAAGGCCCCCATTTAGAAGTCAAGCGTTTAAGTGCTACCGCAGTTAGCCACCACTGCTGCGGCAACCAAATCCAAAGTTTCGGGAGAGTGAACATGGGCAAAATTATCGGTATCGACCTGGGGACTACCAACTCCTGCGTCTCCGTGCTTGAAAACGGCGTAGCCAAAGTTATTGAAAACGCTGAAGGCACGCGTACCACGCCGTCGATCATCGCTTATGCCAACGATGGTGAAATCCTCGTTGGTCAATCGGCCAAGCGTCAGGCTGTGACCAATCCGCACAACACCCTGTATGCGGTGAAGCGTCTGATCGGTCGTAAGTTCGACGAAGAAGTCGTACAGAAAGACATCAAGATGGTCCCGTACAAAATCGCCAAGGCTGATAACGGCGATGCGTGGGTTGAAGTGAACGGCCAGAAAATGTCGCCGCCACAAATCTCGGCTGAAATTCTGAAGAAAATGAAGAAAACCGCCGAAGATTACCTCGGCGAGCCAGTGACCGAAGCGGTAATCACCGTTCCGGCCTACTTCAACGACAGCCAGCGTCAAGCCACCAAAGACGCCGGCCGCATCGCGGGCCTGGACGTAAAACGTATCATCAACGAACCAACCGCAGCTGCTCTGGCTTACGGTATGGACAAGGCGAAGGGCGATCACACCGTGATCGTTTACGACTTGGGCGGCGGTACTTTCGACGTTTCCGTGATCGAAATCGCTGAAGTCGATGGCGAGCACCAGTTCGAAGTTCTGGCCACCAACGGTGACACGTTCCTGGGCGGTGAAGACTTTGACATTCGCCTGATCGACTACCTCGTTGACGAATTCAAGAAAGAAAGCGGCATGAACCTTAAAGGTGACCCGCTGGCCATGCAGCGCCTGAAAGAAGCCGCTGAAAAAGCCAAGATCGAGCTGTCTTCGAGCAATTCGACCGACGTGAACCTGCCGTACATCACTGCAGACGCCACCGGTCCTAAGCACTTGAACGTGAAAATCTCCCGCGCCAAGCTCGAAGCGCTGGTAGAAGACCTGGTTCAACGCACCATCGACCCTTGCCGCATCGCTCTGAAAGACTCCGGCATCGACATTGGCGCCATCAACGACGTGATCCTGGTCGGCGGTCAGACCCGTATGCCACTGGTTCAGAAGCTGGTGACCGAGTTCTTCGGTAAAGAAGCGCGTAAAGATGTGAACCCGGACGAAGCCGTTGCCATGGGTGCTGCTATCCAGGGCGCAGTATTGGCCGGTGACGTGAAAGACGTTCTGCTGCTGGACGTTAGCCCGCTGACCCTGGGTATCGAAACCATGGGTGGCGTGATGACCGCGCTGATCGAGAAAAACACCACGATTCCTACCAAGAAATCGCAAGTGTTCTCGACTGCCGACGACAATCAGGGCGCTGTGACCATTCACGTGCTGCAAGGTGAGCGTAAGCAAGCCGCACAGAACAAGTCCTTGGGCAAGTTCGACCTGGCCGAGATTCCACCAGCACCACGTGGCGTGCCACAAATTGAAGTGACCTTCGACATCGACGCCAACGGCATTCTGCACGTAGGCGCCAAAGACAAGGCTACCGGCAAGACTCAGTCGATCGTGATCAAGGCCAACTCCGGTCTGTCCGAGGAAGAGATTCAGCAGATGATTCGCGATGCTGAAGCCAACGTCGACGCAGATCGCCAGTTCGAAGAGCTGGCAACCGCTCGCAACCAGGGCGATGCGCTGGTTCACTCGACGCGCAAAATGGTTGCAGACGCTGGCGATAAAGTGACTGCTGAAGAGAAGACTGCAATCGAAGCCGCTGTGGTTGCGCTGGAAGCCGCTGTCAAAGGCGACGACAAGGCCGCGATCGAAGCCAAGGTTGAAGAGTTGTCGAAAGTCTCCGCTCCAGTAGCGCAGAAGATGTACGCCGAGCAGGCTCAACCTGCTGAAGGCGCTACACCGCAAGGCGAATCGGCCGAGAAGGCTGACGACGTCGTCGACGCTGAGTTCGAAGAAGTCAAAGACCACAAGTAAGTTGTTGGTCGGCCGGTTGACTGCCTTTAGGCGGTGACTGGTAGGATGTCGCCGCGCGGGGGCTTGCTCCCGCGTTGGCGTGTCTGGAGTTAGCGAATTTTTACAGCGTGCGACAAGGCTCGTGTGTTGGCGGTATGGCCGGAAATGCTCCTGCTTTTCGAGCCGAAAGTACTGCAATGAATCAAAGACCAGGATCGTTGAATTGACGTGAGTTGGGTCCGGGCCTGTATTGGGGCTCAACGAGTTTGGCAAGGCTCAGGAGGGGTTTGCCGAACGTCCTTAAGAGTGCAAAGACTTATGGCAAAGCGTGACTATTACGAAGTGTTGGGTGTTGAGCGTGGCTCTAGCGAAGCAGACCTGAAAAAGGCCTACCGTCGCCTGGCGATGAAGCACCACCCGGACCGTAATCCTGATGACAAAGCGTCGGAAGATATGTTCAAGGAGGCCAACGAGGCCTACGAAGTCCTGTCCGATTCCAGCAAGCGCGCGGCGTACGACCAGTACGGTCATGCCGGTGTCGACCCAAGCATGGGCGGCGGCGGTGCCGGGTTTGGCGGTCAGAACTTCTCCGACATCTTTGGTGATGTCTTCAGTGACTTCTTCGGCGGCGGTCGCGGCGGTTCTCGTGGCGGCGCTCAGCGTGGCAGCGACCTGCGTTACACCCTGGAACTGAATCTGGAAGAAGCGGTGCGCGGTACAACCGTGAATATCCGTGTTCCGACATTGGTCAACTGCAAGCCGTGCGACGGTTCGGGAGCCAAGAAAGGCTCCTCGCCGATCACTTGCCCCACCTGTGGCGGTATCGGTCAAGTCCGTATGCAGCAGGGCTTTTTCTCGGTGCAGCAGACATGCCCGCGCTGCCATGGCCAGGGCAAGATCATTTCCGATCCGTGCGACTCGTGCGACGGTCAAGGGCGTGTCGAAGAGTACAAAACCCTCTCGGTGAAAGTGCCGGCCGGTGTCGATACCGGTGACCGCATTCGTCTGTCCGGCGAAGGCGAGGCGGGGGCTCAGGGTGGTCCGACTGGCGACCTGTACGTGGTGATCAACGTGCGTGAGCACGCGATCTTCCAGCGCGACGGCAAGCACCTGTTCTGCGAAGTGCCTATCAGCTTTGTCGATGCTGCGCTGGGTGGTGAGCTGGAGATTCCGACCCTTGATGGTCGAGTCAAACTGAAAATCCCTGAAGGGACGCAGACCGGCAAGCAGTTCCGTGTTCGCGGCAAGGGCGTTGCGCCAGTGCGCGGCGGCGGTGCTGGTGACTTGATGTGTCGTGTGGCGGTCGAAACCCCGGTCAACCTGGGTCGTCGTCAGCGCGAATTGCTGGAAGAGTTCCGCAGTTCGCTGGCGGAAAACAACAGCCATTCGCCTAAAACCACGGGTTGGTTCGAAGGTGTGAAGCGCTTCTTCGGCGATTTGTAAGGAGTCGGCATGCGACGTATAGCTGTGATGGGCGCTGCCGGGCGCATGGGCAAGATTCTGGTCGAGGCGGTGCAGCAACGCGCGCCGCTGACCGGGCTGACGGCAGCCATCGTTCGCCCCGGCAGCACGCTGATTGGCGTGGACGCCGGTGAACTGGCCTCGCTGGGGCGTATCGGTGTTCCGTTGTCCGGCAATCTGGACGCGGTGGCTGATGAGTTCGACGTGCTGATCGATTTCACCCTTCCGGAAGTCATGCTGAAAAACCTGGCGTTCTGCCGTAAGGCGGGCAAGGCCATGGTGATCGGCACGACAGGGCTGGACGTCGCGCAGAAGCAGCTGCTGGCCGAGGCCGGCAAGGATATCCCGATCGTGTTCGCAGCCAATTTCAGTGTCGGTGTAAACCTGTCGCTGAAGCTGCTCGACATGGCTGCTCGTGTGCTGGGTGATGACGCGGATATCGAGATCATCGAGGCTCATCATCGGCACAAGATCGATGCGCCTTCAGGTACTGCTCTGCGTATGGGTGAAGTCATCGCAAGTGCCCTGGATCGTGATCTGCAGAAGGTTGCGGTGTATGGCCGTGAAGGTCATACCGGTGTTCGCGAACGTGAAACGATTGGCTTTGCCACTGTTCGCGGTGGTGATGTGGTCGGCGACCATACGGTGCTGTTCGCCTGTGAGGGGGAAAGGCTGGAGATCACGCATAAAGCGTCCAGTCGCATGACCTTCGCCAAGGGCGCGGTACGTGCCGCGTTGTGGTTGGACGGTCGTGAGCCAGGTCTTTATGACATGCAAGACGTCCTCGATCTGCGTTAAGATGCGTCCCGAAATCGGGTTCAAAGAGTGTGTTTGAACCCGGTTTTACTCCGCCAAGCGACGTGCTGTCGCATTCCTCGGCCTTTAAGGCTCATTGGCGGTAGACCAAAAAAGCCTTTTTCTGTAAGCTACAGCTTTAGTGTGTCCACTAAAAGCGCGCAGAATAATTCGGTGAAGAAGCGGGGTGACGTGTCCATACGTCACTCCGCTTTTTTACAACCTGCGATCGCCCTTTCAGGCTTTATTTACGGGAGGTCTTCTTGACTAAGCCAGCCATACTCGCCCTTGCTGATGGCAGCATTTTTCGCGGCGAAGCCATTGGAGCCGACGGTCAAACCGTTGGTGAGGTGGTGTTCAACACCGCCATGACCGGCTATCAGGAAATCCTTACCGATCCTTCCTACGCCCAACAGATCGTTACCCTGACTTACCCGCACATCGGCAACACCGGCACCACGCCGGAAGACGCCGAGTCCGACCGCGTCTGGTCCGCGGGCCTGGTTATCCGTGACCTGCCACTGGTTGCGAGTAACTGGCGTAACACGATGTCTCTGTCTGACTACCTGAAAGCCAACAACGTTGTGGCAATCGCCGGTATCGACACTCGCCGCCTGACGCGCATCCTGCGTGAAAAAGGCGCGCAGAACGGCTGCATCATGGCCGGTGACAACATTTCAGAAGAAGCCGCCATCGCCGCCGCCCAGGGTTTCCCTGGCCTCAAAGGCATGGACCTGGCGAAAGTCGTCAGCACCAAAGAGAAGTACGAGTGGCGCTCGACTGTCTGGGATTTGAAAACCGACAGCCACGCGACTATCGAAGCCTCCGAGCTGCCGTACCACGTGGTTGCCTACGACTACGGCGTCAAGCTGAACATCCTGCGCATGCTGGTCGAGCGCGGTTGCCGCGTGACCGTAGTGCCTGCACAGACGCCGGCTGCTGAAGCGCTGGCCTTGAAGCCGGACGGCGTGTTCCTGTCCAACGGCCCTGGTGACCCGGAGCCTTGCGACTACGCGATCCAGGCGATCAAGGATGTGCTGGAAACCGAAATTCCGGTCTTCGGTATCTGCCTTGGTCACCAACTGCTGGCTCTGGCCTCCGGTGCCAAGACCCTGAAAATGGGGCACGGCCACCACGGTGCCAACCACCCGGTCCAGGACCTGGATACCGGTGTGGTGATGATCACCAGCCAGAACCACGGTTTTGCGGTAGATGAAACGACCTTGCCAGCCAACGTTCGCGCGATCCACAAATCGCTGTTCGACGGCACCCTGCAAGGTATCGAACTTACCGACAAGAGCGCCTTCAGCTTCCAGGGTCACCCTGAAGCCAGCCCTGGCCCGAACGACGTAGCACCCCTGTTCGATCGCTTCATCAATGAAATGGCCAAGCGACGCTAATCGCTTGCCGTGATGTAGCAAAGCTTGAGGGCGGTCCCGACACCGGTGGCCCCCTCAAGACTTCAAAGATTGAACAAGACGGCTTGCCGACTGACCTGCGGATTTGAGTGACAAACCCATGCCAAAACGTACAGACATTAAAAGCATCCTGATTCTCGGCGCTGGCCCGATCGTGATCGGCCAGGCCTGCGAATTCGACTACTCCGGCGCCCAGGCCTGTAAAGCCCTGCGCGAGGAGGGTTACCGCGTCATCCTGGTGAACTCCAACCCAGCGACCATCATGACCGACCCGGACATGGCCGACGCGACCTACATCGAGCCGATCAAGTGGCAGACCGTTGCCAAGATCATCGAGAAAGAGCGTCCAGACGCGCTGCTGCCAACCATGGGTGGCCAGACCGCTCTGAACTGCGCACTGGATCTGGAGCGCGAAGGCGTTCTGGAGAAGTTCGGCGTAGAGATGATCGGCGCAAACGCTGACACCATCGACAAGGCCGAAGACCGTTCGCGCTTCGACAAGGCGATGAAATCCATCGGCCTGGACTGCCCGCGTTCGGGTATCGCCCACAGCATGGAAGAGGCCAACGCGGTCCTCGAGAAGCTCGGCTTCCCGTGCATCATCCGTCCGTCCTTCACCATGGGCGGCACTGGTGGCGGTATCGCTTACAACCGTGAAGAGTTCGAAGAAATCTGCGCCCGTGGTCTGGATCTGTCGCCGACCAAAGAGCTGCTGATCGACGAATCCCTGATCGGCTGGAAAGAATACGAAATGGAGGTTGTCCGCGATAAGAAGGACAACTGCATCATCGTTTGCTCGATCGAAAACTTTGACCCGATGGGCGTGCACACCGGTGACTCGATCACCGTTGCTCCGGCACAGACCCTGACGGACAAGGAATACCAGATCATGCGTAACGCCTCGTTGGCGGTACTGCGTGAGATCGGCGTGGAAACCGGCGGCTCCAACGTCCAGTTCGGCATCTGCCCGGACACTGGTCGTATGGTCGTGATCGAGATGAACCCGCGTGTATCCCGCTCCTCGGCACTGGCCTCGAAAGCCACTGGTTTCCCGATTGCGCGCATCGCCGCCAAGCTGGCGATCGGCTACACCCTGGACGAACTGCAGAACGAAATCACCGGCGGCGCTACTCCTGCATCCTTCGAGCCGTCGATTGACTACGTCGTGACCAAGCTGCCACGCTTCGCCTTCGAAAAATTCCCGAAAGCCGACGCACGCCTGACCACTCAAATGAAGTCGGTCGGTGAAGTCATGGCGATCGGCCGGACCTTCCAGGAATCCCTGCAGAAAGCCCTGCGCGGTCTGGAAGTGGGCGTTTGCGGCCTGGACGAGAAGCTCGACCTGAGCAACCCGGAAAGCATGAGCATCCTCAAGCGCGAACTGACCGTGCCGGGCGCCGAGCGTATCTGGTACGTGGCTGACGCCTTCCGCGCCGGCCTGTCGGTCGACGACATCTTCGGCATGAACATGATCGACCCGTGGTTCCTGGTGCAGATCGAAGATCTGATCAAGGAAGAAGAGAAGGTCAAGACCCTGGGTCTGGCCAGCATCGACCGCGACTTGATGTTCCGCCTAAAGCGCAAAGGCTTCTCCGACATGCGTCTGGCCAAGCTGCTGGGCGTGACCGAGAAGGCTCTGCGTCGCCACCGTCACAAGCTGGAGATCTTCCCGGTCTACAAGCGCGTTGATACCTGCGCGGCCGAGTTCGCCACCGACACCGCCTACATGTACTCGACTTACGAGGAAGAGTGCGAAGCCGCACCGACGGGCCGCGACAAGATCATGATCCTGGGCGGCGGTCCAAACCGTATTGGCCAGGGCATCGAGTTCGACTACTGCTGCGTACACGCGGCACTGGCCCTGCGCGAAGACGGTTACGAGACCATCATGGTCAACTGCAACCCGGAAACCGTATCCACCGACTACGACACCTCCGATCGCCTGTACTTCGAGCCAGTGACCCTGGAAGACGTGCTGGAAATCTGCCGCGTCGAGAAGCCAAAAGGCGTGATCGTCCAGTACGGCGGCCAAACCCCGCTGAAACTGGCTCGTGCCCTGGAAGAAGCTGGCGTGCCAATCATCGGCACCAGCCCTGACGCTATCGACCGTGCCGAAGACCGTGAGCGCTTCCAGCAAATGGTTGAGCGCCTGAACCTGCGTCAGCCGCCAAACGCCACTGTGCGCAGCGAAGACGAAGCAATTCGTGCCGCCGCCAAGATCGGTTACCCGCTGGTGGTTCGCCCGTCCTACGTACTGGGCGGCCGTGCGATGGAAATCGTCTACGAAGAAGAAGAGCTCAAGCGCTACCTGCGCGATGCGGTGAAAGTGTCCAACGACAGCCCGGTGCTGCTCGACCACTTCCTCAATTGCGCCATCGAAATGGACGTGGATGCGGTCTGCGACGGCACCGACGTGGTGATCGGCGCGATCATGCAGCACATCGAGCAGGCTGGCGTTCACTCCGGTGACTCCGCATGCTCCCTGCCGCCGTACTCGCTGCCCGCACACATCCAGGACGAGATGCGCGAACAGGTCAAGAAAATGGCCCTGGAACTGGGTGTTGTCGGCCTGATGAACGTTCAGTTGGCGCTGCAAGGCGAAGACATCTACGTCATCGAAGTCAACCCGCGCGCCTCCCGTACCGTACCGTTCGTGTCCAAGTGCATCGGTGTTTCCCTGGCAATGATCGCGGCTCGCGTGATGGCCGGTAAAACCCTGAAGGAAATCGGCTTCACCAAAGAAATCATTCCGAACTTCTACAGCGTGAAAGAGGCGGTGTTCCCATTCGCCAAATTCCCTGGCGTGGACCCGATCCTGGGCCCAGAGATGAAGTCCACCGGCGAAGTGATGGGCGTGGGCGACACCTTCGGCGAAGCGTTCGCCAAGGCCCAGATGGGTGCCAGCGAAGTGCTGCCGACCGGCGGAACTGCGTTCATCAGCGTGCGTGATGACGACAAGCCACTGGTTGCAGGCGTGGCGCGTGATCTGATCAACTTGGGCTTCGAAGTGGTCGCCACAGCCGGTACTGCCAAGCTGATCGAAGCCGCAGGCCTGAAAGTGCGTCGTGTGAACAAGGTGACCGAAGGTCGTCCGCACGTGGTCGACATGATCAAGAACGACGAAGTCACTCTGATCATCAACACCACCGAAGGCCGTCAGTCGATCGCTGACTCCTATTCCATTCGTCGTAATGCCTTGCAGCACAAGATTTACTGCACCACAACTATTGCTGCTGGCGAAGCTATCTGCGAAGCGCTGAAGTTCGGTCCCGAGAAGACCGTGCGCCGCTTGCAGGATCTACACGCAGGATTGAAGGCATGATCAAGTATCCAATGACCGTCAAGGGCGCGAAGGCCCTGGAAGAAGAACACGCTCACCTGACCAAGGTCGTCCGTCCGAAGCTCAGCCAGGACATCGGTACGGCCCGCGAGTTGGGTGACTTGAAAGAAAACGCCGAATACCACGCTGCTCGCGAGCAGCAAGGTATGGTTGAGGCGCGGATTCGTGACATTGAAGGCCGGATTCAGAATCAGGTCATCATTGATGTCACGACCATTCCTCACACCGGGAAAGTGATTTTCGGCACCACCGTTGAAATCGCCAATGTCGAGACTGACGAGCGCGTCACTTACCACATCGTGGGTGAGGATGAGGCTGACTTCAAACTCGGCAAGATTTCGGTCGGCTCGCCACTGGCTCGCGCCTTGATTGCCAAGGAAGAGGGTGATGTGGTTGCCGTGAAAACGCCTGGCGGCGTTATCGAGTACGAGATTGTCGAAGTTCGCCACATCTAAACGCAGGCGCCCGCTACGTGCGGGCGCCATGCTTTGGCAGCTCGCTCAGATGTTGTGGGTGGGTGGTCTGTGGCTGTTGCATATCGGTCTGCTGCCGGTGCTGGGCAAAATTGGCCTGGCGCCGCTGCTGATCGACGAAATTGCAGGCATGTTTGATGCGCTGATGGTGGGGTTCGCCGCAGCGTGTGTGATCTTTCAGGCTTTGGTGCTGGTTCAGGCCGAGGGCCTTGCCAGTCTATGGCGGGATATTCGCGGGCAACTGCTGCTGATGGCGCTGTATGCGTGTGCGATGTATGTCGCGGTGCGTATTGGCTGGCCGGATGCCGTGCGTTGGCAGGTGTTCAGCTATCTTGTCCTGGGTTTTTCCGGACTGGTGCTGGTGTTGCAGCCGGTGCCAGGGTGGGGTGCCAGGGTGCGCGAAGCACACCCTTGACCCTTGTCATCACTTGAAGCGATGAACGTTCGACAGCTGCTTGTTGACGCTGAAGTTCTTGCGGTAAATCAGTGCCATCTTGCCGATGACCTGAACCAGGTCCGCTTTGCCGACCTTGCACAGTTCTGCAATGTTCGCCAGGCGCGACTCGCGATCGAGGATGTTGAGCTTGATTTTAATCAGCTCGTGATCCGCCAACGCGCGTTCAAGTTCGGCTAACACACCTTCAGTCAAGCCGTTGTCAGCCACAGTCAAAACTGGTTTCAGATGGTGGCCAATGGATTTGTACTGTTTCTTCTGCTCTTGAGTGAGCGGCATAATCTGACCCCTGCGTCTGATCTTGTAAAAAGCGGCGGCCAGTTTACCCGAGCGAGTCCGGGACCGCCCAATTAATCACGACCCGTTTTATTTTCGAGGTGGCCTGTGGCCCGTTCCAAGACAAGCCTTAAGTGGCTGCAAAGACATGTCAATGATCCCTATGTGAAGCAGGCGCAGAAGGATGGTTACCGCTCGCGTGCGAGTTACAAGCTTCTGGAGGTCCAGGAGAAATACAAGCTGATCCGTCCGGGTATGAGCGTTGTCGACCTGGGTGCGGCGCCCGGCGGCTGGTCGCAGGTCACTAGTCGGCTGATCGGTGGTCAGGGGCGTCTGATCGCCTCGGACATCCTGGAAATGGACAGCATTCCGGACGTGACTTTCATCCAGGGTGACTTCACCCAGGACGAAGTGCTCGCTCAGATCCTTGAAGCCGTAGGTAATTCGCAGGTGGACCTTGTGATTTCCGATATGGCCCCCAATATGAGTGGTACGCCTGAGGTGGACATGCCAAAAGCCATGTTTCTATGTGAGCTGGCTCTTGATCTGGCGGCTCGGATACTCAAGCCGGGTGGTAATTTCGTGATCAAGGTGTTTCAGGGCGAAGGGTTTGATGCTTACGTGAAGGACGCTCGTCAGAAATTCGACAAGGTTCAGATGATCAAGCCGGACTCTTCCCGTGGCAGTTCCCGCGAGCAATACATGCTGGCTTGGGGCTATCGCGGCCGTAGTGAGTAAATCGAGGTTTTTTTGCGGGTCGATAGGTTTTTCGTATTTCGCCCCGTGAGCATTAGCGAATACTGTGTAGAAAGTGTTTCACAAAGGGTTACAGACGGCGCCTGCCAGAGCCGTAGGTAATGTAGTAAGTTAGGCCGGTGAATATCATGCGAAGCGCGCGCCATTAGCGGAGCTTGCTTCAGAGGGTAGTTAATTGAACGATATGGCAAAGAATCTGATCCTGTGGTTGATCATCGCGGCTGTCCTGGTGACAGTGATGAACAACTTCTCCAGCCCTAACGAGCCGCAGACCCTCAACTATTCCGATTTCATCCAGCAGGTCAAGGATGGAAAGGTCGAGCGCGTAGCGGTTGATGGCTACGTGATTACCGGCAAACGCAACGATGGCGACAGCTTCAAGACGATTCGTCCGGCAATCCAGGACAACGGTCTGATTGGCGACCTCGTGGACAACCATGTCGTAGTCGAAGGCAAGCAGCCTGAACAGCAAAGCATCTGGACTCAACTCCTGGTCGCTAGCTTCCCGATCCTGGTGATCATCGCCGTGTTCATGTTCTTCATGCGGCAGATGCAGGGCGGCGCCGGTGGCAAGGGCGGGCCAATGAGCTTCGGCAAGAGCAAGGCGCGCCTGCTCTCCGAAGATCAGGTGAAAACCACCTTGGGTGACGTTGCCGGTTGTGACGAAGCCAAGGAAGAGGTTGGTGAGCTGGTCGAGTTCCTGCGTGATCCGGGCAAATTCCAGCGTCTGGGCGGTCGTATTCCTCGCGGTGTGCTGATGGTGGGTCCTCCTGGTACCGGTAAAACCTTGCTGGCCAAGGCGATTGCCGGCGAAGCCAAAGTGCCGTTCTTCACCATTTCCGGTTCCGACTTCGTTGAAATGTTCGTCGGTGTCGGCGCCAGCCGTGTTCGCGACATGTTTGAACAGGCCAAGAAACACGCGCCATGCATCATCTTCATCGATGAAATCGACGCCGTCGGTCGCCACCGTGGCGCCGGCATGGGTGGCGGTCACGACGAACGCGAGCAGACTCTCAACCAGTTGCTGGTAGAGATGGACGGCTTTGAAATGAATGACGGCATTATCGTCATCGCTGCAACCAACCGTCCGGACGTACTGGACCCTGCGCTGCTGCGTCCGGGCCGTTTCGACCGTCAGGTCGTCGTCGGTCTGCCGGATATCCGTGGTCGCGAGCAGATTCTCAAGGTTCACATGCGCAAAGTGCCAATGGGTGACGACGTCGCTCCGGCTGTGATCGCTCGTGGTACCCCAGGTTTCTCTGGTGCTGACCTGGCTAACCTGGTGAACGAGGCGTCGTTGTTCGCGGCCCGGGCTGGCAAGCGCATCGTCGAAATGAAAGAGTTCGAATTGGCCAAGGACAAGATCATGATGGGCGCCGAGCGCAAATCCATGGTTATGTCCGAGAAAGAGAAGCAGAACACCGCTTACCACGAGGCTGGCCACGCAATTGTTGGTCGTGTCGTGCCTGAGCATGATCCGGTCTACAAGGTGTCGATCATCCCGCGCGGACGTGCGCTGGGTGTGACCATGTTCCTGCCGGAAGAAGATCGCTACAGCCTGTCCAAGCGTGCATTGATCAGTCAGATCTGCTCGTTGTACGGCGGCCGTATTGCTGAAGAAATGACCTTGGGCTTCGACGGCGTCACCACCGGTGCGTCCAACGACATCATGCGTGCCAGCCAGATTGCACGGAACATGGTCACCAAGTGGGGCTTGTCGGAAAAACTCGGCCCGTTGATGTACGCAGAAGAAGAGGGCGAGGTTTTTCTCGGTCGCGGCGGTGGCGGTCAGGGTGCAAGCTTCTCCGGTGAGACAGCCAAGTTGATCGACTCCGAAGTACGCAGCATCATTGATCAGTGCTACGGCACGGCCAAGCAGATCCTCACCGATAACCGTGACAAGCTCGATGCCATGGCTGATGCCTTGATGAAGTACGAAACGATCGACGCTGATCAGATCGACGACATCATGGCGGGTCGTACGCCTCGTGAGCCTCGCGACTGGTCAGGCGGCGGCGCCGGTAGCTCCGGAACGCCTCCGGTGGCACAGGATCCGCGTCCGGAAACACCGATCGGCGGTCCGGCTGCTGACGTTTAAGGTTTGAAATGACTTCTGTTCAGTCCTCGACCCGGTTGCCTTGCGGCAATCGGGTTCTTGATTTAGCCCTGACGCATGTCATGGGTATTCTCAATGTCACTCCCGATTCCTTCTCTGATGGCGGCCAATATAGCCAGCTCGATGCGGCCTTGCGTCATGCCGAGGCTATGGTGGCGGCTGGCGCGACGTTGATTGATGTTGGTGGCGAATCGACCCGGCCAGGTGCCAGGGTGGTTTCACCGCTGGAAGAGCTTGAGCGCGTAGCTCCGGTCGTCGAGCGAATTCACCGGGAGCTGGATGTCATTATCTCGGTCGACACTTCGACGCCAGCTGTGATGCGCGAAGCTGCACGACTTGGCGCAGGGTTGATCAATGACGTGCGTTCTCTGCGGCGCGATGGCGCTCTGGATGCGGCTGCGGCCACTGGCCTGCCAGTCTGTCTGATGCATATGCTTGGTGAGCCGGGCGACATGCAGGATAATCCGCAGTATCGGGATGTCACGAAAGAGGTGGGCGAGTTTCTCGCCGAGCGCATGGCCCAGTGTGCGTCGGTAGGAATTACAGCGGACCGGATCATCCTTGATCCGGGCTTTGGCTTCGCAAAAACCTTGCAACACAATTTAAGCTTGTTCAAACATATGGAAGCCTTGCATGCATTGGGGCGGCCCCTGTTGGTCGGGGTTTCGCGAAAGAGCATGATCGGTCAGGCTTTGAATCGCCCGATTGGCGAGCGTCTATATGGCGGTCTGGCGCTGGCAGCGCTGGCTTCGGTTAAGGGGGCGCGTATATTGCGCGTCCATGATGTGGCCGAAACTGTCGATGTGGTGCAAATGATCGCTGCAGTAGAATCAGCCGAATAAGAATGATGGAGTACTTATGACTAAGAAATACTTTGGTACCGACGGCATTCGTGGTCGGGTGGGCGAGTATCCGATTACTCCTGACTTCATGCTCAAGCTCGGCTGGGCTGCGGGCATGGCGTTCCGCAAAATGGGCGCCTGTAAGGTGTTGGTGGGCAAGGACACCCGGATTTCCGGATATATGTTCGAGTCTGCGCTCGAGGCCGGACTTACTTCAGCGGGTGCCGATGTCATGCTCTTGGGGCCGATGCCTACACCGGCCATCGCCTACTTGACGCGTACCTTCCAGGCCGAAGCGGGTATCGTCATCAGTGCCTCGCACAACCCTCACGATGACAATGGCATCAAGTTTTTCTCCGGGAAAGGCACCAAGCTTCCTGATGAAGTCGAACATATGATCGAAGAGTTGCTCGACACGCCGATGACCGTGGTCGAGTCGAGCAAGATCGGCAAGGTATCGCGCATCAACGATGCTTCAGGTCGCTATATCGAATTCTGCAAAAGTAGCGTCCCTACAGGCACCAGTTTCGCGGGCTTGAAGATCGTGATCGACTGCGCTCACGGCGCGACCTACAAGGTGGCTCCGAGTGTATTCCGTGAGCTGGGAGCCGAAGTCGTTGTACTTTCTGCTCATCCTAATGGCCTGAACATCAACGAAAACTGCGGTTCGACCCATATGGAGCCGCTGCAAGCTGCCGTCTTGGCCGAGCATGCTGATTTGGGTATCGCCTTTGACGGTGATGGCGACCGCGTTCAGATGGTTGACCATACCGGTGCTGTCGTCGACGGTGATGAGTTGCTGTTCATCATTGCTCGCGACCTGCATGTGCAGGGCAAGTTGCAGGGCGGCGTGGTCGGTACGCTGATGAGTAACCTGGGGTTGGAATTGGCCCTGGCGGATCTGGCAATTCCTTTTGTGCGGGCCAATGTTGGCGACCGGTACGTAATCTCCGAGTTGCTGGAGCGCAATTGGCTGGTGGGTGGTGAAAACTCGGGGCACATTGTCTGCTTCAACCACACCACCACCGGTGACGCGATCATTGCTGCATTGCAGGTATTGATGGCGCTGAAGACTCGCTCCGAGGGGCTTGCGCAATCGCGTCAGGCGCTGCGCAAGTGTCCTCAGGTGCTGATCAATGTTCGATTCGGCGGCGGTGCGAGCCCTCTTGATCACCCGTTCGTCACAGAGGCAAGCGAGCGCGTTACCCAGGCCATGGCTGGTCGTGGGCGCGTGCTGCTGCGCAAGTCCGGGACGGAACCGCTGGTGCGGGTCATGGTCGAAGGCGAGGACGAAAAACAGGTTCGCGGCTATGCCGAAGAGCTGGCAAAACTGGTTACTGAAGTTTCTGCCTGATTTCGGCTTGCCAGCCATGATTGTGTTGGGTAACATCTGCGCCCACTTTGACCGACGAGGTACAGCATGCGTCGCCCTATGGTAGCTGGTAACTGGAAGATGCACGGTACCCGCGCCAGCGTCGCTGAGCTGATCAATGGCCTTCGTCATCTGGCCTTGCCGAGCGATGTTGATGTTGCGGTATTCCCGCCTTTCTTGCATATCAATCAAGTGATTGATGGCCTGGAAGGAAAGTCGATTTCGGTCGGCGCGCAGAATTCTGCGGTGGAATCCATGCAAGGTGCATTGACTGGTGAGATTTCGCCGAGTCAGTTGGTGGATGCAGGTTGTTCCCTGGTGCTTGTCGGGCACTCCGAGCGCCGCCAGATAATGGGCGAGCAGGACGGAATGCTGATTCGCAAGTTCGCAGCGGCACAGGCATGTGGCTTGATTCCAGTGTTGTGCGTAGGGGAAACCCTTGAAGAGCGCGAAGCTGGAAAAACTCTTGAGGTTGTCGGGCGTCAGCTAGGCAGTATCATTGAGGAGCTCGGTGTTGGTGCTTTTGCAAAGGCAGTAATCGCTTACGAGCCGGTCTGGGCCATTGGCACCGGACTGACTGCTTCGCCGCAACAAGCGCAGGATGTGCATGCAGCCATTCGCGCTCAGTTGGCGGCAGAGAATTCTGAGGTCGCACAAGGTGTGCGGCTTCTATACGGCGGCAGCGTGAAGGCGGCCAATGCGGTCGAACTGTTCGGCATGCCGGATATCGATGGGGGGCTCATTGGTGGGGCTTCCCTGAATGCAGATGAGTTCGGTGCGATTTGTCGCGCCGCGGGAAACTGAAAAAATGCTGGAAACAGTCGTAGTCGTTTTTCATCTGCTGGGTGCGTTGGGCGTAGTTGCTCTGGTATTGCTTCAGCAGGGTAAAGGTGCGGATGCTGGCGCGTCTTTCGGAGCAGGTGCTTCAAATACTGTGTTCGGAAGCCAAGGTTCCTCTACCTTTCTTAGTAAGTTTACTGCTATACTTGCCGCCGGTTTCTTCATAACCAGCTTAGGGTTAGGTTACTTTGCTAAAGAGAAGGCTCATGAGCTGACTCAAGTAGGTTTGCCAAATCCAGCAGTGTTGGAAGTTCCAAAGCAACAACCGGCTTCTGATGATGTACCGGTGCTTCAAGAGCAAAAGTCGGCTACTCCAGCGACTGACGTGCCTCCAGCTCAAGAGCAAAAGTAAGAAGAGTTTCAAACGTAGTATTGCCGAGGTGGTGGAATTGGTAGACACGCAACCTTGAGGTGGTTGTGCCCATAGGGTGTAGGGGTTCGAGTCCCCTTCTCGGTACCAATTATCAGGAGAGCCCGCAGTAGCGGGCTTTCTTGTAGGTGGAAGGTTACATTGACCCTGTCAGGGATCGGTCGTATACTTCCGCCCCAGCTTTGTCGCGGGGTGGAGCAGTCTGGTAGCTCGTCGGGCTCATAACCCGAAGGTCGTCGGTTCAAATCCGGCCCCCGCAACCAGTTTAAGGAGCCCCTTTTAAGGGGCTTTTTGTTAGCTGGACACTTTCAACGCCGCTGTTCGACGGCGTTTCAAGGATGGGCGTTTCGCCCATTTTTTTATTTTGCACAGCATGCACATACATGCACGAGGGGGTTCAGGTGTCGAGCAAGCTAGAAGAGTTGCAGGCCTTGCTGGCCCCGGTGGTCGTGGCCCTAGGCTATGAATGCTGGGGTATTGAGTTTTCGGCTCAAGGTCGCCACTCAATGTTGCGCGTTTATATCGATAAAGAGGGCGGTGTGCTGGTGGACGATTGTGCCATTGTCAGCCGTCAGATCAGTGGTGTTCTGGATGTTGAAGATCCAATCGCCGTTGAATACACCCTTGAAGTTTCCTCGCCTGGCATGGAACGCCCGCTGTTCACTATTGAGCAGTTTGCAAAATTTGCCGGTGAACAAGTGAAGATCAAGCTGCGCTCGCCTTTTGAAGGCCGACGCAACTTTCAGGGCCTTCTGCGCGGTGTAGAAGAGCAGGACGTCGTGGTGCAGGTAGAAGACCATGAGTTCCTGTTGCCGATCGATATGATCGACAAGGCCAACATTATTCCCAGTTTTGACTGAGACGCGGATCCCGCGGATCCAATGGCTTGCGAAAGGCGAGGCGTACGATGAGCAAAGAAGTACTGCTGGTTGTTGAGTCGGTATCCAATGAAAAGGGCGTACCGGCAAACGTAATTTTTGAAGCGTTGGAGCTGGCTCTGGCCACTGCTACCAAAAAACGTTTCGAGGACGAAGTCGATCTGCGTGTGGAAATCAATCGCCACACCGGTGCTTACGAGACATTCCGTCGCTGGACGGTCGTCGAGGAAGCAGACCTGGACGATCCGGCCATCGAAACCTGGCCGAGCAAGGTTGCCGAAACGCATCCTGGTGCTCAGGTTGGTGACGTAGTCGAAGAAAAGATCGAGTCCATTGAGTTCGGTCGCATCGCTGCGCAGACTGCCAAGCAAGTCATCGTGCAGAAAGTTCGCGAAGCCGAGCGCGCTCAAGTCGTTGATGCCTATCGCGAGCGCCTGGGGGAGATCATCTCCGGCACCGTGAAGAAAGTGACCCGCGACAACGTGATCGTCGACCTGGGTAACAACGCCGAAGCGTTGCTGGCTCGTGAAGACATCATTTCTCGCGAAACCTTCCGGGTTGGCGTGCGCCTGCGTGCGCTGCTCAAGGAAATCCGCACCGAGAACCGCGGCCCGCAGCTGATCCTGTCGCGTACCGCGCCGGAAATGCTGATCGAGTTGTTTCGCATCGAAGTGCCGGAAATCGCTGAAGGCCTGATCGAAGTAATGGCAGCATCCCGTGACCCGGGTTCGCGCGCCAAGATCGCGGTCCGTTCCAAGGACAAACGCATCGACCCGCAAGGCGCTTGCATCGGTATGCGCGGTTCGCGCGTCCAGGCAGTGTCGGGTGAGTTGGGCGGTGAGCGTGTGGACATCGTCCTGTGGGACGACAACCCGGCTCAGTTTGTAATCAATGCAATGTCGCCGGCTGAAGTGGCGGCAATTATCGTTGACGAAGATGCCCATGCAATGGACATCGCCGTTGGCGCAGACAATCTGGCTCAGGCCATTGGTCGAGGTGGTCAGAACGTGCGTCTGGCTAGCCAGTTGACTGGCTGGACCCTGAACGTGATGACCGAATCGGACATCCAGGCTAAGCAGCAAGCAGAAACCGGCGACATCCTGCGCAACTTCATCGACGAGCTGGAAGTCGACGAAGACCTGGCACAGGTGCTGGTAGATGAAGGTTTCACCAGCCTGGAAGAGATTGCCTACGTACCGTTGGAAGAAATGCTCAACATCGACGGCTTTGACGAAGAAACCGTCAACGAGCTTCGCGCTCGCGCCAAGGATCGTTTGTTGACCAAAGCCATCGCTACTGAGGAAAAGCTGGCAGACGCCCATCCGGCCGAAGACCTGCTCTCGCTTGAGGGTATGGACAAGGATTTGGCGATGGAACTGGCGGTGCGCGGCGTAATTACCCGCGAAGACCTGGCCGAGCAGTCTATTGACGACCTGCTCGACATCGACGGCATTGACGATGATCGTGCCGGCAAGTTGATCATGGCCGCCCGAGCCCACTGGTTCGAGTAATTAGGCGCGGCCTGAGGAGAGAAGTGCATGACGCAAGTCACGGTGAAACAACTGGCCGATGAGGTCAAAACACCGGTAGAGCGCCTGTTGCAGCAGATGCGTGAGGCAGGTCTGCCGCACACCGCCGCCGAAGAACATGTGACTGACAGTGAGAAGCAATCTTTGCTGACTCACTTGAAAAGCAGCCACAAGGCGAAAGTGGAAGAACCACGCAAGATCACACTGCAGCGTAAAACCACCAGCACATTGCGTGTTGCTGGCAGCAAAAGCATCAGTGTTGAAGTACGTAAAAAGAAAGTTTTCGTACAGCGCAGCCCGGAAGAAATCGAAGCCGAGCGCAAACGCGAACTGGAAGAACGTCGCGCAGTAGAAAATGCTGCACGTCAGAAGGCTGAAGAAGAAGCCAAGCGTCGCGCCGAAGAAGAAGCACGTCGCCAGCCTGCTGCTGCGCAATCCGCTACTAACGACGCCGTTGCAGCGCCTGCTGCAGTTGCCGAGCCAGTACGTGAAAGCGCGCCGGTTGTGGCGGCTGCACCAGCACCGTCTGCCGACGTTCGTAACAAGCAGAACGAACAGCGCCGTCCGGACAAACCACGTGCCGACGATAACAGTCGTCGTGGCAGTGGCGATGGTGAGCGCAAAAACGCTCCGCATCGTGCTTCGGTCAAAGAGAAAGCGCCTGCTCCACGCGTTGCTCCACGTACTACCGACGAAGAAAGCGATGGCTTCCGTCGTGGTGGTCGCGGCAAGGCCAAGCTGAAGAAACGCAACGCTCACGGTTTCCAGAGCCCAACCGGCCCTGTAGTGCGCGAAGTGAAGATCGGCGAGACCATCACTGTTGGCGATCTTGCCCAGCAGATGTCGGTCAAGGCTGCTGAAATCATCAAGTTCATGTTCAAACTGGGTACTCCAGCGACCATCAACCAGGTACTGGATCAGGAAACTGCCCAACTGGTTGCCGAAGAGCTGGGCCACAAAGTGACCCTGGTCAGCGACACCGCCCTGGAAGATTCCCTGGCCGAGTCCCTGAAGTTTGAAGGTGAAGCGTTCTCCCGTGCACCGGTTGTGACCGTAATGGGCCACGTCGACCACGGTAAGACCTCGCTGCTCGACTATATCCGTCGTGCCAAGGTAGCTGCTGGCGAAGCCGGTGGTATCACCCAGCACATCGGTGCGTACCACGTTGAAACCGAACGCGGCATGGTCACCTTCCTCGACACCCCTGGTCACGCCGCGTTTACCGCCATGCGTGCCCGTGGTGCCAAGGCGACCGACATCGTGATCCTGGTGGTTGCAGCGGACGACGGCGTAATGCCGCAGACCGTTGAAGCCGTTCAGCACGCCAAGGCCGCTGGTGTTCCACTGGTTGTTGCGGTGAACAAAATCGACAAGCCGGGCGCTGATCTCGATCGCATCCGTAGCGAACTGTCGGTTCACGGCGTGACTTCGGAAGAGTGGGGCGGCGACACCCCGTTCGTATCGGTTTCGGCGAAAGTCGGTACTGGCGTGGACGAGTTGCTCGAAGCTGTTCTGCTGCAAGCTGAAGTTCTGGAACTGAAAGCGACTCCTTCGGCTCCTGGCCGTGGCGTCGTGGTTGAATCGCGTCTCGACAAAGGTCGTGGCCCGGTTGCTACCGTTCTGGTTCAAGACGGTACCCTGCGCCAAGGCGACATGGTGCTGGTCGGTTCGAACTATGGCCGCGTTCGCGCCATGCTCGACGAGAACGGCAAGCCAATCAAGGAAGCCGGTCCTTCCATCCCTGTCGAGATTCTCGGCCTGGACGGTACCCCGGACGCTGGCGACGAGATGAGCGTAGTTGCTGACGAGAAGAAAGCCCGTGAAGTGGCTCTGTTCCGTCAAGGCAAGTTCCGCGAAGTCAAACTGGCCCGTGCTCACGCTGGCAAGCTTGAAAACATCTTCGAGAACATGGGTCAGGAAGAGAAGAAGACGCTCAACATCGTCCTCAAATCCGACGTCCGTGGTTCGCTGGAAGCGTTGAACGGTGCCTTGAACGGCCTGGGTAACGACGAAGTGCAAGTGCGTGTTGTCGGTGGCGGTGTCGGTGGTATCACCGAATCCGACGCCAACCTGGCACTGGCCTCCAACGCTGTACTGTTCGGCTTCAACGTGCGTGCCGATGCTGGCGCTCGCAAGATCGTCGAGCAGGAAGGTCTGGATATGCGTTACTACAACGTGATCTACGACATCATCGAAGACGTCAAGAAAGCCCTCACCGGTATGCTGGGCAGCGATGTTCGCGAGAACATCCTGGGTACCGCTGAAGTGCGTGACGTGTTCCGTTCGCCGAAGTTTGGCGCGATCGCCGGTTGCATGGTTATCGAAGGTGTTGTTCACCGTAACCGTCCAATCCGTGTACTGCGTGAAGACATCGTTATCTTCGAAGGCGAGCTGGAATCCCTGCGCCGCTTCAAGGATGACGCTTCCGAAGTACGTGCCGGCATGGAATGCGGTATCGGCGTGAAGAGCTACAACGACGTCAAAGTCGGTGACAAGATCGAAGTCTTCGAGAAGGTTCAGGTTGCTCGCAGCCTCTAACTCGCGCACTTCAAGGGCCACGATGAGCCGCCGCATGCAGATGCACGGCGCATCGTCAGGACTCTAAACGCAACGCCCGGTCTGGCTTTTGTCAGGCCGGGCGTTTGCCGCTTTCAGACCCTTCGGGTTTCACCGTGGGGCAGTAACAGGTAACAAGACATGGCAAAAGAATACAGCCGTACCCAACGTATCGGCGATCAGATGCAGCGTGAGCTGGCACAGCTGATCCGTCGTGAAGTCAAAGACCCGCGCGTCGGCCTGGTCACCATTACGGCTGTTGAAGTCAGCCGTGACGTCGGTCACGCCAAGATCTTCATCACGGTGATGGGGCAGGACAACGCCGAAGACATCGCGCAAAGCATCAAGGTGCTCAACTCCGCCGCCGGTTTCCTGCGCATGCAGTTGGCTCGCGAAATGAAGTTGCGCAGCGTTCCGCAGTTGCACTTCCACTACGACGAAAGCGTCGTGCGTGGTGCTCATCTGTCGGCATTGATCGAACGTGCGGTCGCTGAAGACAATCAGCATCCGGTTGCGGCAGAAGCCGAAGACACCAAGGAGTAATCGGTGGCTCAGGTCAAACGTATCCGTCGTAACGTCAGCGGCATCATCCTGCTCGACAAGCCTTTGGGGTTCACCTCCAATGCGGCGTTGCAGAAGGTTCGCTGGCTGCTGAACGCCGAGAAGGCCGGGCACACTGGCAGTCTCGACCCGCTGGCCACCGGCGTGTTGCCGTTGTGCTTCGGTGAGGCCACCAAGTTTTCGCAATACCTGCTCGATTCCGACAAGGGTTACGAAACCCTGGCGCAACTGGGCAAGACCACCACCACGGCCGATGCCGAAGGTGAAGTTTTGCTGGAGCGCCCGGTGACCGTTGGTCGCGCCGATGTCGAAGCGGTACTGCCGAAATTTCGTGGGCAAATCAGCCAGATACCGCCCATGTACTCGGCGCTCAAGCGTGATGGCCAGCCGTTGTACAAGCTGGCCCGGGCAGGTGAAGTAGTGGAGCGTGAACCGCGTTCTGTTACTATTACGCGCTTGGAATTACTGGCCTTTGAAGGTGATACTGCGCGGCTTGCAGTGGATTGCACCAAAGGCACCTATATCCGCACCCTGGTGGAGGATATCGGTGAGCAACTCGGTTGTGGCGCATACGTTGCAGAACTGCGACGTACCCAGGCCGGGCCCTTCACGCTGGCACAGACAGTCACGCTGGAAGAGTTGGAAGCGGTACATGCCGAAGGCGGCAACGAAGCGGTCGACCGCTTTTTGATGCCCTCGGACAGCGGCCTGCTGGATTGGCCACTGTTGCAGTTCTCGGAGCACAGCTCGTTCTACTGGCTTAACGGCCAACCGGTACGAGCCCCGGATGCACCGAAGTTCGGCATGGTGCGGGTACAGGATCACAATGGCCGCTTCATCGGTATCGGTGAAGTGAGCGAAGACGGGCGCATCGCGCCACGTCGACTGATTCGGTCAGAATGACCGGACGAGGGTGGCTGTTAACAGGCACGGTCACTACTCATTTTTAGATACAGGGATTTGTCCCTGGCCTGTTGAAACTGTTTCTTTGAAACAGTTTCCTGATAAAAGGATTGCCTCATGGCTCTCGACGTTCAAGAAAAAGCTCAAATCGTAGCTGACTACCAGCAAGCTGTTGGTGACACTGGTTCGCCAGAAGTGCAAGTTGCACTGCTGACCCACAACATCAACAAGCTGCAAGGTCACTTCAAGGCCAACGGTAAAGATCACCACTCCCGTCGTGGTCTGATCCGCATGGTAAACCAGCGTCGTAAGCTGCTGGACTACCTGAAAGGCAAGGATCTGGGCCGTTACCAGGCTCTGATCGGTCGCCTGGGTCTGCGTCGCTAATAAGCGATTGCGCTAGAGGTTGGTTGTCTGTCGTACGTCAGTGGGTTTCCCGCTGGCGCATGGCAGGCTCCCAGCCTCAAGTTTTATCTGGATACCTGCTTTACCTGGACAATGACAGTCGGGCCGATTCCCGGCGTTGCCCAAGAATTTCGCAAGAAGACAAGTTCCCCAAGAGCCACAAAAGAAGGTAGGACACCGTGAACCCGGTAATCAAAAAATTCCAGTTCGGTCAGTCGACCGTTACCCTCGAGACTGGCCGTATCGCCCGTCAGGCCTCCGGCGCAGTATTGGTCACCGTTGACGACGACGTCAGCGTGTTGGTGACTGTGGTCGGCGCCAAGCAAGCCGATCCAGGCAAGGGCTTCTTCCCTCTGTCTGTTCACTACCAGGAAAAAACTTACGCTGCCGGTAAGATCCCTGGCGGTTTCTTCAAGCGTGAAGGCCGTCCTTCCGAGAAAGAAACCCTGACTTCCCGACTGATCGACCGTCCGATCCGTCCGCTGTTCCCAGAAGGCTTCATGAACGAAGTGCAGGTTGTCTGCACCGTCGTTTCCACCAGCAAGAAGACCGATCCGGACATCGCTGCGATGATCGGTACCTCGGCTGCGCTGGCCATCTCCGGCATTCCTTTCGATGGCCCGATCGGCGCTGCCCGCGTTGCGTTCCACGAAAGCACCGGCTACCTGCTGAACCCGACTTACGAACAACTGAAAGCTTCGAGCCTGGACATGGTCGTTGCCGGTACTTCGGAAGCCGTGTTGATGGTTGAATCGGAAGCCAAAGAGCTGACCGAAGACCAGATGCTGGGCGCGGTACTGTTTGCTCACGACGAGTTCCAGGTGGTGATCAACGCCGTTAAAGAACTGGCCGCTGAAGCTGCCAAGCCGACCTGGACCTGGGCTCCACAGCCAGAAGCCACTGCTCTGCTGGGCGCTATCCGTGCCGAGTTCGGCGACGCGATCTCCCAGGCCTACACCATCACCATCAAGGCCGACCGTTACGCTCGTCTGGGCGAACTGAAAGACCAGGTGGTTGCCAAGCTGTCCGGCGAAGAAGGCCAACCGACTTCCGCTGAAGTCAAAGCGGCTTTCGGCGAAATCGAATACCGCACCGTTCGCGAAAACATCGTTAACGGCAAGCCACGTATCGACGGTCGCGACACCAAGACCGTACGTCCGCTGAACATCGAAGTCGGCGTTCTGCCGAAGACCCACGGTTCGGCTCTGTTCACCCGTGGCGAAACCCAGGCTCTGGTAGTTGCAACACTGGGCACCGCCCGTGACGCACAGCTGCTGGATACCCTGGAAGGCGAGAAAAAAGACCCGTTCATGCTGCACTACAACTTCCCTCCGTTCTCGGTAGGTGAGTGTGGTCGCATGGGTGGCGCTGGTCGTCGCGAAATCGGTCACGGCCGTCTGGCTCGTCGTTCGGTTCAGGCCATGCTGCCTGCTGCCGACGTGTTCCCGTACACCATCCGTGTTGTGTCGGAAATCACCGAGTCCAACGGTTCGAGCTCCATGGCTTCGGTCTGCGGCGCTTCCCTGGCTCTGATGGATGCCGGCGTTCCGATGAAGGCACCGGTTGCCGGTATCGCCATGGGTCTGGTTAAAGAAGGCGAGAAATTCGCCGTCCTGACCGACATCCTGGGTGACGAAGACCACTTGGGCGACATGGACTTCAAAGTAGCCGGTACCGCCAAAGGCGTGACCGCGTTGCAGATGGACATCAAGATCAAGGGCATCACCGAAGAAATCATGGAGATCGCTCTGGGCCAAGCCCTGGAAGCGCGCCTGAACATCCTCGGTCAGATGAACCAGATCATTGGCCAGTCGCGTACCGAGCTGTCGGAAAACGCTCCGACCATGATCGCGATGAAAATCGACACCGACAAAATCCGTGATGTCATCGGTAAAGGCGGCGCGACCATTCGTGCGATCTGTGAAGAGACCAAGGCTTCGATCGACATCGAAGACGACGGCTCGATCAAGATCTTCGGCGAAACCAAAGAAGCTGCTGAAGCTGCACGTCAGCGCGTTCTGGGGATCACCGCAGAAGCTGAAATCGGCAAGATCTACGTTGGTAAGGTTGAGCGCATCGTCGACTTCGGCGCATTCGTCAACATCCTGCCGGGCAAGGACGGTCTGGTTCACATCTCGATGCTGAGCGACGCTCGCGTAGAAAAAGTGACCGACATCCTCAAAGAAGGCCAGGAAGTGGAAGTACTGGTACTGGACGTGGACAACCGCGGCCGTATCAAGCTGTCCATCAAAGACGTAGCAGCAGCCAAGGCTTCGGGCGTTTAATCACTCCCCACGCCTGACCGCTTCAACGTTGTAAAAAATGCCCTGCAGTGAAAGCTGCGGGGCATTTTTTTGCCTGCAAAAAAATGAGACGAGCCATGAAGTTGCCTGACCCCAAAGTCAGTGCTAGGTTTAGCCCACTGCCCGTGTAGCTCAGTTGGTAGAGCAGCGCACTCGTAACGCGAAGGTCGCAGGTTCGATTCCTGTCTCGGGCACGAGCGACACGTTGTTTTCAGATGATCCCGAATGGTTCTGAAGGCCAGACAAACCGGGCTTCAAACGGTTTTTTTGCGTCAGAGAGATCCTTGATGATCCAGATCCATCTTCCATTCCTCAGATCAAAGAGAACGCCATGACCGTTAAAGAATTGACCCAAGAAGCCAGACACGAAAAAGCGCTGGAGAAGTATTTGGCGGAGTCGCCTCAGCTAGCCGAAGAGATCAAGGACTTGCCCGCTGACGATCAGAAAGACCAGATCCAGTGGGCGTTCGAGGATGAGGCAGAGTCCCAGGGCTTGCAGCCGTGGGAGCTGACGCTCAAGTACACCTCAACCCCTGAAGAGTTCGAGGCTGCGCGCCTTGTTCTGCACAAGGAGGCTGCCGAGGTGTTGGGTGTCGAGTGGGAAGAGTACTGCGAGATGAATAATCTGGTGGTCTGACAAAAACGCCAGCCTCACGAGGCTGGCGTTTTTCATTCACACAGGCGTTATCAAAGGCTCAGGCGCATCGACAGATCGACAGCTTTCACATCCTTGGTCATCGCACCAATCGAGATGTAATCCACCCCGGTTTCGGCGATCGGTAGCAGCGTGCTTTCGTTGATGCCGCCGCTGGCCTCCAGTTTCGCCTGGCCTGCGTTCAGACGCACGGCTTCGCGCATGTCATCCAGACTCAGTTCATCGAGCATGATGATGTCGGCACCAGCCGCCAGGGCTTCCTTCAGCTCTTCCAGGCTTTCCACTTCGATCTCCACCGGTTTGCCCGGGGCAATCTTGTGCGCGGCCTTGATGGCCTCCGGGATGCCACCGCAGGCGGCAATATGGTTTTCCTTGATCAGGAAGGCGTCGTACAGGCCGATGCGGTGGTTGTGGCACCCGCCGCAGGTCACGGCGTATTTCTGCGCCAGACGCAGCCCCGGCAAGGTTTTACGGGTGTCGAGCAACTTCACTTGAGTCTCGGCAACGTAATCCGCCAGGTATTGCGCGCGCGTGGCCACGCCAGACAGCAACTGCAGGAAGTTCAGTGCACTGCGTTCGCCCGTCAATAGCGAACGCGCCGGGCCCTCCAGGTGGAACAGCGCCTGATTGGGTTTCACCCGCTCGCCATCACGCACCTGCCAGTGCACCGCAACACGTGGGTCCAGCTGCCGAAACACGGCATCAACCCAGGCTGTGCCGCAGATGACGGCAGCGTCGCGGGTGATGATCGTGGCTTTGGCCAGGCGTTCGGCCGGGATCAGCTGTGCGGTGATGTCGCCGCTGCCGATGTCTTCGAGCAACGCACGGCGCACGTTGGCTTCGATTTCGGCGGTCAAATCGGCGAGACGTAGATTCGGCATAACGGACTCCACAAACAAAGTGGCCCGATTATAGGGCCATGGTGCTGGGCAACCCAAGGCATCAGAGGCGTTCCCATCGCTCTGAAACCTGCATTTGGTCGATTCGCCTGAGCAATCGGTACTAAGTCAGCGTCTGCCGCGAGCGTCTATTTCAAAAGGAAACGCAGAGTCTGCTGGTAGAGAAGACATCTTTTGCAAGATAATCCGCCTTGCTTTTGACGTCATGGCTTTGACGTGATTGACGACTTTGAAGACTCACCGTTTCAGGAGGGCTGAATGCACAACGACGGGAATGTAGTGCCTTTGCACAAGGTCGCTACCGACCAGGCGACTCACTCGCCGCTCGCCCGCCTGCCTGTGATTCTGCTTCAGGTTCGCGACAAGGCCGCGCAACAGCTCAGGCATGGTTTGCAGGAACTGTTCGATAACGCCGACGACACGCTGTTCGAAATGGCCGACCGGGCCCGCGATGACGTCGAACAGAACCTGTTCTTCGAAGCCATGCGCGACTTGCGCCTCAAGCGCAAAAACATCGAACGCGGCTTTCTCGAACAATTCTTCGAGGCTTTTGTCAGCCTCACCCGGTACGACAGCACTCAATCTGCCTTGCCCCAGTCGCTGGCCTTCGATGCCTCGGTGGCACCGCCCGATGACGACGTGGAGCGCAGGGTGGCAGTGGAGGCAATGGTCAGCAAAGTGCTGAGCCGCGACGGTTTCGCCCTCGGCCAATTGACCGCCCGCTTCAGCGCACTGTTGGGGAGGGAGTTGCTCGATCAGCACAATCCCATGGCGCCGTCGATGCTCTGCGAGTACTTTTTGCAGGCCGGGCGCAACCTGGGAGTGGAGATCAAGGTCAAGCTGATCATCCTCAAACTGTTCGACCGCTATGTGCTCAGGGATGCCAATCAGCTTTACGCCGAAGCCAATCAGTTGCTGCTCGCCACCGGTGTTCTGCCTGAGCTCAAGCCTGCGCCTGCGCGCCGGGTCAAGGAGCGTGCGGCAGCCGACGTTGATACTGAACCGGCTCACGCCAACACTCGCGCCAGTGGCCCGCCGACCGACGACAGCGTGCAGGAAGTTTTCGCGGCGTTGCAGGAGTTGCTGCTTAACGTGCGTGGCAGTGTCGCGCCCACGCTTGAAGCCAGCGCCCAGACACAGCCGATTACCACCCGTGACCTGATGCGCCTGCTCTCGCACCTGCAGCAATACGTGCCGGCGCCGGAAGCCCAGGACGACTTCGATCTGCGAAACCAGCTCGAAGAGCTGCTGACCCGGGTCAGCGTCAAAAGTGGCAAGTCACGCGTGGTCGGGGTGGCCGACGAAGACGTGATCAACCTGATTGCCATGCTCTTCGAATGCATCCTCGATGACCGCAACCTGCCGGATTCGCTCAAGGCGTTGATCGGCCGTTTGCAGATTCCGATGCTGAAAGTGGCGGTGCTCGACAAGAGCTTCTTCAGCCGCAGCAGTCACCCGGCCCGACGCCTGCTCAATGAAATCGCCACCGCCGCCATGGGTTGGGGGGAGTGCGATGACCATGAGCGCGACAGCCTGTATCTGCGCATCGAACAGGTGGTGCAACGCTTGCTCAACGATTTTGTCGATGATCCGGCGGTCTTCTCCGAATTGCTCGCGGATTTTCTCGCCTTCACCAGCGATGAACGCCGTCGCAGTGAGCTGCTAGAGCAACGCACCCGCGACGCCGAAGAGGGCCGCGCCAGGACTGAACTGGCCCGCCAGCGCGTCGAACAGGTGCTGAATCAGGCCTTGTTGGGCCAAGTATTGCCGCAGCGGGTGGTGGTATTTGTCCAGGAAGCGTGGAGCCAGGTGTTGCTGCTGACGTGCCTCAAGCACGGCGATCAGGCGGCCGAGTGGCACGCCGATGTGCAGACCATGGAGCAATTGATCTGGAGCGTGCAGCGTCATGATGAGCCCGATGCGAGCCAGCGCTTGTTGGCGCTGGTGCCTGGCTTGCTCAAGTCGTTGCGCGACGGGTTGAGCCGTTCGGCCTTCGATCCGTTCGCCACCAGCGAATTTTTCAGTGAGCTGGAAGCCTTGCACGTTCAGCTGTTCGAACGTCCAGGGCCAAAGCTTGCACAGTCTGTCGATACGCCGGTAATGGTCGAAGTGCAGCAGGAAGTTGTCCTGCGAACCGCCGACGAAGGGCCGGTCGATACGGCGTCAGTGCGCTTGCCGGAAGACGATGCCGGCCTGCTTCAGGTCGATCAACTGCGGTTGGGGGGCTGGGTCGAGTTTCAGGAAGACGAGGAAAACACCCTTCGCTGCAAACTGGCGGCGATCATTGAAGCCACCGGCAAATACATTTTCGTCAACCGCACCGGGATGAAAGTGCTGGAACGCAGCCGCACCGGCCTGGCGCTGGAATTCCGTCGTGGCGCGGTGCGCACACTGGACGACACTTTGCTGTTCGACCGGGCGCTGGAGTCGGTGATTGGCAACCTGCGGCGCCTCAATCGCGGCAAGTGATCGCGCCCGGAGGGGCTATCGCGGCATACTGGGCGCCAACACAGTCGTCGTTGAAGGAACCTGTATGCAGTTGGACCCCGCGAGCGGTTGGTGTCAGGGCGTAGATATTTGCCCATCGCCCAACTTCAATGCGCGCCCCTCGGATGAAATTTCCCTGCTGGTGATCCACAACATCAGCCTGCCGCCTGCGCAATTCGCCACCGGCAAGGTGCAGGCGTTTTTCCAGAATCGTCTGGATGTCACGGAACATCCCTACTTTGAAGGGATCGCCGACCTGCGTGTATCTGCGCACTTTCTGATCGAACGTGACGGCACCGTCACTCAGTTTGTCTCTTGTCTTGAGCGTGCCTGGCATGCCGGCGTCTCGAGTTTCGAAGGACGGGAAACCTGTAACGATTTTTCCGTGGGCATTGAACTTGAAGGCACGGATGATCTGCCGTTCACCGATGCCCAGTATCAAGCGTTGACGACCCTGACCCGGCAGTTGCAAAGCACGTTCACGGCCATCACCGCAGAGCGCATTTGCGGGCATAGCGACATTGCACCGGGGCGTAAAACCGATCCCGGGCCTGCATTCGACTGGGCACGCTATCGCGCCGCCCTGGCAAAAGAGGAACAACAATGAGTTTTCTGGTGTTGCTGTTGGCGGTCTGGATCGAGAAATTCTCGGCCCTGCGTCATCGGATTCAGCGCGATGGTGGATGGGTTCGCGAGCTGAACAAGCTTGAGGTCAGTCCGCGTCTGGCGAAAAGTCCGTGGCTGATCCTGGTGATACTGGTGTTGTTGCCAGTGGCATTGCTGGGTTTGCTGCTACTGGTTCTGGACCCGGTGGCTTACGGTCTGCTGGCGTTGCCGGTGCACCTGCTGGTGGTGATTTACAGTCTGGGCCGCGGTGATCTGCTGGCCGGTCTGGGGCCGTTTCGCGATGCCTGGCGCCGGGAAGACCTGCAAGCGGCCGCTCATGTAGCGGACCGTGATGTGGGTATCTGCGCCGATAGCGGCGAACAATTGCTGGAACGGGTCGAAGGGCATTTGCTGTGGGAGGCTTATCAGGGCTTTTTCGCGGTGATTTTCTGGTACTTCCTGCTGGGGCCGGTCGCAGCCCTGAGCTATCGACTGCTGGCCCTGGCCGAAGAACATGGGCAGACCCCGGCCGTGGTCGAGCGCGCCGCAAAACTGCGTCATGCGTTCGACTGGGTGCCGGTGCGTCTGTTGGCGGCGAGTTTTGCGTTGGTCGGCAACTTTGTCGCGGTCGGCCGGGTAATGTTGAACGAGCTGCTGAACTGGAACATCAGCGCCGCCCAATTGATCGAGAAGGTGGGCTTGGTGGCCGGTGAAATTCCGGCGCCAATGGTCGGGCCTGACGGCATCAACAGCCTCGACCGGATCTGGGAACTGCTGCTGCGCGCGGCAGTGCTCTGGTATGCCGGTTTCGCGCTGTGGACCGTTCTTGCTTAGTTCTGGAGTGGACTCCGTTGTGGTGAGGGGGCTTGCCCCCGTTGGGTCGCGAAGCGGCCCCTAGCATTTTTCCAGTCAAACTGTGCAATCAGGTTCTGCGACTGCTTCGCAGCCGAACGGGGGCAAGCCCCCTCGCCACAGGGGTATCTATCGTCCTAAGTGTGCATCTCGCCGTTAACCTTAAGTTACAAAACATCCCGCCGATTTAAGCTATACAGAGACAGCGCCGAATAGTGGCTATCTGCTCTCGACCTGCGCCTGCCAATAAAAATAAGAAATCGAAGGGAGACTTCATAGTGAAGAGCTTGCTCTATCCCGCCGTCGCGCTGATGAACCGCCTGAGCTTTGGCATGAAGTTCAGCCTGATCAGCGTGCTGTTCCTTGTGCCGATGCTGGTGACCAACTTCTATCTGGTGCGCGATTCTTATCGAGAATTCCAGGGCACCCGGGTCGAGCTGCAGAGCCTTGACCTGTTGGGCAGCAGCCTGACGTTGCGGCGCGATCTGGAAACCCTGAACAACCTGGTGCAGATCAACGTCACCCTTGGTCAGTCCGGCAAGGCCGGCAATGTCGAGTCGCAGATCAGTACCCTGGGGCAAAATGTGCTGACCCGTTTGCAAGGGCTGACGGCGATGACCACGGACCCCGAGCAGATCACGGTTTTCGATGGCAAACGCGATGAGATGATCGCCGCGTTCAAGGCCCAGCAAGCGGAAAGCTCCCTGCAAAGCAAAAGTGCGATGATCGGCAAGCTGCTCGGCAACGCCCAAATTTTCAGCCAGGTCATCGCCAGTCAGGCCGGCCTCAGCCGCGACACCCAGAGCGACATGCGCCAGCTCAGCGAACTCATTACCAATGTCACCCCGCCCGTGACCCAGCTTCTGGGCGAAGGCCGGGCGATGGGCTCTTTTTCGCTGGGGCAGGGTTTTCTCAACTCGGCATCGAGTACCCGTTTTGATGAGTTGCTGGCGCAGATCGAAAAACTGCAGGCCGAATATGCCCTGAAGTTGCAGGACGCGCTGGGCTCCAGCAAAGCGGCACGCGAAACCCTGGCGGCGCAGGCCGAAAACAGCAAGGCATCGCTGAAAAAGGCCAGTGAACTGTTCGAAGAACAGGTAGTGATGGCCGACACGCTGGATGCGCCCTGGCAGGGCTTTTACGACCAGGTCACGGGCCTGATGGACCAGACCTACCAACTCAACGAAGCCACGCTGAAGTTTCTTGGCACCCAATTGCAGCAGCGACTGGAGCAGAACCGCACCCACATGGTCTTGCAGGCCTTGGCGCTGTCGGTGGTGTTCGTGTTGATTTTTTACCTCTATGGCGGCTTCTACGCCTCGACCCGCACCACCCTCAAGCGTCTTGGCGCGGTGATGGACAAGGTCGCGGCCGGCGACATGACAGTGACCTTCAGCGCCAACAGCCGCGATGAACTGGGCGAGCTGGGCGAGGTGTTCAACGGCACCGTGAAGAAAATCCATGACCTGATCGAGCGGGTTGGCCAGACCGTCAGTGAGGTAGAGCGCCAGGCCGGGCAGGTGGAGAACGTTTCCGCCCGGAGCAACCAGGCGGTGGCGGGGCAGCGCACGCAGATCGAGCAGGTCGCCACGGCCATGAACCAGATGTCCGCCACCTCCCTGGAGGTTGCACGCAGTGCCGCGGCAGCGGTCAGCAGCGCTCATAGCGTCAACGATGAGACCATCAGCGGTCGTGGGCTGGTGGAATCCCAGCAGGGCAGCATCGCGGCACTGGCCAGTGAGATCGACCAGTCGGTGCTGGTGATCAATCAACTGGCCAGCGACAGCCAGTCCATCAGCCGTGTGCTGGAGGTGATCAAGAGCATCGCCGAACAGACCAACCTCTTGGCGCTCAACGCGGCCATCGAAGCCGCTCGGGCCGGTGAGCAAGGTCGTGGTTTTGCGGTGGTGGCGGACGAGGTCCGGACCCTGGCCAAGCGCACCCAGCAATCTACCGAGGAAATCGAGCAGATGATCGCCAAGCTGCACAGCGGTGTCGGCGCTGCGGTGAAGGCGATGGGTACCAGTCATCAGATGGCCAACGGCACGGTGGGGCAGTCGGAAAAGGTTCAGCAAGCGCTGGAAAACATCCTCGGTGCGGTCGGCATGATCGTCGATCAGAACCAACAGATCGCCGCCGCGGTAGAGCAGCAGACCGCCGTGGCCCATGACATCGACCAGAATATTGTCGAAATCAACCGCGCCGGTGAGCGTACTGCCGAAGGTGCGCACCAGACTGAGGATGCCAGTCGTGCGTTGTCGGCTCAGGTGGTGGAATTGAAGCAGCTGATCAGCGCGTTCCGGGTTTAAGCAGGATCGTTCCCACGCTCTGCGTGGGAATGCAGCCCGGGACGCTCCGCGTCCCAAAAGTCGTGACGCAGAGCGTCACAGGAGGCGTTACCACGCAGAGCGTGGGAACGATCGGTGACTAACGCCAGTTGAACAGTTCACAGGCATTTGCAGTGCTGGCGACGGCCAGTTGTTCAGGCGTGATCGCCATGATCCCCGCCAGCGCCGTACAGATCGCCGGCAGATGCGCCGGACTATTCCGTTGACCGGGGAACATGGCGGGCGCCATGTCCGGCGAGTCGGTTTCCAGGACCACTGATTCAAGCGGCAGTTCGGCCAGCACACGATGCATGCGCAAGGCCTGAGGCCAGGTCGCGGCACCACCCAAACCCAGTTTGAAACCAAGCTTGATGTACTCGCGGGCCTCTTCCTTGCTGCCGGCGAAGGCATGAATGATCCCCGCGCGTTTCAAGCGAAACCGCTTGAGCGTGGCAATCACCGCCGCGTGGCTGCGTCGCACATGAATCAGCGCGGGAAGATTGAAGTCCGCCGCCAGTTGCAGCTGCGCATCGAACAGCACCTGTTGGCGTTCACGATCCAGGGTTTCGATAAAGTAATCCAGGCCAATCTCGCCCACCGCGCACAACTGTCGATGACCCGCCAACCGAGTCAGCCAATCACCCAGTTCGTGTAAGTCTTCAGGGCGATGATCATCCAGATACACCGGATGCAAACCGAACGCCGCATACAGGTCGGGATCGCTTTGCACCAGGTCCCAGACCCGCTGCCAATTGCCCTGATAAACCCCCAGCACCACCATCCGCCGCACTCCGAGGGCGCGGCTCTCGGCCAACACCGCCGCGCGATCCTCGTCGAAGTCCGGAAAGTCCAGATGAGTGTGGCTGTCGATCAGCTCCACGGTTCAGTCCTGGCGAATACGCTGCTTGAAGGTCCGCGCGATGGCCTGCACGCCGGGTTGGTAATCCGATTGCTCGATGGCGGCCAGGGCCAGTTCCAGCGCCTTGTCGGCGATGAGCTGATGTTGCTGGGCCATGGCGTTGACCGGCAGCGGCAGGAAATCCAGCAACTGCGTGTCGCCGAAGGTGCCGAGGCGCAACGGGCGGGTTTTGAGCGGGAAGTCGTGCAAGGCATCGAACACGCCCTGAAGCAGCACGTAGGACGTGGTCACCAGCGCATCCGGCAAATGGCCCAGACGCTGTAGCAGTTCTTCCATCAACTGTTTGCCGCACTCACGGCTGAACGACTCGCCGTGCTCGATCAGCACCTCGCCTTTGAACCCGTTCAACGCTCCTTTGAAACCGGCCGCCCGCTCCTGGCTGATGCTCAGTTCGGGGCGTGCGCCGATCAGTGCGATCTGCTTGGGCAACGGGGCCAGTAGACTGCGGGTCAGTTGCAGGCTGGCCTCGCGGTCATCACTGATCACTGAGCAGAAATGCTCAGGCTCCATGACCCGGTCGATCGCGATGATCGGAATGCCCTTGGCCTGCAACTGGCGGTAGCTGTCATCGCCGGCCGGCAGGCAACTGGCAACGATCAATGCATCGCAGCGCCGGGCCCGGAACAGCTTCAGCAATTGTCGTTCGCTGTCCGGTGCATCGTCGGAACTGGCGATCAGCAGCTGATAGCCGCGAGCCCGGGCGCCTTGTTCCAGCAGTTTGGCGATGCGCGCGTAACTGGGGTTTTCCAGGTCCGGCAGAATGAAACCCAAGGTGCGGGTGTGCCGACTGCGCAACCCGGCGGCCTGCGGATTGGGCGTAAAGCCATGTTCTTCAACGACCGCGCGTACGCGCTCGACGGTGGCACTGCTGATACGTTGTTGTTCTGCCTTGCCATTGATGACGTAGCTGGCGGTGGTTACGGACACACCGGCCAACTGGGCGATATCACTGAGTTTCAACCCGGTTTTTCCTTGTTTTTTCGAGCTTGCCTCGACATTTTCGCCAATCCTACCCGATTAAGGCAGACGACCATCGTCGCGACGCATCCGACAATTGGACTTCAAGGATGAGACATAATCGAGTAACGTGCCAATCATTCTAGATTAAACGTTTCAGCAAGCGTATTTTCTACGTTATGGGCTTCTTTGCCGGTTCTGCCGCGAAACCGCCAAAAGTGATGACCAAGAGCCTAAGCTGAATCATTCAAAACAATACCTGGCGTCACAAGACGCCAAAAAGGAGAAAGCATGCTCGAGCTCACTATAGAGCAGATATCCATGGGCCAATCGGCCGTGGATAAGTCCGCAGCGTTGCACCTGCTGGCGCAGCATCTGGTCACCGATGGTCTGGTGGCCGAGGGTTACCTCGCCGGGTTGCAGGCGCGCGAGGCCCAGGGCTCGACCTTTCTCGGTCAAGGTATTGCCATCCCTCACGGTACGCCGGAAACCCGCGATCTGGTGTTTTCCACCGGCGTGCGGCTGATGCAGTTCCCTGAAGGCGTGGACTGGGGCGACGGTCAGATCGTCTACCTGGCGATTGGTATTGCGGCCAAATCCGATGAACACCTGCGCTTGCTGCAACTGCTGACCCGCGCCCTCGGCGAAACCGACCTGGGCCAGGCGCTACGCCGCGCCAGTTCCGCCGAAGCCTTGTTGAAACTGCTGCAAGGCGCGCCGCAAGAACTGGCGCTGGATGCCCAGATGATCGGCCTCGGTGTGTCCGCCGACGACTTCGAAGAGCTGGTCTGGCGCGGTGCACGTTTGCTGCGTCAGGCCGATTGTGTGAGCAACGGTTTCTCCGCCGTGTTGCAGCAGGTCGACGCGCTGCCGCTGGGCGATGGGCTGTGGTGGTTGCACAGCGAGCAAACGGTCAAGCGTCCGGGCCTGGCCTTCGTCACGCCGGACAAACCGATGCGTTACCTTGGTCAGCCGCTCAGCGGTCTGTTCTGCCTGGCCAGCCTCGGTGAAGCTCACCAAGCCTTGCTCGAACGCCTTTGTGCGTTGCTGATCGAAGGTCGAGGCCACGAACTGGGCCGCGCCACCAGCAGCCGTAAAGTCCTTGAAGTCCTGGGCGGTGAACTGCCAGCCGATTGGCCGAGCGCTCGCATCGCCCTGGCCAACGCCCACGGCTTGCACGCGCGTCCGGCGAAGATCCTCGCGCAACTGGCGAAAAGCTTTGAAGGTGAAATCCGCGTACGCATCGTCGATGGCCAGGATAGCGCGGTGTCGGTGAAGAGCTTGAGCAAACTGCTCAGCCTCGGCGCCCGTCGCGGTCAGGTGCTGGAATTTGTTGCCGAGCCGAGCATCGCCGCCGATGCCTTGCCAGCCTTGCTGGCCGCCATCGAAGAAGGCCTCGGTGAAGAAGTCGAGCCGTTGCCAGCCGTCAGCCAGCAGCGCGAAGTGATCGCCGATATAGCCGAGGTAATCCTCGCGCCAGCCTCCGGCAGCCTGATCCAGGCCATCGCCGCCGCACCGGGCATCGCCATCGGCCCGGCGCACATTCAAGTGCTGCAAACCATTGATTACCCGCTGCGCGGCGAGTCTGCTGCGATTGAGCGCGAGCGTCTCCAGCAGGCGTTGGCGGACGTACGTCGCGACATCGAAGGCCTGATCGAACGCAGCAAATCCAAGGCCATTCGCGAGATTTTCATCACCCACCAGGAAATGCTCGACGACCCGGAATTGACCGATGAAGTCGACACCCGTCTCAAGCAGGGCGAAAGCGCTGAAGCGGCGTGGATGGCGGTGATTGAAGCAGCGGCCAAACAACAGGAGTCGCTGCAGGACGCCTTGCTCGCCGAACGCGCCGCCGACTTGCGTGATATCGGCCGTCGAGTGCTCGCGCAACTGAGTGGCGTCGAAACCCCGAGCGAACCTGAGCAACCGTACATTCTGGTGATGGATGAAGTCGGCCCGTCCGATGTCGCCCGCCTTGATCCGGCGCGTGTCGCCGGCATCCTCACCGCCCGTGGCGGTGCTACCGCGCACAGTGCGATTGTCGCCCGAGCCCTCGGTATTCCGGCGCTGGTCGGCGCCGGCCCGGCCGTGTTGCTGCTGGCGCCGGGCACGCCGTTACTGATTGATGGTCAACGCGGTCGCCTGCACGTGGACGCCGACGCGGCGACCTTGCAGCGCGCCACCGAAGAGCGCGACACCCGCGAGCAACGTTTGAAAGCGGCCGCCGAACAACGTCATCAACCGGCACTGACCACTGATGGGCATGCGGTCGAAGTGTTCGCCAACATCGGCGAAAGCGCGGGCGTGACCAGCGCGGTGGAGCAGGGTGCCGAAGGCATTGGCCTGCTGCGCACCGAACTGATTTTCATGGCCCACTCGCAGGCGCCGGACGAGGCGACCCAGGAAGTCGAATACCGTCGCGTGCTCGATGGCCTGGCCGGTCGGCCGCTGGTGGTCCGCACTCTCGACGTTGGCGGTGACAAACCGCTGCCGTATTGGCCGATTGCCAAAGAAGAAAACCCGTTCCTCGGCGTGCGCGGTATTCGCCTGACCCTGCAACGTCCGCAGATCATGGAAGCGCAATTGCGCGCGTTGCTCCGTGCGGCGGACAACCGTCCGCTGCGGATCATGTTCCCCATGGTCGGCAGCGTCGACGAATGGCGTCAGGCCCGGGACATGACCGAACGTCTGCGTCTGGAAATTCCGGTTGCCGACCTGCAACTGGGGATCATGATTGAAGTGCCGTCGGCTGCATTGCTGGCGCCGGTGCTGGCCAAAGAGGTCGACTTCTTCAGCGTCGGCACCAATGACCTGACCCAATACACCTTGGCCATCGACCGTGGTCATCCGACCTTGTCGGCCCAGGCTGACGGCTTGCACCCGGCGGTGCTGCAACTGATCGACATCACCGTGCGCGCGGCCCATGCCCACGGCAAGTGGGTCGGCGTGTGCGGCGAGCTGGCGGCCGATCCGCTGGCGGTGCCGGTGCTGGTCGGCCTGGGTGTGGACGAGCTCAGTGTGTCAGGTCGCAGCATTGCCGAGGTCAAGGCGCGGGTTCGCGAGCTCAGCCTGGCCCAGACCCAAATCCTTGCCCAACAGGCCCTGGCCGTGGGCAGCGCCAATGAAGTGCGCGCACTAGTGGAGGCCCTGTAATGGCCAAGATCCTGACCCTGACCCTCAACCCGGCGCTGGACCTCACGGTCCAGTTGCCGCTGCTTACCCCCGGCCAAGTCAACCGTAGCGACGAGATGCACACGCATGCCGCCGGTAAAGGCGTGAACGTGGCACAAGTGCTGGCGGACCTTGGGCATCAGCTCACGGTCAGCGGCTTCCTCGGGGAGGACAATCTTCAAGCGTTCGAAACGCTGTTTGCCAAACGCGGTTTTGTCGACGCGTTCATCCGTGTTCCGGGTGAGACGCGCAGCAACATCAAACTGGCGGAAAGCGATGGGCGCATCACCGACATCAACGGTCCCGGCCCCTTGGTCAGTGAAGCCGCGCAGCAGGCATTGCTTGATCGACTCGATCAGATTGCACCCGATCATGACGCGGTCGTCGTTGCCGGCAGCCTGCCACAAGGCATCAGCCCGCAGTGGTTGCAGGCGTTGATTGTGCGTTTGAAAAATCTCGGTCTGAACGTGGCGCTGGACAGCAGTGGCGAAGCCTTGCGGGCCGCGCTCAATGCCGGTCCATGGTTGATAAAACCGAACACCGAAGAGCTGGCCGACGTGATGGGCGGCGAGATGGTTTCGGTCGCGGCACAGGCTGAAGCCGCGAGCCGCTTGCATGCTCAAGGCATCGAGCACGTGGTGATCTCCGACGGTGCCGATGGCGTGAACTGGTTCAGTATCGGCTCGGCGATGCATGCTACGCCGCCCAAGGTCAGTGTCGTCAGCACCGTGGGCGCGGGCGATTCGTTACTGGCCGGCATGCTCCACGGTTTGCTCAGCGCCGATACGCCTGAGCAGACGTTGCGCACCGCCACGGCGATTGCCGCGATGGCGGTCACCCAGATCGGTTTCGGTATTGGCGACGCCACGCAGTTGGCGCGGCTCGAACAGGGTGTGCGCGTGCGCCCCCTGACAGAACAATAAGAGGGTTTGTCATGAAGTTAGCCATTGTTACGGCCTGCCCGAACGGCATGGTTACCAGTGTGCTGTGCGCCCGCTTGCTCGACGCGGCGGCCCAGCGTCAGGGCTGGAGCACCAGTGTCGAAGTCAACGATGCCGCGCACCCTGAACGCCAATTGTCGGCGGCCACGATCGAGGCGGCCGAGTGGGTATTGCTGGTGACCAGCACACCGGTGGATATGTCGCGATTCGTCGGCAAGCGGGTGTTCCAGAGTACCCCGGCGCAAGCCCTGCAAGATGTCGAAGCGGTGCTGCGTCGCGGTGCTGAAGAGGCTCAGGTTTACGTCGCCCCCGAAGCCGTGGCCGAACCTGCTGTCGTCGTTAAAAACGCTCCGCGTCTGGTCGCGATTACCGCGTGTCCGACCGGCGTCGCTCACACCTTCATGGCCGCTGAAGCCTTGCAGCAAGCGGCCAAGCGTCTGGGCTACGACCTGCAAGTGGAAACCCAGGGCTCGGTCGGTGCGCGCAATCCGTTGAGTGCAGCGGCAATTGCCGATGCGGACGTGGTGCTGCTGGCCTGCGATATCGAAGTCGCCACCGATCGTTTTGCCGGCAAGAAGATTTACCGTTGCGGCACCGGCATCGCCCTCAAACAAGCCGAAGCGACGCTGAATAAAGCGCTGGCCGAAGGCACGCAGGAAACCGCTGCGAGCGGTGCCAAAGGCCCGGCCAAGCAAGAGAAAACCGGCGTCTACAAACACCTGCTGACCGGCGTGTCGTTCATGCTGCCGATGGTGGTGGCAGGCGGTTTGATGATCGCCTTGTCGTTCGTGTTCGGCATCACCGCATTCAAGGAGCAAGGCACCCTCGCGGCGGCGCTGATGCAGATCGGCGGCGAGACCGCGTTCAAGCTGATGGTGCCGCTGCTGGCGGGTTACATCGCCTACTCGATCGCCGACCGTCCGGGCCTGGCGCCGGGGATGATTGGCGGCATGCTGGCAAGCACCCTGGGCGCCGGTTTTATCGGCGGGATCATTGCCGGTTTCATCGCCGGTTACGCGGCGCAGGCGATCAACCGTTATGCGCGCTTGCCGCAAAGTCTTGAGGCGCTCAAACCAATCCTGATCATCCCGTTGCTGGCGAGTCTGTTCACCGGCCTGGTGATGATCTACGTGGTCGGCAAACCGGTGGCCGGGATGCTCGAAGGCCTCACGCACTTCCTCGACAGCATGGGCACCACCAATGCGATTCTGCTCGGTGTGCTGCTGGGCGCGATGATGTGCGTCGACCTGGGCGGGCCGATCAACAAAGCCGCGTATGCATTCTCGGTGGGGCTGCTGGCGTCGCAAAGTTATGCACCGATGGCCGCGACCATGGCGGCCGGCATGGTGCCGCCAATTGGCCTGGGCATCGCTACGTTTATTGCGCGGCGCAAGTTCGCCCAGACCGAACGCGAAGCCGGTAAAGCGGCGTTGGTGTTGGGGCTGTGCTTCATCTCCGAAGGCGCGATTCCGTTTGCCGCGAAAGACCCACTGCGGGTGATCCCGGCGAGCATCGCCGGTGGTGCGCTGACCGGTGCGTTGTCGATGTATTTCGGCTGCAAACTGATGGCGCCGCACGGCGGGTTGTTCGTACTGGCGATCCCGAATGCGATCAACCATGCGCTGCTGTATTTGCTGGCGATTGTGGCCGGGAGTTTGCTGACGGCGGTGGTTTATGCGGTGGTCAAGCGGCCGGAGGTCGTTGGGCTGGCGATAGAGCCCGTCAGCGCCTGATACTCCACCGCACTCCCACAGGGTAGAGCGGTGTCACACCGGTTTCATGGGCATGTGCTTAAGTTTTCCTTTTCAGGGAGAACACCATGAGCGAATTCGACCTCGGCCGCCGTCGTGTCATACAAGCCGTGGGTGCCGGGCTGTTGTTGCCGGGCCTGGCGCCGGCCGTCATTGCCTCGGTCAAGGATCGGCCGCAACTCACCGATGGCGTGCAGTCCGGCGACGTGCTGGGTGACCGGGCGATGATCTGGAGCCGCTGCGATCGCCCTGCGCGCATGGTGGTGGAATGGGACACCCGCAGCCTGTTCAGCAATCCCCGTCGTTTTGTCTCGCCGTTGGCCGTGTCCGATACCGATTTCACGGCCCGTGTCGAACTCACCGGCCTGCCCGCGGGCCAGGCGATTTTCTACCGCGTGCACTTCGAAGACGCCCAGAGCGGCGTCGCCAGCGAACCGTGGTTCGGCCATCTGCGCAGCGTGCCGCAAACCCGTCGCGACCTCCGTTTCGTCTGGAGCGGCGACACCGCCGGCCAGGGCTTCGGCATTAACCCGGACATCGGCGGCATGCGCATCTACGAAGCCATGCGTTTGCGCCTGCCAGACTTCTTTATCCACAGCGGCGACACCATCTACGCCGACGGCCCGATACCTGCGCAGCTCACCACAGAGAGCGGCCGCGTGTGGCGCAACATCACCTCTGAAGCCAAGAGCAAAGTCGCCGAAACCCTCGACGATTATCGCGGCAATTACCGTTACAACCTGATGGACGAAAACATCCGCCGCTTCAATGCCGAGGTTCCGCAGATCTGGCAGTGGGACGACCATGAAGTGGTCAACAACTGGTCGCCGGGCAAGCAACTGGATGAGCGCTACAAGAGTAAAGATATCCACAGCCTGGTCGGTCGCGCGCGTCAGGCCTGGCTCGAATATGCACCGATGCGGTTGCAGAGCGCCGATGGCGGTGGGCGGATTTATCGCAAGCTCGGTTACGGTCCGTTGCTCGATGTGTTCGTGCTCGACTTGCGCAGTTATCGCGGGGCCAATGACGACAATCTGGGCGCCGCCAAACCGTTCCTGGGTCGTGAACAACTGGACTGGCTCAAACGTGAGTTGAAGGCCTCCAAGGCCCAGTGGAAAGTCATCGCTGCTGATATGCCGATTGGCCTCGGCGTACCGGACGGTGAAGTCAGCCCTGGCGTGACGCGTTGGGAAGCCGTGGCCAATGGCGAGCCGGGACCGGCCCAGGGGCGTGAAATGGAAATCGCCGAATTGCTCGGTTTTCTGAGGGCGCAGCAGGTGCGCAATTTTGTCTGGCTGACGGCGGATGTGCATTACTGCGCCGCGCACCATTACCACCCGGATCGAGCGGCATTTCAGGATTTCGAACCGTTCTGGGAGTTTGTCGCCGGGCCTTTGAATGCGGGGAGTTTCGGGCCTGATTCGCTGGATAAGACCTTTGGTCCGCAGGTGGTGTTCGAGAAAGCACCACCGGCACAGAACACCTCGCCGTTTGCCGGGTTTCAGTTTTTTGGTGAGGTGAATATTGATGGGCAGACGGGGGAGATGAGTGTGGTGTTGCGGGATCTGGATGGGGTTGGGGTGTTTGAGCAACGATTGCAACCAGTCTGACAGACCCGCCCCCCCCCCCCCCCCCCACCCCCCCC